>JAJZUZ010000001.1 GCA_021845965.1 Pseudomonadota bacterium | reverse complement strand
GCGGGTCGTTCAGACGCAAGGTGCCGCGCGTGGTCACCAGCTCGAAATGGTCGTGCGGCCCGGGCGGCGGCAGGTGGGGGGCAAAGCTCAGGCTGCCCGACATGCCCAGGTGCACAAGCAGCAGCCCCGCGTCCAGGTCCAGCAGCAGGTATTTGCCGCGCCGGCGCACGCCACGCACCGTGCGCCCCACCAGACGCGCCGGGGCAATGCCCAGGGGCCAGCGCAGCGGCTTGCCGGTCGTGGCGGACAGGATGCGCGCACCGGCAATGCGGTCGGCAAAGCTCAGGCGCGTGGCTTCGACCTCGGGCAATTCGGGCATGGCGGTTGGTCAGGCGGGGGCAAGGAGGCTTGGATTATTATGGTCCGATGTTCTCACGCCTACGTCTCCTGCCTCTGCTGCTGACGTGCGCCCTGGCTGCGCACGCGCAGCCACCGGCACCCGAAGCGCCCGAGCCGGCCCCCGTCAACTCGTCCCTGGACGGCGAGTTGTTCTACCAACTGCTGCTGGGTGAGCTGAGCGTGCAGCGCGGCGAAGCCGGCACCGGCTACTCGCTCATGCTCGACGCCGCCCGCAAGACCGGCGATGCGCGCCTGTACCAGCGCGCGGTCGAGATCGCGCTGGAGGCCCGTGCCGGCGAATCGGCCCTGCAGGCCGCCCGGGCCTGGAAGCAGGCGCAACCCGAATCACGCGAAGCCAACCGCTACGTGCTGCAGATCCTCATCGGCCTGAACCGCCTGGCGGAGACGGTGGAGCCGCTCAAGCGCGAAGTGGCCCTGGCCGATCCCAACGAGCGCACCCTCACCATCACGCTGCTGCCACGCTACTTCGCGCGCAGCAGCGACAAGAAGGCGGCAGCTGAGGCCATGGAACAGGCGCTGGCCGAGTACCTGGGCAATGGCACCAATGGCGCCGCGGCCTGGAGTTCGGTGGGCCGCCTGCGCCTGGAAGCCGGTGACACCGCCGGCGCGCTGGATGCCGCGCGTCGCGGCCAGGCCCAGGACGCGCGCGCCGAGGGGCCGGTGCTGCTGGCGCTGGTGCTGATGGCCCCCAATCAACCGGGCGCCGAGACCATCGTACGCAAATACCTCGAAGGCCACCCCCTGGTGGAGGTGCGACTGGCCTACACACGCGCGCTGCTCGATGCCCAGCGCTATGCCGAAGCCGGCAGCCAGGTGCAACTCGTCACGGACGAGAAGCCCGATTACGCGGAGGCCTGGCTCATCCGTGGCACGCTGGAATTGCAGGACAACCGGCTGGACGCGGCCGAGCGCTCGCTCAAGCGCTTCCTGGACCTGATGCAGGCGCGGCGCGGCAACGGTGCCCACGAGGAATCCAACCGGGCCCTGGCGCAGGCCTACCTGTCGCTGGCGCAGATCGCCGAGCAGCGCAAGGACTACAAACAAGCCGAGAGCTGGCTGGCCAGGATCAACAGCCCGGAGGATCTCGTACGCACCCAGAGCCGGCGTGCCGGCATCCTGGCGCGCCAGGGCAAGATCAACGAGGCGCGCGCACTCATCCGCAAGCTGCCCGAACGTTCGCCGGCGGATGCGCGCGTGAAGCTTTCCAGTGAAGTACAGCTGCTGCGCGACAACAAGCTCTACCAGCAGGCCTACGACCTGCTGGCCGAAGCCACGCAGCGTGATCCCAAGGACTACGACCTGCTCTATGACCAGGCGACGCTGGCCGAGAAACTGGGGCACCCGGACGAAATGGAGCGCATCCTGCGCCGCATCATGGCCGAGAAGCCCGATTACCACCACGCCTACAACGCGCTCGGCTATTCGCTGGCCGATCGCGGGGTGCGGCTGGCCGAGGCACGCCAGCTCATCCTCAAGGCGCTGGAATTCGCACCCGGCGACCCCTTCATCAACGACAGCCTGGGTTGGGTCGAATTCCGCGACGGCAACCGGAGCGAGGCCCAGCGCATCCTCGAAAAGGCCTATCGCGCCCGCCCCGACGCCGAGATCGCCGCCCACCTGGGCGAGGTTCTGTGGAGCCTGGGCCAGCGTGAGCAGGCCCTGAGCGTCTGGCGCGAAGGCCTGCAACTCAACCCCGAGAACGAGACCCTGGTCGAGACGCTCAAGCGCCTGCGTGTCAAGCCGTGAAACTGCAGCGCCTACTTGTGGCAGCGCTGCTGGGCGCGCTGGGCGCCGTGCTGGCGGGCTGCGCCACCCCGCCGCCAGCCTCGCCCGCCAGCGCCCAGCCCGCGGCGTACTGGCGCGGCCGCCTGGCCTTGCGCGTGGAGACCCCGGAGCCCACCTCGTACTTCGCCAACTTCGAGCTCAGCGGACAGGCCGAGGCGGGCGAGCTGCTGCTGTCCACCCCCTTGGGCACGACACTGGCGCAACTGCGCTGGAGCCCCCGGATCGCCCTGCTGCGCAGCGACGGCCAGACGCGCGCCTTCGACTCCCTCGACGCGCTGGCGGCCGAGGCGACCGGCACCGCCATTCCCATTGCGGCACTCTTCCAGTGGTTGCAGGGCCAGCCAGCCCAGGCCGACGGCTGGCGTGCCGACCTGTCGCAGCTGGATGAGGGGCGGCTGCTGGCACGGCGCGAGCAGCCGGCGCCGGCGGCCGAGTTGCGGCTGATCCTTGAGCAGCCGTGAGCACCAGGGCGTGCCACCGATAATCGGGACATGCAGTCGCTCTACGACATCCCGGCGCCGGCCAAGCTCAATCTCTTTCTGCACATCACGGGGCGGCGGGGCGACGGCTACCACCTGTTGCAGTCGGTCTTCATGCTGATCGACTGGGCCGACACCCTGCATTTCGAGCAGCGCCCGAACGGCCAACTCAGCCGCGAGGACCTGACCACGCCGCTGCCGGCCGACGACCTGATCCTGCGCGCGGCGCGTGCGCTGCAGGGCGCCACCGGCTGTACAGGCGGAGCCCATATTGCCATCGACAAGTGCCTGCCCGCCCAGGCCGGCATGGGCGGCGGCTCGTCGGACGCCGCCTCCACCCTGCTGGCGCTGAATCGCCTGTGGCAACTCGACCTGTCGCTGGAACAGCTCTGTGCCATCGGCCTGCAGCTGGGCGCGGACGTGCCGTTTTTTCTGCGCGGCCACAACGCCTGGGTGGAAGGCATCGGCGAAGCGATTACCCCGGTGACGCTGCCGCGCCGCCACGTGCTGGTGGTCAAGCCGGGCGCCGGACTGGATACCCGCGAGATTTTTGCGGCGCCCGATTTGAGGCGCGACAGTTTTCCTGCTACAATCTCAGGCTTTGCTGCAGACCCGCAAGCTTTTCTCAGAGAAGCTCGCAACGACCTGCAGCCTGTTGCCCAGCGGCTGTGCCCGGGCGTGACGCAGGCCCTCGATTGGCTCACCAGTCTGGGACTTGACGGCAGGATGACAGGCTCAGGAAGTGCCGTGTTTGCGTGGGCACCGCCCGACATGCGTGTTCCGAAGGCGCCGGACGCGCTGCAGGCCCGGATGTGCTGCAGCCTGGAGGCTCACCCGCTTGCGGGTTGGGCGGCCAGCGATAGTTTCGGTGGGTAGCCGGTTCACGGCTGTCCACCTGTGTAGGGGAGTCGCCAAGTTGGTTAAGGCACCGGATTTTGATTCCGGCATGCGAGGGTTCGAGTCCTTCCTCCCCTGCCAAATTTTTCTGGGTTAACAGTCGCTCATCGCTGGATCGTTCATGCAGGTCGCTCCGTCCCCGGATTTCATGATCTTCACCGGCAATGCCAATCCGGCATTGGCCGCCGACATCGCCAAACACCTTGGCATCTCGCTGGGCGCCGCCACCGTCGGCCGCTTCTCGGATGGCGAGGTCACGGTCGAGATCAACCAGAACGTGCGCGCCCGCGACGTCTTCGTCGTGCAGTCCACCTGCGCACCCACGAACGACTCGCTGATGGAGCTGCTCATCATGGTCGACGCGCTCAAGCGCGCCTCGGCCGAGCGCATCAGCGCCGTCATCCCCTATTTCGGCTACGCTCGCCAGGACCGTCGCCCGCGCTCCACGCGCGTGCCGATCACGGCCAAGGTCGTGGCCAACATGCTGCAGGCCGTGGGCGTGGCCCGCGTGCTGACCATGGATCTGCACGCCGACCAGATCCAGGGTTTCTTCGACATCCCGGTCGACAACATCTACGCCTCGCCCGTGCTGCTGAGCGACCTGCGCCAGAAGAAGTACGAGGATCTGATCGTGGTCTCGCCCGACGTCGGCGGTGTGGTGCGCGCCCGCGCGCTGGCCAAGCAGCTGGGCTGCGACCTGGCCATCATCGACAAGCGCCGCCCCAAGGCCAATGTGAGCGAAGTGATGCACGTGATCGGCGAGATCGAGGGCCGCAACTGCGTCATCATGGACGACATGATCGACACCGCCGGCACGCTGGTGAAGGCAGCCGAGGTGCTCAAGGAGCGCGGCGCCAAGAAGGTCTACGCCTATTGCACGCACCCCATCTTCTCCGGCCCGGCCATCGAGCGCCTGTCCAAGGGCACGGCCCTGGACGAGGTGGTGGTAACCAACACCATCCCGCTCAGCCCGGCCGCCGCCGGCTGCCCCAAGATCCGCCAGCTGAATGTGGCTCCGCTGATTGCGGAGACCATCCACCGTATCGCCAAGGGCGAATCGGTCATGAGTTTGTTCTCGGAGCAGGAAGACCTGTTCTGAGGCAGAAGCCGGCCCGCACGCAATCCTGCTGCGGGCCTTGTTGAACCGGAATCACACTGGTCGCGGTGGATTCCTTTTGGAGTGAACCATGAAATTCGTCGCTTTTGAGCGCGCCAAGCAAGGTACGGGTGCGAGCCGCCGCCTGCGCAACACGGGCCGCACGCCCGCCATCGTCTACGGTGGCAGCAGCGAGCCGCAACTGGTCGAGCTCGACCACAACGCCCTGTGGCACGCCCTGAAGAAGGAAGCCTTCCACTCGTCCGTCCTGGAGATGGAACTGAACGGCAAGTCCAGCCAGGTGCTGCTGCGCGATGTGCAGATGCACCCCTACAAGCCCCTGGTGCTGCACATCGACTTCCAGCGCGTGGACGCCAATACCAAGCTGCACATGAAGGTGCCGTTCCACTTCAGCGGTGAGGAGAACTCCCCGGCCGTCAAGCTGGACCTGTGCCTGGTCAACCACGTCGTGACCGAACTGGAAATCTCCTGCCTGCCCAAGGACCTCCCCGAGTTCATCGCGGTGGACCTGAGCGGCCTGAAAAAGGGCGACTCCCTGCACCTGGCCGACATCAAGCTGCCCAAGGGCGTCACCGCCGTGACCCATGGCAAGGCCAACCCGGTGATCGTGTCCGTGGTGACCACGGCCGCGGAAGAATCGGCGGCCGCAGCCCCCGCGGCCGAAGCCGCACCGGCCGCCGCCGCCCCGGCTGCCAAGGCACCTGCCGCCAAGAAGTAAGCCGCACGGCTCACAGAAACGGCCCACTTCGGTGGGCCGTTTTTTTTCGCCCATCGATCCCGTGATAATCGCCGCATGATCAAACTGTTTGTCGGCCTGGGCAATCCCGGGCCCGAATACGAGGCCACCCGCCACAACGCCGGCTTCTGGTGGGTGGACGCCGTGGCGCGCGAACTCAAGGTCGGCCTGGCCATGGACAAAAGCTACCACGGCCTGGTCGCACGCACCTCGATCAAGGGGCAGACCGTCTGGCTGCTGGAGCCACAGACCTTCATGAACGCTTCCGGCAAGTCGGTGGCGGCGCTGGCACGCTTCTTCAAGATCCGGCCCGACGAAATCCTGGTCGCACACGACGAGCTGGACATCGTGCCCGGCCAGGTCAAGCTCAAGCTGGGCGGCAGCCACGCCGGCCACAACGGCCTGCGCGACATCCACGCGCAGCTGGGTACCGACGACTACTGGCGCCTGCGCATCGGCGTAGGCCACCCCGGCGTGAAAGCGGAGGTGGTGAACTGGGTCTTGAAGAAGCCCTCGCCCGAACACCGTACGGCCATCGCGGAGTGCATAGACCGCTCCCTCAAGGCCCTGCCCGATCTGCTGGCTGGCGAGATGGAGAAGGCGACGATGCTGATCCACACCAGCAAACCGCCCCGGCCCAAGCCGCCGCGGCCCGCAAATCTGCCCCCCAAAGAAGGAGAATCTGCATGAAAACGCTGTCACACCTCATCGCCGTCGTGCTCCTGTGCCTCGCGACCGCCACGTCGGCACAGACGGTCTACCGCTGCGGCAACAGCTACAGCCAGCAGCCCTGCCCGGGCGGAAACGCCGTCGACGCGTCGGACCCCCGATCACCAGAGCAGCAAAAAGCAGCCCAGCAGGGCGCGCAGCACGAACGCCGCGTCGCGGACGCGCTGGAGAAACAACGCGTCAAGGAGGAAGAGGCAGCGGTACGTGCGGCACAACAGGCCGACCAGGCGCAGCGCGCGGCAGCCGCCAAGGCCAGCCGCAAGCCGAAACCGGAGAAGACCGGCAACCAGCACGCGAAGAACAAGATCCCGGCCTACAAGGCGCAGCCGGCCCCCAAGCCCAAGCAAGAACAGAAATAGCGGACGCGTCAGGCGCCAGGCGGTCGGCCCGCCGCCAATGCCTGGGCCTCGGCCTGCAAACGCCGGAACTTCTGCCACAGCGTTTCGCGGTCTTCGACAAAAGCGGGATTCACCGGGATGCAGGCCACCGGGCAGAGCTGCACGCACTGCGGCTCGTCGTAGTGCCCCACGCATTCGGTGCAGCGCTGCGGGTCGATCTCGTAGATCTCACGGCCGAGGTAGATGGCCTCGTTCGGGCACTCGGGCTCGCAGACATCGCAGTTGATGCATTCGTCGGTGATCATCAGGGCCATGGCGCCCGATTATCCCCCGCGGGAAAAACCCTGAGGCGGCTCAGGCTGCGTCGGATGCGGCGGCCGCGCGTTCGCGCGCCAGGCGTTGCTGGTCATACACGGGCTGCGGCGGCAGATCCGCCAGATGCCGGGTATCGGCCCAGTCGACGATCTCGATCATCTCACCGTGCACCCTGACACGGTTGAGGCCGGCGTTGGGAATCTCGCTCACGCGCGGCCCCGACAGCGACAGACCCAGCGCGCTGCGGTAGACCATGTCCAGCACGCCGCCATGCGTGACCACCGCCAGCGTCCGCCCGGCGTGCTGCCGGGCCAGCGCGCGCACCGCCGCCAGCACACGGGCGTGGAAAGCGCGGGTGCTTTCGCCGCCCTGGAAGGCGAAGTCGGCCTCGAAACGAACCCATTGCGCCCAGGCGTCCGCGTAGCGGGTCTTGATGTCCGCCACCTGCAAGCCCTCGACAATGCCGAAGTGCTGCTCGCGCAAGGCCGCATCCAGCTGAGGCGCGGGCGCCTGCACCCGGCCGGCCACCGCCTGGGCCGTCTGCAAGGCGCGTTGCAGATCGCTGCTCACCAGCAAGTGCATGGACTCCTGCGCCAGGCGCTCCGCCACGCGGCGCGCCTGTTCCAGCCCGGTGGCGTTGAGCGGCACGTCCAGCTGGCCCTGGAAGCGCAGCTCGCGGTTCCAGTCGGTCTCGCCGTGACGTATCAGGATCAGCTCGGTCATGCGGTCATTATGCGGCGCGTGCGTGGCAGCCCGGTGACCGTTTCACTTTGAAACAGGGGCGTCGGACACACCCTGCGGCCGCGCCTCCATGGCCCGGCGGAAAGCCTCCAGCCGCGCCGGATAGTCGACCGCGTCACCGAAGGCCAGAAAGTGCTCGTAACGGGCATGCCGGCCCAGCACCTTGCGCGCGTGCTTGATGGGGCAGAAGTACTGCTCGGTGCGCGCGACGATCTCCGTGGCATAGGCCAGCAGGCCGTTGGCATAGGAGCAGTAGACGCAGTGGAAACGCTCGATGAAGTTCAGGTAGCCGAGCTGGCGCCGGTCATAGACGAAATAGGCGCCGCGCGGCACCCGGGCGATACGGTAGACGGGAAAACAGATCCGCTGGTAAAGCGTGACGCACAGGTCAAGCAGCAGCAGCGGGACAATCATGCTGTAGATCACCGGCCCCGTCAGCAGGTTCAAGGGGCGGTCCTTGAAGACCCAGTAGATGAAGCTGGTCCGCAGGCGCCGGTGCGCCGCCTGGACCGAGGCCTCGAACTCGACGCGCTTGCCGTGGATCTTGTAGGCCACCTGCTGCTCATGCTCCTGCAGCGTCGTGCGCAGCTCGTCGTCCAGCGCAGCCATCTGGGCCAGCAGCTCGCGTAGGCGCTCGTTCATGCGCTTCCTTTCCGGCCGCCAGCGGCCTGTTGCAGCACGCCGTTCGGGTGGCTAGCGCTGTCCGACCTTCGCGGCCAGCCGCCGCGCGACCGCCGGGTCGACGAATTTCTCTGCCTCGCCGCCCAGGGTGGCGATCTCGCGCACCAGCGTGCTGGAGATGAACTGGTAGCTGGTGCCGGGCGTGAGGAACACGGTCTCGACGTCGGGCATCAGACTGCGGTTCATGCCGGCGAGCTGGAATTCGTAGTCGAAGTCGGTCACGGCACGCAGGCCGCGGATCACGACCTTGGCCCCCCGTCCGACGGCAAAGTCACGCAGCAGGCCGGAAAAGCTCTCCACCGTCACATTCGGCTGGTCCTGCATGACCTCGCGGACCATCTCGATGCGCTCGTCGAGTGTGAACATGGTCTTCTTGTGGTGCGCCACGGCCACGCCGACGATGACACGGTCAAACAGCTGCGCCGCGCGGCGCACCACATCCGAGTGGCCGAGCGTCATGGGGTCGAAGGTGCCGGGGTAGACGGCAAGCACGTTGCGGGACATGGTGGGCTGCTCCTTCGGGGCCATTATGCCCACGGCCCGCCCCGCCGCCCCATCAAGCGGCGCCGATATCGGGCACCAGCCCGCCGGTCGGCCTGCCGGCCTTGAGCGCCGCGGTGAACGCCAGCATGCGGTCGATCGGCACCCGGGCGCGCGGGATCAGCGCCGCATCGACGTGGATCTCGTTGACACCCGTCTCCAGCACCTGCGCCACGCCGGCCAGGCTGTTCATCGCCATCCAGGGGCAATGCGCGCAGCTCTTGCAGGTGGCACTCTGGCCCGCCGTGGGCGCCTCCAGGAAGGTCTTGCCCGGGTTGAGCGTGCGCAACTTGTGCATCATGCCCTTGTCGGTGGCGACAATGAATTCGGGCGCATCCATCTCCTGCGCCGCCTTGAGGATGCCCGACGTCGAACCCACCGCGTCGGCCAGCGCGATCACCGCTGCCGGTGACTCCGGGTGCACCAGCACCTTGGCCTTCGGGTGCTCCTTCTTCAAGAGCTCCAGCTCGAAGGCCTTGAATTCGTCGTGCACGATGCACGAGCCATGCCACATGACCATGTCAGCCCCGGTCTCGCGCTCGATGTAGGCCCCAAGGTGCCGGTCCGGCGCCCACAGGATCTTCTGTCCCCTCTCCTTGAGGGCGCGCACGATGTCCAGCGCGCAGCTGGACGTGACCAGCCAGTCCGAGCGCGCCTTCACCGCCGCGCTGGTGTTGGCATAAACCACCACGGTGCGGTCCGGATGGGCGTCGCAGAACGCGCTGAACTCCTCGATCGGGCAGCCCAGGTCCAGCGAGCAGTTCGCGTCCAGGTCGGGCATGAGGATGCGTTTTTCGGGCGACAGGATCTTGGCCGTCTCGCCCATGAAGCGCACGCCGGAGACCACCAGCGTCTGCGCCGCATGGTCGCGGCCGAAACGCGCCATCTCCAGCGAATCGCTGACGATGCCGCCGGTCTCCTCCGCCAGATCCTGCAGGTCCGGGTGCACGTAGTAGTGCGAGACCATCACCGCGTTCTTTTCCTTCAGCAGGCGGCGAATGCGCTCCTGCAGGGCGGCGCGTTCGGCCGGCGCCGGCTCGGCGGGCACACGCGCCCAGGCGTGGTGGGTGGAACAAACCGCACCGTCGCCGCGCGCGGCCTCGGGCTGCTCGTATTCGACGTCGATCACTTGGCTGGCGGTATTCATCATGGCTTTCCTGCTGGAAGTATGGGTACGAGCCGGTTGTTGTTCAAGGGTTCGTGGCGTGCCTACTTGAAACGATCCAGCAGGCGGCGGCTGTCACGGTCCAGCGCCGTCATGTCGCGGATCAGGAACTGGATGCCATGGGAATCCGTCACCAGCAGGGTATGGCCCGCCAGGCGGCGGATGTCCTCGTCGCCCTTGAGGACAAAGCTGGTCTCGCCGCGATCGGTGAGCACGCGCCAGGTGGACGGCGTGGAAAAAGTGCTCACGCTCAGGATGGCACGGATCTCGGGCATGAACTCGCGCTCGCCCAGCGCCGCGCGGATGAGGCCCTGCGCCGGCTCCGGCACGCGCGCGAGTTCGTCCACCCAGGCGACCTCGTGCCCGTCGGCATCGAGCAGGGAGATGTCGCGCTCGGGCGCCTGGATGGGAAAGGCGCGCACCGGCGCCACACCCTCCCGCGCGGTGCCATCCGGCAGGGTGAGCACCAGCTTGCCCCAGGCGTTGCGCGCCAGGGTGCAGGGCGTCTGCGTCAGGTTGAGGATGGGGCGCGGGTTCATTTGGCGTCGTCCTTGTGCTCGGCATCGGGCCGGCTGTCCGCATCGTCCAGATCGGTGTCCACGTTGCGCGCCTGGGCCTGGTACAGGTTGTAGTAGGCACCCTCGCGTGCCATCAGCTCTTCATGGCTGCCCTCCTCCACCACCTGGCCGCGGTCCAGCACCACCAGCCGGTCGGCACGCTGCAGGGTGGAGAGACGGTGCGCGATGGCAATGGTGGTGCGGCCCTGCACCAGGTTGTCCAGTGCCTTCTGGATTTCCTTCTCGGTCTCGGAATCCACCGAGGCCGTGGCTTCGTCCAGGATCAGGATGCGCGGGTCGATCAGCAGGGCGCGGGCAATGGAAATGCGCTGGCGCTCGCCGCCGGACAGGCCCTGCCCGCGCTCGCCCACGATGGAGTCATAGCCCTGCGGCAGGCGCAGGATGAATTCATGGGCATGGGCGGCGCGCGCCGCGGCCATGATCTGCTCGCGTGTCGCGTCGGGCTTGCCATAGGCGATGTTCTCGGCGATGGTGCCGAAGAACAGGAAGGGCTCCTGCAGCACCAGGCCGATGTTGCGCCGGTACTCGGCCACCGGCAGGGTGCGGATGTCCACCCCGTCGATGCGGATCGAACCCTCGGTCACGTCATAGAAGCGGCAGATCAGGTTGACCAGCGTGCTCTTGCCCGAGCCGCTGTGCCCCACCAGGCCCACCATCTGGCCGGGCTCAATGGTGAGGTTGATGCCGCGGTTGACTTCGCGATTGCCATAGCGAAAGCCGACATTGCGCACTTCGATGCGCCCCTGTACCTGGCCCAGATGGACCGGCTGCGCCGGTTCCGGCACGCTGGAGACGTGGTCCAGGATGTCGAAGATGCGTTTGGTGGCCGAGGCGGAATGCTCGGTCCAGGAGACGATGCGACTCATGGAGTCCAGGCGCCCGTAGAAGCGGCTGATGTAGGCGATGAAGGCGGTGAGCACACCCACCGTGGTCTGCCCGTGCGCCACCAGCCAGACCCCGAAGCCCCAGACCACCAGCAGGCCGACCTCGGTCAGGAAGGACACGCTGGGGGAAAACAAGGACCAGATGCGGTTGATGCGGTCGTTGACCGCCAGGTTCTGGCGGTTGGCCTCGTAGAAACGCGCCGATTCGCGTTTTTCCTGGGCAAAGGCCTTGACCACGCGGATGCCGGGGATGGTGTCGGCCAGCACGCTGGTGACCTCGGACCAGACCCGGTCGATCTTCTCGAAGCCGGTCTTGAGCTTGTGCCGCACGGCCGAGATCATCCACATGATGAAGGGCAGCGGCACCAGCGTGGCCACGGCCAGCCAGGGGTTGATCGAGAACAGGATGGCCGCCGTCATGAGCAGCATGATGAGGTCGGTGAGGAAATCCAGCAGGTGCAGCGAGAGGAAGACGCAGATGCGGTCGGTCTCGCTGCCGATGCGCGCCATCAGGTCGCCGGTGCGCTTGCCACCGAAATACTCCAGCGACAGGCGCAAGAGGTGATCGTAGGTGGTGGTGCGCAGATCGGCGCCGATACGCTCGGATACGAGGGCCAGGATGTAGGTCTTGGCCCAGCTCAGGCCCCAGGCCGCCAGCGCCGACAGCAACAGCCCGCCCAGGTAGAACCAGACCAGCCGGAGATCGATGTCCTTGCCCGCCTCCAGCGGCACCAGCACGTCGTCCATCAGCGGCATCGTCAGATAGGGTGGCACCAGGCTGGCCGCGGTCCCCAGCAGGGTAAGCACGAAACCGAGCAGCAGCTGGCCCTTGTAGGGGCGGGCAAAGCGCCACAGGCGCAGCAGCGTCCAGGTCGACGGCGGCGTGTGGATGACCTTGGCGCAGATCGGGCACTCGTCCTGCCCGGGCTCCAGCGGGGCCTTGCAGGTCGGGCACTCGTGGGCGGCCGGCGGCGCCACAGGCCGGCCGGTGCTCAGGCTGCGCAACTGCCGGCCCACGCGGTCGGCCAGGCGGGTGGCCTGCAGGTTCTGGCCCAGCGTATAGCGCCAGTGCGCCAGCCGGCCCTGGCCGTCGAGCAGCTCCAGCTGGCCGACGCCGGCGTGGTCGTGCTGGGCCAGCGTCAACCCGGGCCGGTAGTCCCAGCTTTGCCAGTCGCTGCGCCCCGGCTCGCGGGCCAGCAGGCGCTGGTCGGTGGCGACCAGAACGCCGCGGCCGAAGTGCAGATGGGTGTCGAGGTCAACCTCCAGCACCGCCTGAACGTTTTCATGGGCACGCAGCTCTTTGCGTATTTCAGCCAGCCACTCGGCCGGGACGTCGCTGAAAGATAATAGGGCTGCTGACGGGGTTGCGATGGTCATGGAGTCCGGAACCTGGGTACGGATTTGCTGGTATCGATTGTCCCCGTTTTATGCCTGCCATCCTGGAGACACACCGCAGCCTCAGTCTGATCTGGCCCCGCCAGTGAGTACGCCAAACGCAGGGCCGGATTGCGCGCCCCGCCTAGCTTCATGACCAAGAACAACCTTCAATTCCTGCGGGTCAACCACCTGCGCGGGCCCAACATCTGGACCTACCGGCCGGTGATCGAGGCCTGGATCGATCTGGGTGAACTGGAAGAGCGCCCGTCCAACACGATCGCCGGATTTTACGAGCGTTTGCTGCAGTTGCTGCCCGGCCTGTCCCATCACCGCTGTGGCGTCGGTGAGCCCGGCGGCTTTCTGGAGCGGCTGCGCGAGGGCACCTGGGCCGGCCACATCCTGGAGCACGTCTGCCTGGAGCTGCAGAGCCAGGCCGGCATGCAGACGGGCTTTGGCAAGACGCGCATGACCTCGGTGCATGGTCTCTACAAGATGGCATTCCGCACGCGCCAGGAGGAAGTGGGACGTGCCGCGCTGGACGCGGGCCGCGAACTGCTGCTGGCCGCCATCGAGGACCGGCCCTACGACGTCAGGGCCACGATCGGCCGCCTGCGCGAGCTGTGCGATCGCCTCTGCCTGGGCCCGAGCACAGCGCACATCGTCGAAGCCGCCACCGACCGCCGCATCCCGCACATCCGCCTCAACGAGGGCAATCTGGTGCAGCTGGGCTATGGCGCACGCCAGCATCGCATCTGGACCGCCGAAACCGACCAGACCAGCGCCATCGCCGAAAGCATCGCCAGCGACAAGCAGCTGACCAAGGAACTGCTGCAGTCCTGCGGCGTACCGGTGCCCGAAGGGCAGGAAGTCGACAGCCCGGAACAGGCCTGGGAGGTCGCCCAGGACATCGGTGTACCGGTGACCGTCAAGCCCACCGACGCCAACCACGGCCGCGGCGTCTTCACCGACCTGCGCACGCGCGAGGAAATCGAAAAGGCCTGGCACGCGGCCGACGCCGAAGGCAGCGGCGTGCTGGTCGAGAAGTTCATCGAGGGCGAGGCCCACCGGCTGCTCGTGGTGGGCAAGCGGGTGGTGGCCGCCACGCGCGGCAAGAAGCAGACGGTGACCGGCGACGGCCGCTCCACCATCCTGCAGCTCATCGACAGCCAGATCAACAGCGACCCGCGCTGCGGCGAGGAGGAAGAGTTCCCGCTGGAGCCGCTGATCCTGTCCAAGGAGCCGATCGCGCAGCTGGAGCTGGAGCGCCAGGGCTACACGGGCGACTCGGTCCCGCCGGCCGGCCAGATGGTGCTGATCCGCCGCCATGGCGACCTGGCCTATGACGTGACCGACCAGGTGCACCCCAGGGTGGCGGCCGCCGCCGCGCTGGCCGCGCGCGTCGTCGGCCTGGACATTGCGGGCATCGACCTGGTCACGCCCGACATTTCCAGCCCCCTGCCCGAGCAGGGCGGCGCCATCATCGAGGTGAACGCGGGCCCCGGCCTGCTGATGCACCTCAAGCCCGCCGAAGGCCAGCCGCGCAATGTGGGGCAGGCCATCGTCGAACACCTCTTTCCCGGCGAGGACCAGGGCCGCATCCCGATCGTCGGCATCACCGGCACGCGCAACACGACCCGCATCGCGCGGCTGGTGAACTGGCTGCTGCACATCAACGGCACCCAGGTCGGCCTGGCCTGCCGCGATGGCTTTTTCCTCGGGCCACGCCAGGTCGAGGCGCGCGATGCCACCGACTGGGACACCGGCCAGCGCCTGCTGATCAACCGTTCGCTGGAGGCCGCGGTGTTCGAACACACGCATCGCGCCCTCCTGTCCGAAGGGCTGGCGTACGACCGCTGCACGGTGGGGGTGGTCACCGACCTGGACGGGCTGGAGGACCTGGCCGACTTCTACATCGACGATGCCGACCGGCTCTTCAACGTCGTGCGCACCCAGATCGACGTCGTGCTGCCCAGCGGCACCGCCGTGCTCAATGCCGCCGACCCGCGCGTGGTGGAGCTGGCCGCGCTGTGCGATGGCAAGGTCATCTTCTACGGCTCCGACGCCCAGTTGCCGGCCATCGCCGAGCACCGCACCAACGAGGAACGCACCGTCTTCCTGCGCGAGCGGCACATCGTGCTGGCCAGGGGCATGGAGGAGATCAGCGAGATCGCGCTGGACACGCTCAGCCCGACCAAGGCGGCCAAGCCCGACATGGTGATGGCGGCCGTGGCCGCCGCCTGGGCGCTGGATGTCAAACCCGAACTCATAGGCGCTGGCCTGCGCACCTTCAAGGCCGACCTGAAAGACCACTAAGCCTCATGGACGTCACACGCATCCGCGCCCTGCGCGGCCCCAATCTGTGGAGCCACCATACCGCCATCGAGGCCGTCGTCCATTGCACGCCGGCGGAATGCGAGCTCAGCGCCCGCCAGAACTTCGGCCTGCGCCTGCGTGCGCGCTTCCCGCAGATCCTGCCGCTGAACCCCACCGGCCACGATGAGACCGTACCGCTGGCCCATGTGCTGGAGCTGGCGGCGCTGGGCCTGCAGGCCCAGGCGGGCTGTCCCGTCACCTTCAGCCGCACCACGCCCACGGTGGAACCCGGCGTGTACCAGGTGGTGGTCGAATATTCCGAAGAGGCCGTCGGCCGCCTGGCACTGGAGCTGGCGCAGGACCTGTGTCGCGCCGCGCTGGAAGACACGCCCTTCGACCTGGCGAATGCGCTGGAGCGCCTGCGTGAACTGGACGAGGACGAACGCCTGGGGCCCAGTACCGGCTCCATCGTCGATGCGGCGCTGGCGCGCGGCATCCCCTATCGCCGCATGACCTCGGGCAGCATGATCCAGTTCGGCTGGGGCAGCAAGCAGCGCCGCATCCAGGCGGCCGAAATGGACGTGACCAGCGCGATCGCCGAGTCGATCGCCCAGGACAAGGAGCTCACCAAGAAGCTGCTGGCGAGCGCCGGCGTACCGGTGCCGTTGGGGCGCGAGATCCGCTCCGCCGACGAGGCCTGGGCCGCTGCCGGCGAGATTGGCCTGCCGGTGGTGATCAAGCCGAAAAGCGGCAACCAGGGCAAGGGCGTGACGGTCAACATCACGACCCGCGAACAGCTGCTCAAGGCCTACGCCGCGGCACAGGAATACGATGACGAGATCCTGGTCGAACGCTATCTGCCGGGCAACGACTATCGTCTGCTGGTGGTCGGCAACAAGCTGGTCGCCGCGGCGCGCCGCGATCCGCCCACGGTGGTGGGCGACGGCGTGCAGACCGTACGCCAGCTGGTTGAGCAGGTGAATCAGGATCCGCGCCGCGGCAGCGGCCACGCCACCTCGCTGACCAAGATCCGCTTTGACGATATTGCCCTGGCCTGCCTGGCCGGCCAGGGCCTGGATGCGGAATCGGTCCCGGCCAACGGCCGCCGCGTCTCGCTGCGCCACAATGCCAACCTCTCCACCGGCGGCAGTGCCACCGACGTGACCGACGATGTGCACCCTGAAGTGGCGCACCGCGCCATCGTCGCGGCCAAGATGGTGGGGCTGGACATCTGCGGCGTCGACATGGTGTGCGACAACATCCTGCAACCGCTGGAGGAGACCGGCGGCGGCATCGTGGAAGTCAACGCCGCGCCCGGCCTGCGCATGCACCTCTCGCCTTCGTACGGCAAGGGCCGCCCCGTCGGTGAGGCCATCATCTCCACCATGTTCGGCGAGCAGGAGAACGGCCGCATCCCGCTGGTGGCCGTGACCGGCACCAACGGCAAGACCACCACGGTACGCCTGATCGCCCATCTGCTGACTCAGAACCAGCTGCGCGTGGGCATGACCAGCACCGACGGTGTCTACATCGCCGGCGAGCGCATCGACACCGGCGACTGCAGCGGCCCCAAGAGTGCCCGCAATGTGCTGCAGCATCCCGATGTGGACGCCGCCGTGCTGGAGACGGCACGCGGCGGCATGCTGCGCGAAGGCCTGGCCTTCGACCGCTGCGACGTCGCCGTCGTCACCAACGTCGGGGCAGGTGACCATCTGGGCCTGAACTACATCACCACGGTAGAAGATCTGGCGGTGCTCAAGCGCGTCATCGTGCAGAACATCGCGGACCAGGGCAGCGCCGTGCTGAACGCCGCCGACCCCATCGTCGCCGCCATGGCCAGCCATTGCCGCAGCGGCAAGGTCACCTTCTTTGCCATGGAACGGCATCACCCCGTCGTGGCCACGCACCTCGCGCAAGGCAAGCGGGCCGTGTATGTGGAGAACGGCGAACTTGTGGCCGCCGAGAACTCGGTGCAACATCGCCTGCCACTGGCCGACGTGCCGCTGACCCTGGGCGGCACCATCGGCTTCCAGGTAGAGAACGTCATGGCGGCCGTCGGCGCCGCCTGGGCCCTGGGCCTGGATTGGGACACGATCCGCCGCGGCCTGGCCAGCTTCGACAACGACAGCAACAACGCGCAAGGCCGCTTCAACCTGTTCCGCTACCGCGGCGCCACCGTGATTGCCGACTATGGCCACAACCCGGACGCCATGCAGGCGCTGGTACGCGCGGTGGAATCGATGCCGGCCAAACGCCGCTCGGTGGTCATCAGCGGTGCCGGCGACCGGCGCGACGAGGACATCCGCGAGCAGACCCGCATCTTGGGCGACGCCTTCGACCAGATCGTGCTGTTCGAGGATGCCTGCCAGCGCGGCCGCACCGATGGCGAGGTCATCGCGCTGCTGCGCGAGGGTCTGGGCGAGGCCAAGCGCACCCGCGACGTGCACGAGATCCGGGGCGAGTTCCTGGCCATCGACACCGCCATGGACCGCCTGGGCGAGGGTGATCTGTGCCTGATCCTGGTTGACCAGGTCGAGGAAGCCATCGCCCATATCCAGGCGCGCATCGCGCGCGACGGAGCGGACGCGGCGACCTGAGGTCCGCGCTCAGCGGATTTCGTTGCCGGGTGTGCGTCCCATCAGGGCCGCCACCGCCTGTGCCGGCTGCACGCGCCCGTCTAGCAAGGCGACGACGCTCTGGGCGATCGGCATCTCCACATCCAGGCTACGGGCGCGCTGCACCACCGTGCGCGCGCAGTAGACGCCCTCCGCCACGTGGCCGAGCGAGGCCACGGCCTGCTCGAGGGTCTGGCCCTGCGCCAACAGCAAGCCCACCTTGCGGTTGCGGCTCAGATCGCCGGTCGCCGTCAGCACCAGGTCACCCAGGCCGGACAAGCCCATGAAGGTCTCGGCCCGCGCACCCAGCGCCACGCCCAGCCGCGTCATTTCGGCCAAGCCACGCGTGATCAGCGCGGCGCGCGCATTCAGGCCCAGATGGAGGCCGTCGCACAGGCCCGTGGCGATGGCCAGCACGTTCTTGACCGCACCGCCGACTTCGACGCCGACGATGTCCTCGTTGTCATAGACCCGCAGCGTCGGGCTGTGAAAGGCCTGCACCAGGCGTTCGCGCACCGCCGCATGGCGGCTGGCCGCCACCAGCGCCGTCGGCTGACCGCGCGCCACTTCCTGGGCGAAGCTGGGTCCGCTGAGCACGCCGGCCTGCAGCTGCGGCGCCACCTCGGCCTGGATTTCGTGCGCCAGCAGGCCATAGGGACCATGGTCGGCCGGCTCGAAGCCCTTGCACAGCCAGGCCACGGGCTGGTCGAAGTCGCGGATCTGCTGCAGCACACCCCGCAGGCCCGCCATGGGTGTGCCGACGACCACCAGATCGTGGCCCTGCACCAGCCGCGCCAGACCATCGGCCGGGCCGTCGATCACGCGCAGCCCCTCGGGCAGGCCCAGCCCGGGCAGATAGCGCGCATTCACACGTGCCGACTGCATCGCCGCCGCCTGCGCCGCATCGCGCGCCCAGAGCGTGACCTCGTGGCGGACCTGCGAGTTCTGGCTGGCACTCATGGCCAGGGCCGTTCCCCAGGCACCCGCGCCGAGCACAAGGATCTTCATCGCTGTCTGCCGCAGGGAGGCTTACTGGACCTGGATCTCGCTGCCCTGCTGTTGCTGCTGCTCGTACATGGACTGGAAATTGATCTCCGCCAGGTGCACCGGCGGGAAGCCGGCGCGCTGCACGATGTCGGCCACGTTGCTGCGCAGGTAGGGAAACACGATCTGCGGGCAGACCACGCCCATGACGGGGCCCAGCTGCTCCTGCGGCACGTTGCGGATCTCGAAGATGCCGGCCTGCTTGGCCTCGACCAGGAACACGGTCTTGTCCGCGATCTGCGTGTGCACCGTCGCCGTCACGGCCACTTCGTAGACACCGTCGGCCAGCGGCGAGGCTTCGACGCCAAGCTGGATGTCCACCGAAGGCTGCTCGCTCTGCAACAGGATGGCCGGCGAGTTGGGTTGCTCCAGCGAAGCCTCCTTGAGATAGACGCGCTGGATCTGGAAAACGGGTTCTTGCATGTCAGCCATGGCTTGCCTTCTGGTCAAAAAAACAAAGCCCGCCGGCGAGATCACCGAGCGGGCTTGCGGTCGGATAGGACCGATTATGTCAGGCGCGAGGTCGGTCTCAGGGCGCGTTGAGCAGGGGCAGCAGACCGCCCTGGGCGTCCAGCGCCATCAGGTCATCGCAGCCACCCACGTGGGTGCTGCCGATGAAGATCTGCGGCACGGTACGCCGACCGGTGATCGCCATCATGTGCTCGCGCACCTGCGGGTCGGTGTCGACACGGACTTCCTCGATCTGGTCCACACCCCGCGATTTGAGGAGCTGTTTCGCGCGCACGCAATACGGGCAGACCGCCGTCGTATACATCTTGACAGTTTGCATGATTCAACCTTTCTCAACCGGCAGGCTGGCGGCGCGCCAGCCGGACAGGCCGCCACCCAGTGACAGGGGCTTGGTGTAGCCCAGACCCTTGGCAATGCGGGCCGCGCTGTTGGAGCGCATGCCACTCTGGCAGACGAAGATCACGGGCACGTCCTTGTTCTTGACCACAGCGGGCAAATGGTTGGCCAGCTGCGCCAGGGGAACGTGCTTGGCACCGGCCACATGCCCGGCCGCGTATTCGGAGGCTTCGCAGACGTCGACGACGACGGCCTTTTCGTGGTTGATGAGCTGCACGGCAGCGCTGGGCGTCAGGGAGCCGCCAGCGGCGCCCCGGATGGCCGGCCACAGCAGCAGCAGGCCCGAAGTCAGGGCGACCAGCATCAGCGGCCAGTTGTCAACGATGAATTTCACGATGTTCCTTGGAAGGGTCGGTAAGGGTGGGGAAAGCGCTAATTCTAAAATGACGGGTTGACGGCTGCCGGAGCGCCCCTGAGAGCCCCCGCAGCACCCCTGCCAACTGCCATCCCCGCCTCACACCATGTACAAACTCGTGCTCATCCGCCACGGCGAATCGACCTGGAACCTGGAGAACCGCTTCACCGGCTGGACCGACGTCGACCTCACCCCCACCGGCGTGTCCCAGGCCATGTCGGCCGGCAAGCTGCTCAAGGCCGAGGGCTACGACTTCGACCTGGCCTACACCAGCGTGCTCAAGCGCGCCATCCATACCCTGTGGTACGTGCTGGACGAGATGGACCGCACCTGGCTGCCCGTGGTCAAGAACTGGCGCCTGAACGAACGCCACTACGGTGCCCTGCAGGGGCTGAACAAGACCGACATGGCCAAGCAGTACGGCGATGCGCAGGTGCTGGTCTGGCGCCGCAGCTATGACACGCCGCCGCCGGCCCTGGAACCGAGCGACCCGCGCAGCGAGCGCGGTGACCGCCGCTACGCGGCCCTGCAGCCGGACCAGGTACCGCTGACCGAATGCCTGAAGGACACCGTCGCCCGCGTGCTGCCGTTCTGGAACGAGACCCTGGCCCCGGCCATCCAGTCCGGCCAGCGCGTGGTGGTGGTCGCCCACGGCAACTCCATCCGCGCCCTCGTGAAGTACCTGGACAACATTTCCGACCAGGACATCGTAGGCCTGAACATTCCCAACGGCATCCCGCTGGTCTACGAACTGGACGCCGGGCTGCGGCCGATCCGCCACTACTACCTGGGTGACGCCGAAGCCGCCGCCCGGGCGGCGGCGGCCGTGGCCACCCAGGGCAAGGCCTGACCGAAGGCGCTTGCGGCGCACCGTTTCGGCCCCACCTGCTTACGGGTCGCGTGCAGGCCCGCCGGCCGTCGACGGGGGCACAACAAATTGTCACCAGCCGCCGGAACCCCGGCGGCGATTTCGCTTCCAACCGTGTATATTGAAGCGGAGAGGGAATTTCCATGGGTCAGAAACTGAAAATCGCCGGCTGGATCTCGCTGGGCGTGGTGGCGGGCGCGCTCACCACGGTCTCGTTGCAGACGGTCGCACGCAATGCCGTGGCGCCGCTGCCGCTGGAGGAACTGCAGCAGCTGGCGGCCGTGTTCGGCATGATCAAGACCGACTATGTGGAGCCGGTGGACGAGAAGAAGCTCATCACCGACGCCATCTCGGGCATGGTCTCCAGCCTCGACCCGCACTCCCAGTATTTCGACAAGAAGTCCTACAAGGAATTCCGCGAAGGGACGAGCGGCCGGTTCGTCGGCGTGGGCATCGAGATCACGCAGGAGGACGGCCTGGTCAAGATCGTGTCGCCCATCGAAGGTTCGCCCGCCTTCCGCGCCGGCCTGAAGACCAATGACCTGATCACCAAGATCGACGACACCGCCGTCAAGGGTTTGACGCTCAGTGAAGCCGTCAAGCGCATGCGCGGGGAGCCCAACACCAAGGTCGTCCTCACGATCTTCCGCAAGGACGAGAACCGCACCTTCGCCGTCACCATCACGCGCGAGGAGATCAAGACCCAGTCGGTCAAGGCACGCATGGTGGAGCCCGGCTACGCCTGGATCCGCCTGAGCCAGTTCCAGGAGCGCACGGTGGATGACTTCGTGCGCAAGCTGGACGAGCTCTACAAGCAGGATCCGGCCCTCAAGGGCCTGGTGCTGGACCTGCGCAACGACCCGGGCGGTCTGCTCGATGCCGCCGTCGCCATCTCCACCGCCTTCCTGCCCGAGAACGTGACCGTGGTCTCCACCAACGGCCAGTTGCCCGAAAGCAAGTTCACCTTCAAGGCCGCGCCGGAGTTCTACCAGCGCCGCGGCAGCAGTGACCCGCTCAGGCGCCTGCCGGCCGCCCTCAAGAAGGTGCCGCTGGTGGTGCTCGTCAATGAAGGCTCGGCCTCGGCCAGCGAAATCGTGGCCGGCGCCCTGCAGGACCACAAGCGCGCCACCATCATGGGCAGCCAGACCTTCGGCAAGGGCTCCGTGCAGACGGTCCGTCCGCTGGGGCCTGACACCGGCCTGAAGATCACCACGGCGCGCTACTACACACCTTCGGGCCGCTCCATCCAGGCGCGCGGCATCGTGCCCGACGTGCTGGTCGACGAGACGGCCGACGGCAACCTGTTCTCGGCCCTGCGCACGCGGGAGGCCGACCTGGACAAGCACCTCAGCAACGGCCAGAGCGCCGAGGAGAAGGACGAGGCACGCGAAAAGGCCCGCGACGAAGCCATCAAGAAGCTGGAGGACGAATCCAAGAAGCCCGTGGCCGAGCGCAAGCTGCCCGAGTACGGATCCGACAAGGATTTCCAGCTGATCCAGGCGCTGAACCAGCTCAAGGGGCTGCCGGTGGCCGTCAGCAAGACGCAGACCGAGCGCAAGGAAGCGTCGAAAGAAAACTGAGCGCGAACCATCGACCGATGCCTCAACCAAGGTCCCCGGCGCCGGCTCCCGTGGAACCGGCCTGGCCGGGCTTCCGTGAGCCGCCCCTTGCGGGGAAGGCGCGCCGCGCCTCAGGGGTGAACCCATGACCGACGACCAGCTGCTGCGCTATTCGCGGCACATCCTGCTCGAAGAGATCGGCATCGAGGGCCAGCAGCGCATCCTGGACAGCCACGCGCTCGTCATTGGTGCCGGCGGCCTGGGTTCGCCGGTCGCCCTCTATCTCGGTTCAGCGGGCGTGGGCCGGATCACCGTGGTCGATCACGACACGGTCGATGTCACCAATCTGCAGCGCCAGATTGCCCACAGCATGGCCCGCGTGGGCCAGCCCAAGGTGGAGTCCATCCGCCAGGCCGTGGCCGCCCTCAATCCCGATGTCCAGGTCCATACGCTGGCAGAGCGTGCCGATGACGCCTTGCTCGACGAGCTGGTGACCCGCGCGCATGTCGTACTGGACTGCAGCGACAACTTCGCCACCCGCCAGGCGGTGAACGCCGCCTGCGTGCGTGGCCACAAGCCCCTGGTTTCGGGCGCGGCCATCCGCTTCGACGGTCAGCTGGCCGTCTATGACCCGCGCGTCACGGCATCGCCCTGCTACGCCTGCGTATTCGACCCGCGCGAGAGCTTCGAGGAAACACGTTGCGCCACCATGGGCGTGTTCGCACCGCTGGTCGGCATCATCGGCACGCTGCAGGCGGCGGAGGCGCTCAAGCTGCTGGCGGGCGCCGGTGCGCCGCTCACCGGCCGTCTGCTCATGCTCGACGGCCGGCACATGAGCTTCAGCGAGGTGCAGGTGCCGCGCAATCCAGCCTGCCCGGTCTGCGGCCACCCCGCTCAGTGACAAGACCCGTGCCGGCGGCGGAAATCGCGCGGTAACTCCGCATGCGCCTGCCCAAACAGCCCCAGGCCGCGCGCACGAGCCCGTGCCTCCAGCGCCGCGTAGGGCCCGCTACGGCCACGGAAACGATAGGACCAGGCGTGCCCCCGGCTGACCAGCCAGCCGCCAATGTCCTGCCGCTGGGCGCGCACGCGCGCCAGGGCACGCCCGTAGTCGTCATGCGCGCGCACACGCACCTGCACCGTCTGGCCCAGCACACGTCCCACCAGGGCAGCACGCGCCGCCTCACCATGGGGCTGGCACAGCTCGGGGGCGTCGATGCCGTCCAGACGGATGGGCCGTGGCATACCGCCATCGTGCGGGCGCACCCAGATGGTGTCGCCATCGCTGACGTGTGTGACAGTTCCCGTCCAGACCGCTTGGGCCGCCAGCGCGGCTTGCGGTCCGGCCAACGCCATCAACCCCAGCAGACAGGCAGTCAGCGACCGCCTTTGCCTTGTCCAGAGGCGCGTGCCGCTCATAGTGATCGCTCCTCGCCGGTTTTGGCGCGAAATAGGGCACAAAAGCCACGACTTGATGGCCCCCGCCGCATCATTTGGGGGCTCGCGCGAATGGCACCTGTTAGACTTTCATGTTAACTGATGGAAACCCTTCGTGACTTCTGTCGCCCCCACTTCCCCGATTGACCTGAACGCCCTGCGCCTGAACGACGCACGCGCTCTGCTCGATCATGGCGGCGCCCAGCTGCCAGCGCCGGAAGCGGGTTCGCTGGCCTACCTGCAGGGCATCATCGACGGGCTGTGCGAACTCTCGCTGCGCGATCCGCTCACGGGACTGGCCAACCAGCGCCACTTCCGCGCCGTGCTGGCGCGCGAAATCGAGATCGTGGCGCGCTCCGGCAACTCCGCGTTGTTGCTGATGCTGGATATCGACCATTTCAAGCAGGTGAACGACACCCACGGGCACCTCGCCGGCGACAAGGTGCTGCAGGCCGTGGCCCGTTGCATTTCGGCCTGCGTACGCCCGCAGGACACGGTCGCACGCTACGGCGGCGAGGAGTTCGCCATTGTCATGCCGGACTGCCAGGCGGCCTACGGAGAAGCCGTGGCCGAGCGCATCCGCCAGTCGGTCGCCGCGCTGACCATCGTGGTCAGCCCGGTCCTCAGCCTGCAGGTCACCGCCAGCTTCGGGGGCGCATTTGCCCCGATGTGGGTGCGCTCCACCACGGACCTGTGGATCGAGCGGGCCGACACGCAGCTCTATCTGGCCAAGGCCCAGGGCCGCAACCGCGTTTGCATCGATCACCAACAAGTCATTTCCGTCAGTGCAGAAGAAAAAAGCCTGCTGTTCAGCAGCCTGGCCCTCGTGGATGGGGCCTGGCGCGACGGGCTGGACAGCAGCATGCAGAGGTTCAGCTGATGAGCGAAGAACTGGACAAGGACACCGCAGCGGCCCCGCCCGTGCCCTTCAAGCCCCTGGGCAAGGTACTGGCCATCACCAGCGGCAAGGGGGGTGTGGGCAAGACTTTCGTCTCCGCCAACCTGGCCGCGGCCCTTGCGCGACGCGGCCTGCGTGTGCTGGTGCTCGATGCCGACCTCGGCCTGGCCAACCTGGACGTGGTGCTCAACCTCTACCCCAAGACCACGCTGCATGACGTCTTCACCGGCAAGGCCAAGCTGGAGGATGCCATCCTCAAGGCACCCGGCGGCTTCTCGGTGCTGCTGGCCGGCTCCGGCATGGTCGAGTACTCGCGCCTGACGCCGGAAGTGCGCGACGAATTCCTGCGTGTGATGGAAAGCCTCGTGCCGCGCTATGACGTGGTGCTGCTCGACACCGGCGCCGGCATCTCGGACGTGGTGCTGTTCGCCGTCTCGCTGGCCTCCGAGGTGCTGCTGGTCGTCACGCCCGAGCCCACCTCGCTGACGGATGCCTACGCCACCATCAAGGTGCTGGTAGGCCAGCAAAAACGCCAGAACATCCGCATGATCGTGAACCAGACCGCCCGCCCTGGCGATGGCCGCGCCATCACCGTGCAGTTGCAGCAGGTGGTGGACCGCTTCGTGCCGGGTGAACCCGGCAAGCCAGTCAAGCTGATCCACATGGGCGACATTCCCGTCGACCCTTCGGTGCGTCAGGCGGTGATGCGCCGTCAGCTGTTGATGCAGGTGCTGCCGGGCTGCCCGGCCGGGCTGGCCATGGTGCAGCTGGCCAGCAAGATCGAGGACACGGTCATCCCCAAGAACGGCTGAGGCGCGCGCTTTCACGTCAAAGCGGGCGCAGAACTCGTAGCGGGCGGCCCGAGCGCAAGGCGCACGGAGCACAGCACCGGAACGTACTGAAGCACCTGCGGATGGCGACGACGCAGTTGCGGCGAAGGCTCACTTTCGCAAAGAGGCGGTTAAGGGCAGCGGCCGGAGCCAGCACCGCCCAACACCGCGATCGGGTCGCGCAGCGGATTTGCTCGCCAGTTTCTCAGCTGCGGCCGATGATGGAGGCCGTCGCCATCAGCTCTTCGAGCAAGGCCAGCGACACCCGGCCGGAAACGGCATAGGGATCGAGCTCGGGCTTCTCCGAGTACTTCAGCACGATCGAGGTGTTGACGCGCGCCAGGTTCACCTGGCCCATGGTCCAGCCGCCGAAGCGCCGCTCGTTGATCTCCTCGTAGTGCAGCAGCACCACGTCCTTGTGGCGCGCATCGCGCTGGATGTGCCCATACAACTCGCTGACCGCATTGCGGCCGCCCTCAATGGCCTGCAGGAAGATGCCGCCACCGTAGCAGAGGATGCCGGTGATGCCGCAGGTCGTGTTGTACTGGCGTGACTGGGCCAGGATATTTTCAATCGCCGCCGGACTCGCGTCGACGGCACGGCTGGCGTAGAGCAGGCGGACTAGCATCTTCAGGACCTTTGGGGAATCAGCGACAGGAATTCGCGGCGCAGATTGGGATCCTTGAGGAACACACCGCGCATCACCGAGTTGATCATCTTGCTGTCCATGTCCTTCACGCCGCGCCAGGCCATGCAATAGTGGCTGGCCTCCATCACGATGGCCAGGCCGTCGGGCTGGGTCTTCTCCTGGATCAGGTCGGCCAGCTGGACCACGGCCTCTTCCTGGATCTGCGGCCGGTTCATGATCCATTCGGCCAGACGGGCGTATTTGGACAGGCCGATCACGTTGGTGTGCTCGTTGGGCATGACGCCGATCCAGATCTTTCCGATCACCGGACAGAAATGGTGCGAGCAGGCGCTGCGCACGGTGATCGGGCCGACGATCATCAGTTCGTTCAGGTGCTCGGCGTTCGGGAATTCGGTGATCGTCGGCGCCTTCACGTAGCGGCCCTTGAACACCTCATTGACGTACATCTTGGCCACACGGCGCGCCGTGTTGTCGGTGTTGTGGTCGTTGTCGGTGTCGATCACCAGGCTGTCCAGCACCGCCTGCATTTTCACCTCGACTTCATCGAGCAACTGCTCCAGTTCGCCGGGCTGGATGTACTCGGCAATGTTGTCGTTGGCAAAAAAGCGCTTGCGCGCGGCCAGCAGGCGCTCCCTGATCTTCACGGAGACCGGCACACCTTCGTCGGCAGGATCGGACGGGGTCATGGGGCTCTGGCTCTTCTTCAGCATGGCACTATGGTACCAGCGATTCAAAAATCAGGGTTATCGGCGCAAACACCTTGATATGCCTAGATAAAAAGCTATCAATTCAATAGCGATTGCCACTGATGAAGACACCCACGCGCATCAGGGCAAAAGCCACCCGGTCCAGCAGGCGCTGATGCCAGGGCCGGTGCGCGTAATCGGCCGGATCCACCTGGCGCCCCTCGTGTTCCATGGCATGGACCAGGCGCGCGCGCAGCTCGGCGGCGAAGCGGGCGTCATCCACGACCACATTCGCCTCCCGTGCCAGCAAGAGGCTGAGCGGATCGAGATTGGACGAGCCGACCGTAGCCCAGTGGCCGTCGATCACGGCCACCTTGGCATGGAGGAAGCTGGGCGAGTATTCGTGGATCTCCATGCCAGCACCCAGCAGCACCCCATACATCATGCGCACGGCATGGAACTGCATGAAATACTCATAGCGCCCTTGCAGCAGCAGGCGCACCCGTACGCCACGCTGGCGCGCATGGATCAGGGCCTGCCTGAGCTTGCGGCCCGGAGCGAAATAGGCGTTGGCGATGATGATCTCCTCATGCGCTTCGGCAATGGCCTTGCGGTAGGCGCGCTCGATGCGGCTGCGATGTCGCAGGTTGTCGCGCAGCAGCAGCGCGGCGCGCGTGCCGCTGCGCTCCAGCCCGGGCTCCATTCCCTCCGGCTTCGGTCCATCGGCTTGCAGGGTTCGCTGTACAGCCGCCTGCAGCTCGCCCCAGGCGGCCGGCAGGTCGGCCTCCCGCGCCATGGCTCCGGCCTGCAGCCGCCACCAGAACTGGCTCGTGACCTCGTGCACCGAACGCACCAGCGGGCCTGTCACGCGCACGGCGAAGTCCAAGCGCGGCGCATCCAGGGGCCCATGGTTGGGGTCATTGCGGTCATCCAGCACATTGATGCCGCCGCAGAAGACGACGCGGCCATCGACCACGCAGAGCTTGCGGTGCAGGCGACGCCAACGGCTGGGCAGCAGCAGACCGAGGTGGCCCAACGGCAGGAAGATGAGCCACCGCACGCCGGCCTCGTCGAAGCGACGGATCCAGTCCGCGGGCAGCCTGGGGGTCCCGACGCCATCCATGACCAGATACACCGCCACGCCGCGGCGGGCCGCCCGCACCAGGGCCGAGCCCACCTGCTCGGCCGCCGCATCCGGATGGAAGATGTAGGTCTCGACCCGCACTTCCTGGGTGCTCTGGTCGATCGCATGCACCATGGCGGGAAACAGCTCCTCGCCCCCCTGCAGCAGTTGCACATGGTGTGCGGCTCGCAGCGGTGGCAGGCGACGATCCCTCATGCGGGCAGGCCGAACTCGACGATCAGCGGCAGATGGTCGGACATGCGCCACCAGGTCCGGCCGCGCGGCACCTCGGCCCGTATGGGGTGCAGTCCGCGCGCGTAGATATAGTCCAGCTGCACCAGCGGCAGGCGCGCCGGAAAGGTGGGGTGCGCCGCCGGCTCGAAAGTCTGCAGGCCCATGGCGGCAAAGTGGCGGTGCACGCGCTCGCCCCAGTCGTTGAAATCACCCGCCACGACGAGCGGCGCGCCCGCGGGCACCTCGCGCTCGATGAAGCGGTCCAGCTGCGTCGCCTGCCGCACGCGGCTGGCGCGGATCAACCCCAGGTGCACCACCACCACGTGCACAGGCACCTCATGCACCAGCACCTCACTGTGCAGCAGGCCGCGCTGCTCGAAGCGGTGGTCGGACATGTCCTCGTGCTGGTGCGCCAGCACCGGCCAGCGCGACAGCATGGCGTTGCCATGCTCACCATGCCGCGTGTAGGCGTTGGTGCGGTAGACGGCCTCGTAACCTTCGGGCGCCAGGAAGTCGGCCTGGGGCATCTCGGGCCAGCGGCTGAAGTACTGCTCCTCGCGCCGGTGCAGCTTGCGCACCTCCTGCAGACAGACGATGTCCGCGTCGAACTGCTCGACCGCCAGGCCGAGGTTATGGATCTCCAGGCGGCGCCGCGGCCCCAGGCCCTGCACGCCCTTGTGGATGTTGTAGGTGGCAACCCGCAGCGTCTTCATATGGCTCATTCTGGCAGGGTGCCTGCGCCTTGTGCAAACCGCGGCAACAGCAGGCAGGCCTCCGCATTGCTGGGAGAGGTGCACAGCTCGGCCGCCTCGCGCCAGGGCAGCCAGCGGTAGTCCGTATGCTCGCGCGGACTGAGCGTGACCGGCGTGCCGGCCGGCACCTGCAGGCCGAACAGATGTTCGGTGTTGTGGATCACGCCCGGTGCGTAGCGATGGCGCCAGCGCGGGTAGATTTCGTAGACGTTCTCCAGCCCCCAGTCGCGCAGCCGATGGCCGGCGGCGCGCGCATTGATGCCGGTTTCCTCCGCCACCTCGCGCACCGCCGTGGCCTCGAAGCTTTCCTCAGGATCGTCCTTGGCGCCTGTCACCGACTGCCAGTAGTCCGGCGCGTCGGCCCGCTTGATCAACAGCACCTCGAGTGCCGGCGTGTGGATCACCACCAGCACGGACAGTGGAATCTTGTGGTTCGGCTTGTCCATGAAAAGAAGGGCGCCTGCATGCCTCATGCGGGCGCCCTTTCATTGTGCCGCAGGCGGCACCCTGACCTCAAGCCGCCGGTTGCGGGTTGCGCAGGCGGATGTGCAGCTCGCGCAGCTGCTTCTCGTCCACCGGGCTCGGCGCCTGCGTCAGCAGACACTGGGCGCGCTGGGTCTTGGGGAAGGCAATCACATCGCGGATGGATTCGGCCCCGGTCATCAGCGTGACGATGCGGTCCAGGCCGAAGGCCAGGCCACCGTGCGGCGGAGCGCCGTACTGCAGCGCATCGAGCAGGAAGCCGAACTTGAGCTGGGCCTCCTCGGGCGTGATCTTCAGCGCATCAAACACCTTCTGCTGCACATCGGCACGGTGGATACGGACGGAGCCGCCGCCGATCTCCCAGCCGTTGAGCACCATGTCGTAGCCCTTGGCAATGCACTTCTCCGGCGCGGTGACCATCCAGTCCTCGTGGCCGTCCTTGGGCGCCGTGAAGGGGTGGTGCACCGCGGTATAGCGCTGCGCCTCGTCGTCGAACTCGAACATCGGGAAGTCGACCACCCACATCGGACGCCAGGCGTTCTCGAACAGGCCGTTCTTCTTGCCGAACTCGCTGTGACCGACTTTAAGGCGCAGCGCGCCGATGGCGTCGTTGACGACCTTGGCCTTGTCGGCACCGAAGAAGATCAGGTCGCCATCCTTGGCACCGGTGCGCCCCAGGATCTCGGCAATCGCCTTGTCGTGCAGGTTCTTGACGATGGGCGACTGCAGGCCGTCGCGCCCCTTCGCCACCTCGTTGACCTTGATCCAGGCCAGGCCCTTGGCGCCGTAGATCTTGACGAACTCGGTGTAGCCGTCAATCTCGCCGCGGCTCATCTCGCCGCCACCGGGCACGCGCAGGGCCACCACGCGGCCACCCTTCATGGTGGCGGGGGAGGAGAAGACCTTGAAGTCCACGTCGGCCATGACGTCGGTCAGCTCGGTGAATTCGAGCTTGACGCGCAGGTCGGGCTTGTCCGAGCCGTAGCGGTGCATGGCCTCGGCGTACGGCATCACCGGGAACTCGCCCAGGTCCACGTTCAGCACGTTCTGGAACACCGTCTTGATCATGCCCTGGAACATGTCGCGGATGTCCTGCTCGGTGAGGAAGGACGTCTCGATATCGATCTGCGTGAACTCGGGCTGGCGGTCGGCGCGCAGGTCCTCGTCGCGGAAGCACTTGGTGATCTGGTAGTAGCGGTCGAATCCGGCCACCATGAGCAGCTGCTTGAAGAGCTGGGGCGACTGGGGCAATGCGAAGAACATGCCGTCGTGCACGCGGCTGGGCACCAGGTAGTCGCGCGCGCCTTCGGGCGTGCTCTTGGTGAGCATGGGCGTCTCGATATCGATGAAGCCGTTGGCGTCCAGGAACTTGCGCACCTCCATCGCCACGCGGTACCGCAGCATGAGGTTGTTCTGCATATAGGGGCGGCGCAGGTCCAGCACACGGTGCGTCAGGCGCGTGGTCTCCGACAGGTTCTCGTCATCGAGCTGGAACGGCGGCGTGACGGAGGGGTTGAGCACCGTCAGCTCGTGGCACAGCACTTCGATCTTGCCGCTCTTGAGGCTGTCATTGGTGGTGCCGGCCGGGCGGGCGCGCACCAGACCCTTGACCTGGACGCAGAACTCGTTGCGCAGATCTTCGGCCGTCTTGAACATCTCGGGACGATCGGGATCACATACCACCTGCACATAACCCTCGCGATCGCGCAGGTCCACGAAGATCACACCCCCGTGATCGCGGCGGCGGTTCACCCAGCCGCACAGGGTGACGGTTTGACCCAGCAGGGCCTCGGTCACGAGACCGCAATAGTGGGAACGCATGGCCATTTGGCTTACTCTTTCAGATACTCAGGAGGGGTTGGACTGGCTGGCCTGGGCCGGCTTCAGCGCGGGGTTCTTCGGGCCGCCGGGGACGATGACGCCCATGGAGATCACGTAGGTCAGGGCCTCGTCGACGCTGAGGTCGAGCACAATGCAGTCGCTCCTCTTCAGCATCACGAAATAGCCACCGGTCGGGTTCGGCGTGGTCGGCACGAACACGCTCAGGCAGTCCGCGGGCAAGTGACGCACCAGATCGCCCCCGGGAGAGCCCGTGACGAAGCCGATGGTCCACATGCCGTCGCGCGGCCACTGCACCAGCACGGCCTGGCGGAAGGCGTTGCCCTTCTCGGAAAACAGGGTGTCGGACACCTGCTTGACACCCGAATAGATGGAGCGCACCACCGGGATGCGGTGCAGCATGGCATTCCACCAATGCAGCAGCTGGTTGCCGACGTAGTTGGACGTCAGGGCGCCGATCAGCAGCACCATCACCAACGCAAAGATCACCCCCAGACCGGGGATGTGCAGGCCCAGCAGCCGGTCAGGCTGCCAGGCTTCGGGCAGGATATGCAGCGTCTGGTCCAGGGTGGAGATCACCCATTCGAGCACCCAGACGGTGATGCCCAGCGGGGCCAACACCAGCAGGCCTGCAAACAGCCACTTGCGGAACTTGGCCATCATGGCAGCTGGGCGTCAGGCGCAGCTGCAGTCGCCGCCGCAGCTGTGGGCCGCGGCCGGGGCGGCGGCCGATTCGCTGCTGCTGGCGCTGGAAGAAGCGGACGACGAGGCGCCCGCCGCACCGGCAGCACCGCCACGGAAGTCGGTCGCGTACCAGCCGTTGCCCTTGAGCTGGAAGCCGGCCGCCGTGACCTGCTTGCGGAAGGTGGACTTGCCGCAGGCAGGGCAATCCGTCAGGGCGGGGTCCGAGATTTTCTGCAGCACATCCTTGGCGGCACCGCAGGATTCACATTTGTAGGCGTAAATTGGCATGGCTCGAAGGAAGTGAGGATGGAGAACAGATTTTTCACCGGCAGACATCCGGCCACCCCGGGCCGCTGCCTGACGGAAAACCCTCAATTATAGGCGGCGCCCCCGGAATCAAGCCCGGCGGCCTGGCTCAGCCCGGGATAAGCACTCACTCCACGCCCACCAGCTTGTGGTGGCCGGCGTGGCGGTTGGCGATGGTCTGCGGCCCCAGCGAGCCCACCAGCATGCCGGCCAGGGCCGCCAGCACGCCGGCGAGCTGCGCCGGAAACTCGTCGCCGGCGGGGGTGGCCAGGAAAATGCCCCAGGTCAACAGACCCAGGACAATGGAAAAGATCGCACCCTGGGTGGTGGCACGCTTCCAGTACAGGCCGAAAGTCAGCGGAATGAAGGCCCCGACCAGGGTCACCTGGTAGGCGCCCGACACCATCTCGTAGATCGAGGTGCCCTGCATCCTGATGGCATAGGCCAGCACCAGGGCGCTGAAGACCAGCACCGTGATGCGCATGGTCTTGAGCTCCTGTTTGTCGCCCAGATGCGGACGGAACTGGCGCCAGATGTTCTCCACGAAGGTCACGCTGGGGGCGAGCAAGGTGGCCGAGGCGCAGGACTTGATGGCCGACAGCAGCGCACCGAAAAAGAGCACCTGCATGATGAAAGGCATCTTCTCCAGCACCAGGGTGGGCAGCACCTTCTGCGGATCCTCCCGCAGCAGGGCCTCGGCCTGCTCGGGCATGATGACCAGGGCGCTGGTGACCAGGAACATGGGCACGAAAGCGAACAGGATGTAGAAGACGCCACCGATCACCGGGCCGCGGGTGGCGGACCGGGTGCTGTCGGCCGACATGACGCGCTGGAACACGTCCTGCTGCGGAATGGAGCCCAGCATCATGGTGATGGCCGCGGCGATGAAGAACACCACGTCCTTGAAGGTCGGCTCGGGCAGGAAGTGGAACATGTCACGGCTGACCGCCAGCGCCACCACCTTGTCGGCGCCGCCGGCCTGGAAGCTGGCAAACACCGCCAGGATGGCCAGCCCGCCGACCAGGATGATCATCTGGATGAAGTCGGTCACCGCCACCGACCACATGCCGCCGAACAGCGTGTAGGCCAGGATGGAGACCACGCCGATCACCATGCCCACCGGAACGCTGATGGCCCCGCCCGACAGCACATTGAACACCAGGCCCAGCGCCGTCACCTGCGCCGAGACCCAGCCCAGGTAGCTCAGCATGATGATGAGCGAGCACACGATCTCCACGCTGCGGCCGTAACGCTCGCGGAAGAAGTCGCTGATCGTAAGCAGCGTCATGCGGTAGAGCTTGGCGGCGAAGAAGAGACCCACCAGGATCAGGCAGGTACCGGCGCCAAACGGGTCTTCCACCACGCTGTGCAGGCCGCCGTTGACGAACTTGGCCGGGATGCCCAGCACCGTCTCCGAGCCGAACCAGGTGGCGAAGGTGGTGGTGACGATCATGATCAGCGGCAGCTTGCGCCCGGCCACGGCGAAGTCGGCCGAGCTCTTGACGCGCTTGGCCGCATACAGGCCAATGGCAATGGTCACCAGCAGGTAGACGATGACGAGGGTCAGCAGCACTCCACGCTCCTAAAAGTTCGCCCGGATTATCCCGTCAGAAATATTGATGCCGCACCAGGATCTGCATCACAACCAGTCCGCAAGCAAAACCGATGCCCGCGTAGATCAGGCCCTGCAGCAGGCGGTTGGTATGGCGCTGCTCCGCCAGCAACTGCTCCAGTTCGCGCCGGCTGCTGCCCGCGTTGTGCTGCAGATAGTCGTGCAGCAGGCGAGGCAGCTCGGGCAGCAGCTTGGCGTAGCGCGGCGCCTGGTCCTTGAGCGCCTCCCAGAACTTGCGGGGGCCGATCTGCTCGGCCATCCATTTCTCCAGGAAGGGCTTGGCCGTGCTCCAGAGGTCCAGGTCGGGATCCAGATCGCGGCCCAGCCCCTCGATGTTGAGCAGCGTCTTCTGCAGCAGTACCAGCTGCGGCTGGATCTCGACATTGAATCGGCGCGAGGTCTGGAACAGGCGCATGAGCACCATGCCCAGCGAGATTTCCTTCAGCGGCCGGTCGAAATAGGGCTCGCACACCGCCCGCACCGCCGCCTCCAGCTCGTCCACGCGCGTCTGCGGTGGCACCCAGCCCGACTCGATGTGCAATTCGGCCACGCGCTTGTAGTCGCGCCGGAAGAAGGCTGTGAAGTTCTGCGCCAGGTACTCCTTGTCGTACTCGGTCAGCGTGCCCACGATGCCGAAATCGAGCGAGATGTAGCGCCCGAAGGTGGCCGGGTCGGTGCTGACGAAGATATTGCCGGGGTGCATGTCGGCATGGAAGAAGCCGTCGCGGAACACCTGGGTGAAGAAGATGGTGACGCCGTCGCGCGCCAGTCTCTTCAGGTCCACCCCGGCCTCGCGCAGGCGCGTCGTCTGGCTGATCGGAATGCCCTTCATGCGCTCCATCACCAGCACGTCGTTGCGGCACCAGTCCCAGAACATCTCCGGGATCAGCACCAGGTCCAGCCCCTCCATATTGCGCCGCAACTGCGCGGCGCTGGCGGCCTCGCGCATCAGGTCCAGCTCGTCGTGCAGGTACTTGTCGAACTCCGCCACCACCTCGCGCGGCTTGAGGCGCTTGCCGTCGGCCGACAGGCTCTCCACCCAGCCGGCCATGGTGCGCATGAGGTGCAGGTCCTTCTCGATCACCGGCAGCATGCCCGGGCGCAGCACCTTGACCGCCACCTCGCGTTCCCGGCCGTCGCGGTCGACCAGCTTGGCGAAATGCACCTGCGCAATGGAGGCGCTGGCCACCGGCTCACGCTGGAACTCCGTGAAGATTTCTCCCACCGGCCGGCGGAACGCCCGCTCGATGGTGGCCACGGCAATGTCAGGGCTGAAGGGCGGCACGCGGTCCTGCAGCTTGGCCAGCTCTTCTGCGATGTCAGGCGGCAGCAGGTCGCGCCGGGTCGACAGCACCTGGCCGAACTTGACGAAGATCGGGCCCAGTCGCTCCAGCGCCTCGCGCAGACGGACACCACGCGGCGCGTTCAGCGGCCGGCCGAAAGAAACAATGCGGCCAATGAGGTGCAGCCAGGGTTTCTGGAAGCTGCTCAGGACCAGTTCATCCAGACCGTAGCGCAGCACGATCCAGACGATGTAGGTGCCGCGCAACAGGCGGCTCATTCCCGCGCTCCCCGCGCCGGCGTCAGCCACCGGCGCAGCGTGCCCAGGGCGTTGCGGGCCGCCTGAGCCAGGCCATGGGCGGGTGCGTCGCCGATGAGGCGGGCCAGGTCTTCCTCGATATCCCAGCGCACATGGTCCGCCAGCCAGTTGACCTCGGCCGCCAGCTGCACGTCGCCTTCAATGCGTACGGCCGGCTTGTCGCCGGCCAGGGTGGCCTGCGCCAACGCCAGCGGCGACAGCTCGGTCACGGACAGCGTGAGATCCGAGGCCCGGTCCGGTGCTGCCAGATCCAGCAGGCCGGCCGGGGTGAGCTGCAGCTTGAACTCGAACTCGCGCCAGTGAAACAGCACCACCCGCCCTTGTTGCCGCGCCAGCCGGGCCATGGCCTCGGGCTCCTGCATCAACACGTGATTGAGCAGCAGCACGATGCGGCGCTGCACCTCCTCCACCGCCCAGGCCGGCGGCTGGAACGTGGTGCTGACCTTCTGGAAGACGTCCTCCAGAAACGAAAAAGGGGACTGTGTTGCCATAGTCCCCGATTATCACAGTGAAAGGATGGCCGGCTTACTGCAGCGCCTGCACCCCGGCCACCAGCCAGCCCCGGCTGCCATCCCTGGGTTTGGTCATGTTCCAGACCTCGCGGAAAGGGCTGGGGCCGGATTGCGGCTCCTCGCGCACCATGCCCGAGAATTCCACGCTGGCCAGGTAGTCGCCCCCCATCTCCTCGATGCCCAGCAGCTGGGCCTGCAGCATCTGGACCTCGGTCAGGTTGACGGCGCCGCCGGTGTGCTGTTCCCGCTCGGTCAGCTGGGCGCTGATCTCCGCCAGCATCTCGTCGGTCATCATGGAACGCAGGGTGGCCATATCGGCCTGGTCCCAGGCCGCCTGCAGCAGGATGAAGTTGCTCTTGGCCGTCTTGATGAAGCCCTCGGCATCAAAGCCGGCCGGGACACTCCAGCCGCGGTTCAGCGCCGAGCCGATCACGATGCCCCCGGCCGCCGGTGCAGACTCCAGGCCCATCTGGGCGCTGCGTTCGAAGGGACGCGCCGAGGCGTCGTTACCAACGTTTTCCGGGCGATAGGCCGGTTTGGGCGTCAGCACCTCGCCAGCGCCCGCGCCCTGGAAGGCATAGGGAGCTGCCGCCGTGGCAGCCGGTCGTCGGCTGCGCATGATCCAGCCGAACACCATCATGGCCAGCAGCACCAGCAGGGCGATCACCATGAACTGGCCAAAGGCCTCGCCCAATCCGAGCGAACTGGCCAGCCAGGCCAGTCCCAGACCGGCCGCCAGGCCGCCCAGCATGGCACCCCACGGCTTGCGAGGTGCGGGTGCCGGCGTAGCGGGAGCGGCAGGTGCGGGCTTGGCCGGCGCCGCAGCGCTCTGGGCGGGAGCGACGGGTGTCGGGGCCGCTTCGCGCTGCGTCACATTGCTGGACTGCTTGCCGATCGACTTGCCGCCGCCCAGGCGCTTGGCCTCGGCGTCAATGGCCCCGAGGGCCAGGACCAGGGACAGGGCTACCGTCCAGACTTTCATTGCATTACTCCGATTCATTGCACGCGGCAGGCTCACCTTGCCAACTTACTCCAAAACGCCCGCCTCAGCACTTGATTCCAACATGAAGGGCCACGACGCCGCCAGTCATGTTGTGAAAATCCACATGGCCGAATCCGGCCTTTTGCATCATTTCCTTGAGTTCCTGCTGGCCGGGATGCATCCGGATCGATTCGGCCAGGTAGCGGTAGCTGTCGGCATCGCCCGCCACCAGCTGTCCCAGCCGGGGCAGAACCTTGAAGGAATACCAGTCGTAGGCCTGCGCCAGCGGCGGCGCCACCTTGGAGAACTCCAGCACCAGCAACTTGCCGCCGGGCTTGAGCACGCGGCACATCTCGGCCAGTGCCGCCTCCTTGTGCGTCATGTTGCGCAGTCCGAAGGCCACGCTCACCAAGTCGAAATACTGATCCGGGAACGGCAGCTTCTCGGCGTCGCAGACCACGGTGGGCAGCACCACGCCCGCATCGAGCAGGCGGTCGCGGCCCACGCGCAGCATGGCCTCGTTGATATCCGTATGCACTACCTGCCCGGTCTTGCCCACCTTCTTCGCGAACGCCAGCGCCAGGTCGCCGGTGCCGCCCGCGATGTCCAGCGCGCGGTCACCTTCTTTCAGGTTCGCCACCGTCACGGTGTAGGCCTTCCACAGGCGGTGCAGGCCACCGGACATGAGGTCATTCATCAGGTCGTACCTGGATGCTACCGAGTCGAACACGCCCCGCACACGGCGGGCCTTGTCGGCCTCGTCGACCGTCTCGAAACCGAAATGGGTCTGGCTCATATCGTTCAGTGGCTACCGCAGCTGTGCCCGGCTTTTTCCGGCATCGGGGCATCGCGGTCCACGCCGGCGGCCTTCAGCCGCGCCTCGTAGTCGGCCCAGAGCTGGTCCTGCTGCGAACCCAGGAAATACAGGTAATCCCAGGAAAAGATGCCGCTGTCATGGCCGTCGGAGAAGGTGGGCTGCACCGCGTAGTTGCCCACGGACTCCAGGTTCACCAGCTCGACGTGGCGTTTGCCGGTCTGCAGCGTCTCCTGGCCCGGGCCATGCCCCTGCACCTCGGCCGAGGGCGAGTACACACGCATCAGTTCGAAGGGAATGCGAAAGGTCTTGCCGTCGGAAAAGCTGATCTCCAGCACCCGCGACTTGCTGTGCACCGTCAGATCCTGCGGCGTCGGAGCGCCGGATTGCAAACCTGCCATGGAAACGCTCTCCTCTCGTTACTGCAAAGAATTATCTCCGCGCCTCATCACACCAGCACGCGCTCGATGCCGCCGGCGTTGGCCGCGGCCACGTACTGCGGCAACCAGTCCGGACCGAGAATCTGGCGCGCCATCTCGATCACGATGTAGTCGGCCTCCAGCAGGCCATTCTGCAGATCGTTGCCGTAGCGGGTCAGGCCCTGCAGGCAGCTCGGGCAGGAGGTCAGGATCTTGACGTTGTCCTTCTCGCCCACCAGGCCGGCGTCGCGCAACGCGGTCTCGCCCTTGCGGATTTCCTCTTCCTTGCGGAAGCGCACCTGGGTCGAGATGTCGGGACGGCTCACACCCAGCGTGCCGGATTCACCGCAGCAGCGCTCGCTCTTGAGCACGTTGTTGCCGGTGCTGCCGGCCAGCAGGCTGCGCACCGTCTTCATCGAGTCGCCCAGCTTCATGGGGTTGTGGCAGGGCTCGTGGTACAGATAGCCGCCCTGCTCGCCGCTGAGCTTGATGCCCTTCTCCAGCAGGTACTCGTGGATGTCGATGATGCGGCAGCCGGGGAAGATCTCCTCGAACTTGTAGCCCTGCAGCTGGTCGTAGCAGGTTCCGCAGCTCACCACCACGGTCTTGATGTCCAGGTAGTTCAGCGTGTTGGCCACGCGGTGGAACAGCACCCGGTTGTCCGTGATCATCTTCTCGGCCTTGTCAAACTGGCCGCTGCCGCGCTGCGGATAGCCGCAGCACAGGTAGCCCGGCGGCAGCACGGTCTGCACGCCCGCATGCCAGAGCATGGCCTGCGTGGCCAGGCCGACCTGGCTGAACAGGCGCTCGGAACCGCAGCCGGGGAAATAGAACACCGCCTCGGTCTCGGGCGTGGTGGCCTGCGGGTTGCGGATGATCGGAACGTAGTCCTTGTCCTCGATGTCCAGCAGGGCACGCGCCGTCTTGGTCGGCAGACCCCCCGGCATCTTCTTGTTGATGAAGTGGATCACCTGTTCCTTGACCGCCGCCGGGCCCACGGTGGCCGGCGGGTGCGCCGTCTGGCGGCGCGCCAGCGTGCGCAGCACCTGGTTGGCCAGGCGCTGGGCCCGGAAGCCCACGCCGACCATGGCGGTGCGCATGAGCTTGATGGTCTCCGGGCTGGTGGCATTGAGGAAGAACATGGCCGCGGCATTGCCCGGCCGCCAGGTCTTCTGCCCCATCTTGCGCAGCAGGTTGCGCATGTTCATGGACACGTCGCCGAAGTCGATCTTCACCGGGCAGGGCGACAGGCACTTGTGGCAGACCGTGCAATGGTCGGCCACGTCCTCGAACTCCTGCCAGTGCTTGATGCTCACGCCGCGCCGGGTCTGCTCCTCGTAGAGGAAGGCTTCCACCAGCAGCGAGGTGGCCAGGATCTTGTTGCGCGGGCTGTACAGCAGATTGGCGCGCGGCACATGGGTGGCACACACGGGCTTGCACTTGCCGCAGCGCAGACAGTCCTTCACGCTGTCGGCAATGGCGCCGATGTCGCTCTGCTGCATGATCAGCGACTCATGCCCCATGAGGCCAAAGCTGGGCGTGTAGGCCTGGCTCAAGTCTGATGACTTCAGGTCGGCCGGCAGGACCGCCTCGCGCAGCAGCTTGCCGCGGTTGAAGCGGCCTTCCGGGTCGACACGCCGCTTGTAGTCGGCGAACGGCTGGATCTCGGCGTCGCTCAGGAATTCGAGCTTGGTGATGCCGATGCCGTGCTCGCCCGAGATCACGCCGTCGAGCGAGCGCGCCAACGCCATGATGCGCTTGACCGCGCCATGGGCCGCCTGGAGCATCTCGTAGTCGTCGCTGTTGACGGGAATGTTGGTGTGCACATTGCCGTCGCCGGCATGCATGTGCAGCGCCACCCAGACGCGCCCCTTCAGTACGCGCTGCTGGATCGCATTGCACTCGGCCAGCATGGGCTCGAAGGCACGGCCAGTGAAGATGTCCTGCAGCGGGTCGCGGATCTGGGTCTTCCAGCTGGCGCGCAGGCTGTGGTCCTGCAGCTGGGGGAACAATTCGTCCACCCGATCCAGCCAGTCCTGCCACTGGACACGTACCGTACGCACCAGCTCACGGGCCTGGGCCACGCGCTCTTCCATCAGTTCGGCCGAGGGCGCTTCGTTGGCATCATCCGGCCTGCCGATCGCCAGCAGATGCGCCAGGCTGCCTTCGCTGAAGAAGAGCTCCAGTTCGTCGGCGAGCTTGATCTTGTTGCGCAGCGACAGCTCGATGTTGATGCGCTCGATGCCGTCGGTGTACTCGGCCATGCGCGGCAGCGGGATCACCACGTCCTCGTTGATCTTGAAGGCGTTGGTGTGCTTGCTGATGGCCGCCGTGCGCTTGCGGTCCAGCCAGAACTTCTTGCGCGCCTCGGCGCTGATGGCGATGAAACCCTCGCCACTGCGCGAGTTGGCGATACGCACCACCTCGCTGGTGGCGCGCGCCACGGCGTCGGTGTCGTCGCCCACGATGTCGCCGATCAGCACCATCTTGGGCAGGCCGCCGCGCTTGCTCTTGGTGGCGTAGCCGACCGCCCTCAGGTAGCGGTCGTCCAGGTGCTCAAGGCCGGCCAGCAGCACGCCGCTGCGCTTCTGCTCGGCGAACATGAAGTCCTTGATCTCGACGATGCTGGGCACGGCGTCGCGCGCATGGCCGAAGAACTCCAGGCAGACGGTGCGCGTGTGGGTAGGCATGCGATGCACCACCCAGCGTGCGCTGGTGATCAGGCCGTCGCAGCCTTCCTTCTGCACACCGGGAAGACCCGAGAGGAACTTGTCGGTCACGTCCTTGCCCAGGCCTTCCTTGCGAAAGCTCGGGCCGGGGATGTCCAGGCGCTCGGTCTTCACCAGCTTCTTGCCGTCCGCCCCGAAATACCGCAGCTCGAAGCTGGCGATGTCGGCGTCGTGGATCTTGCCCAGGTTGTGCCGGATGCGCGTCACTTCCAGCCAGCCGGCGTCGGGGGTGACCATGCGCCAGCTCGCCAGGTTGTCCAGCGCCGTGCCCCAGAGCACCGCCTTCTTGCCGCCGGCGTTCATGGCGATGTTGCCGCCCACGCAGGACGCCTCGGCCGACGTGGGATCGACCGCGAAGACGAAGCCGGCGCGCTCGGCCGCATCGGCCACCCGTTGCGTGACCACACCGGCCTCGGTCCAGATGGTCGGCACCGGCTGGTCCAGCCCGGGCAGCTGCACCATCTCCACCTCGGTCATGGCTTCCAGCTTCTCGGTATTGATGACCGCGCTCTTCCAGGTCAGCGGCACCGCGCCACCGGTGTAGCCGGTGCCGCCGCCGCGCGGGATGATGGTCAGGCCCAGTTCGATGCAGCCCTTGACCAGGCGCGCCATCTCGGCCTCGCTGTCGGGCGTGAGCACCACGAAGGGGTACTCGACCCGCCAGTCGGTGGCATCCGTCACATGCGACACGCGCGACAGGCCATCAAACTTGACGTTGTCCTTGGCCGTCAGGCGGTTGAGCACGCGCTGGGCCTTGCGGCGCAGGGCGGCGATCTCCTGGAAAGCGGCATCGAACGACTCCACCGCGCGCTGGGCCGCCTCCAGCAACTCGCCCACCAGCGCGTCACGCTGCGGGTCGGCTTGCGGGGTGCGGCGCTTTTGCACCTCGTTCAAGCGGTGATGCAGGGCTTCGACCAGCAACTGGCGGCGGCGCGGGTTGTCCAGCAGGTCGTCCTGCAGATAGGGGTTGCGCTGCACGACCCAGATATCGCCCAGCACCTCATACAGCATGCGGGCGGAACGACCCGTGCGACGCTCCTCGCGCAGCTGGTTCAACACGTCCCAGGCGCGACTGCCCAGCAGGCGGATGACGATCTCGCGGTCGGAGAACGAGGTGTAGTTGTAGGGGATTTCGCGGATGCGCTCGTGGCCCTGCGGCAGCTGGCCGGCCGTGTCCACAAATTGATCAAGCGGAGTCGGTGCGTTCATGGGGAATCTGGAGTTTCAGCCAGAACACCGGCTGAGGCGAGATGTTACCGCAGTGCAACATGCCCTCAAGGCGCAGGGACACTGCCCCGCCGACGACCAGCCGGCCCTTTTATCCGGACCGCGAACATGGTCAAATGGCCGGGACAACCGCCCTGACCCGGACCTGCCGGACACAGCGTGCGGACGTTTGCATCCATCGGGAGGTTCCGTCGTGCGCTTTCCACTGCAGAACATCGTCGAAGCGCTGGCCGAGCGCGGCGGCATCCCCTTCGCGCTCGAGTTGCCGGACGGCAGCCGCATCCAGGGAGGCCAGGGCAGCCCCCGCTTCACCGTGCTGTTGCGCTCCGACGCCGCCCTGTTGTCCGTGCTCACGCGTGGCCACATGGGACTGCTGGAGGCCTACTTCGACCAGCAACTCGATGTGCAAGGTGATTTCGGCGCCGCCCTGGCGGCAGGCATGGCCAGCGGCCTGGACCTGAGCTTCCGCCCCTGGAACGAGCTGGAGAACCGCCTGCACGAGCGGCAGTACTCCAACCGCAGTCCCGAACAGGCCAAGGCCAACGCCCGCGCCCACTACGGGCTCGGCTACGACTTCTACCGCCTGTGGCTGGACGACCCGCTGATGATGTACACCTGCGGCTACTGGCCCGAGGGCACGCAGACGCTGGAGCAGGCGCAGCAGCAGAAGATCGACCATGTCTGCCGCAAGATCCGGCTCGCGCCGGGTGAGCGCTATGTGGACATCGGCTGCGGCTTTGGCGGTTTTCTCTTCCGTGCCTGGGAGCGCTGCGGCGCACTCGGCAGCGGCCTGAACACCACCACGGAGCAGGTGGAACGGCTGCGCGGCGAGATCACGCGCCGCGGTCTGACTGACAAGATTTCGGTGCGCGAGGCCGACTTCCGCGAGGTCGACGGCCCCTACGACAAGGTCGTCTCCATCGGCGTGCTGGAGCACGCGGGGCGCGACCAACTGGCGGAAGTCATCAAGGCGCACGCGGATTTTCTGAAACCCGGCGGCCTGGGCATGCTGCACTTCATCGGCCACGTGAGCCGGCGCGAGACCGAGCTGTTCATCCGCAAGCATGTGTTTCCCGGCGGCTGGATCCCGGCGCTATCCGAAGTCATTGTCGAGATGGAGCGCAATGGCCTGGAGGTGGTGGACATCGAGAACCTGCGCCGCCACTACGCCCCCACGCTGGACGCCTGGGCGGAGCGCTTCGAGCGCCATTGGCCCGAGATCCAGGCCCTGAATCCAGCGCGCTTTGACGAGCGCTTCCGCCGCGTCTGGCGCACCTACCTGGTGGGCTGCGCCGAGATGTTCCGCTCATCCACCGGCTATACGCATCTGTTCCAGATCGTCTACAGCAAGGGCAACGTCTCGCAGGCCAGCTACCCGATGAGCCGCGCACACCTCTACGCCGCGCCATGAACGCCGGGCAGGACCACGAAGCCCGCAAGGCCGCGCTGCTCGCCACGCTCCAGGCCGGCGAGGCAGGCGGTGCCCCGCTGGGGCTGCACAAGCGCACCTCCAACCTGTTTCGCGACCGCAAGGAAAGCGCCAAGCGCCGGCTGGACCTGGGCACCTTCAACCACGTGCTCGAAGTCGACCCGGCTGAGGGCTGGGTGGATGTGGAGGGACTGACCACCTTCGAGGCGCTGGTGGACCAGACGCTGCCGCACGGCGTCATGCCGGCCGTGGTGCCGCAGCTCAAGACCATCACCGTCGGCGGTGCCGCTGCGGGCGTGGGCATCGAGGCCACCTCCTTCCGCCAGGGCCTGGTGCACGACACGCTGCTGGCGCTCGACGTGCTGCTGCCCGGCGGCGACATCGTGCACTGCACGCCGCACAACGAACATGCCGACCTGTTCCACGGTTTTCCCAATTCCTACGGCACGCTGGGCTACGCCCTGCGTCTGCGCATGCGCACCCTGCCGGTGCGGCCCTTTGCGCGCGTGGACCACGTCCGCTACAGCGACCCGCAGGTTTACTTTCGCGACGTGGGCAGGGCTTGCGAGTCCGACGCCGACTTCGTCGATGGCGTGGTCTTCAGCCCTGACTCACTGATCCTGAGCACGGCACGCTTCGTCGACACCGCCCCCTGGCAGAGCGACTACGGCTATCAGCACATCTACTACCGCTCGCTGCTGCACAAGACGACGGACTACCTGAACGTGCGCGACTACCTCTGGCGCTGGGACACCGACTGGTTCTGGTGCTCGAAGAATGTCTACGCGCAGAACTGGCTGGTGCGCCGGCTGCTGGGACGCGAGCGCCTGAACTCACGCACCTACACGCGCATCATGCGCTGGAACGCGCGCTGGGGCCTGACGCGAGCCCTGTCCAGGCTGCGCGGCGACCACCCCGAGTCCGTCATCCAGGACGTGGACATCCCCATTGAGCATGCGCCCGAATTCCTGGCCTTCCTGCTGCGCGAGATCGGGCTCCTGCCCATCTGGATCTGCCCGGTGCGGCCGCCGCAAGCGCAGTTCACCCTCTACCCGCTGCGGGAGGGCACGCGCTACGTGAACTTCGGCTTCTGGGACGTGGTGCACAGCCTGGCCGCGCACGAGCCCGGCCACTACAACCGCCTGGTGGAGGCCGAGGTATTGCGCCTGGGCGGGATCAAGTCCCTCTACTCCGACAGCTTCTTTGACCGCGAGACTTTCGCCCGGGCCTACAACATGGCGGCCTACGAGCCGCTCAAGCGCAAGTACGACCCGGGCGGCCGCACGCTCGGACTGTACGAGAAGGTGGTGCTGCGCGCCTAGGCGACGCCTTCTCATGGAAATCCCGGAGCCGGAAGCGCGGCAGCCGGCGTTTAATGTGCCTGTCACATGGCCCGTCTAGTCTGGAACGCTTGTCCACAAGGAGTCCACGCATGAAACTGACCCTGCAACTTGGCGCTGCCGCTCTCTCCGCCCTGCTCCTCACACCCGCCCAGGCGCAGACCGAGATCCAGTGGTGGCACTCCATGACCGGCGGCCTGAACGACTGGGTGGTCGACCTGGCCAACGGCTTCAATGCCAGCCAGAAGGACTACAAGGTGGTGCCCACCTACAAGGGCAGCTACGACGAGTCCATGACCGCCTCCATCGCCGCCTTCCGGGCCGGCAACGCCCCCCACATCCTGCAGGTCTACGAAGTCGGCACCGCCACCATGATGGCGGCCAAGGGCGCCGTGGTGCCGGTCGGCAAGGTCATGGCCGATGCCGGCTACAAGTTCGACGCAGCGGCCTACATCCCGGCGGTGGTGGGCTACTACACGGCGCCCAATGGCCAGATGCTGAGCTTCCCGCTCAACAGCTCTACCACCGTGCTGAATTACAACAAGGACGCCTTCCGCAAGGCGGGCCTGGACCCGAACAAGCCGCCGGCCACCTGGCCCGAACTCGCCTCGGCGGCGGCCAAGCTCAAGATCGCCGGCTACAGCTGCCCGTTCACGACCAGCTGGCAGAGCTGGACGCAGCTGGAGAGCTTCTCCACCTGGCACAACACGCTGTTCGCCAGCCAGAACAACGGCTTTGGCGGCTCCTCGGCACGGCTCATCTTCAACAGTCCCCTGCACGTGCGCCACATCGAGAACCTGGCCAACATGGCCAGGCAGGGCCTGTTCGTCTACAAGGGCCGCGGCAACATGCCGGACGCGCCGTTCTACTCGGGTGAATGCGCCATGGCCACGGCTTCATCCTCCACCTACGCCAGCATCAAGAAAAACGCCAAGTTCGACTTCGGCATCGCGCCCCTGCCCTACTACCCGGACGTGCCCGGCGCGCCGCAGAACACCATCATCGGCGGCGCTTCCCTGTGGGTCATGGCGGGCAAGAAGCCGGCCGAGTACCAGGGGGTCGCGGCCTTCTTCCATTACCTCACCAACGCGGAGATCCAGGCCCGCAGCCACCAGCGCACCGGCTACCTGCCGGTGACGCTGGCTTCCTTCCGGCTGACGGAGAAGTCGGGTTTCTACAAGCAGAATCCGGGCACCGACACGGCGGTGAACCAGATGATCCGCAAGACCACCGACAAGTCGCGCGGCATCCGCCTGGGCAACTTCAACCAGATCCGCGCCATCATCGACGAGGAACTGGAACTGGTGTGGTCGGGCAAGAAGAGCGCCAAGGAAGGCCTGGACGCCGCTGTCAAGCGTGGCAATGAGCAGCTGGAGCGCTTCGAAAAGGCCAACAAGTCCTGACAGACCGGTTGACCCGTGGCTGTCATGACGGCGCCTCACCTCAACCCGCCCCGCCCGGCGGGGCGGGCCGCCGCGAACTAAGACGTCTCCATGGACAAGCGCGTCGTCTTCCGCCACCGCTGGCTGCCCTGGCTGCTGCTGGCGCCCCAGCTGGTGGTAATCGCCGTGTTCTTCTTCTGGCCTGCCGGCCAGGCGCTGCTGCAATCGCTGCAGCAATCGGATGCCTTCGGCACCTCCACCGAATGGGTGGGCCTGGAGAACTTCCGCCGATTGTGGGCAGACGACAGCTACCTCGCCTCGTTCCAGACCACGGCAATCTTCTCGCTACTGGTCGCTGTTCTGGGGCTGGCGATTTCGCTGCTGCTGGCCGTCATGGCCGACCGCGTCGTGCGCGGTGCCATGGCCTACAAGACGCTGCTGATCTGGCCCTATGCCGTGGCCCCGGCCGTGGCCGGCGTGCTGTGGCTCTTCATGTTCGCGCCGAGCATCGGTGTCGCTTCGTGGGCGCTGCGCCACGCCGGCGTGGACTGGAACCACCTCCTCAATCCCAGCCACGCCATGGCCCTGATCGTGATGGCGGCGGTCTGGAAGCAGATCTCCTACAACTTCCTCTTCTTCCTTGCCGGTTTGCAGAGCATCCCGCGCTCATTGATCGAGGCCGCCGCCATTGACGGCGCGCACCCCTGGCGCCGCTTCTGGTCCATCGTCTTTCCGCTCCTCTCGCCCACCACCTTCTTCCTGCTGGTCATCAACGTCGTCTACGCCTTCTTTGACACCTTCGCCATCGTGGATGCCGCGACCCAGGGCGGGCCGGGCCGGGAGACGGCCATCCTGGTCTACAAGGTCTATTACGATGGTTTCAAGGCGCTCGACCTCGGCGGCTCCGCTGCGCAGTCGGTGGTGCTGATGGTGATTGTGATTGCGCTTACCGTGGTGCAGTTCAAGTTCGTCGAACGCCGCGTCAACTACTGACATGGTCGAACGCCGCCCCTTCCTGACCTTCCTCTCGCACGCCGTGCTGCTACTGGGCGTGGCCGTGGTGGCCTTCCCGGTCTACCTCACCTTCGTTGCCTCGACCCACACGGCCGACGCGATCGTGCAGGTTCCCATGCCGCTGCTGCCCGGCGACCAGTTCTGGCACAACTACGTCACCGCCCTGCGCGGCGCCGACAGCGGGCCGGCTTCCACGGCACCGGTCGCGCGCATGATGTGGGTCAGCCTGGTCAGCGCCCTGGTCATCGCGCTGGGCAAGATCGCCATCTCGCTGCTCTCGGCCTTCGCCATCGTCTACTTCCGCTTCCCGCTGCGCATGCTGTGCTTCTGGTCCATCTTCATTACCCTCATGCTGCCGGTGGAAGTCCGCATCGGCCCCACCTACCAGGTCGTCTCCGACCTCGGCATGCTCAACAGCTATGCCGGCCTGACCATTCCGCTCATCGCCTCGGCCACCGCCACCTTCCTGTTCCGCCAGTTCTTCCTGACAGTGCCGGACGAACTCGCGGAGGCGGCGCGCGTGGACGGAGCCGGCCCGCTGCGCTTCTTCAAGGACGTGCTGCTGCCGCTGTCAGCCACCAGCATGGCGGCGCTCTTCGTCATCCAGTTCATCTACGGCTGGAACCAGTACCTCTGGCCGCTGCTGGTCACGACGCGGGAAGACATGTATCCGGTGGTGATCGGCATCAAGCGCATGGTCAGCGGCGGCGACGCCGCGAATGAGTGGAACATCGTCATGGCCACCGCCATGCTGGCCATGCTGCCGCCGGCGCTGGTCGTCATGCTCATGCAGAAATGGTTTGTCAAAGGCCTGGTGGACACGGAAAAATAATGGCCAGTCTCACGCTCAGCAACGTCATCAAGCGCTACGGCCAGGGGCCGAAGGCGAACCAGGTCATCCACGGCGTAAGCGCCGCGATCGCCGACGGCGAGCTCATCGTCATCGTCGGTCCCTCGGGCTGCGGCAAGTCCACGCTGCTGCGCATGGTGGCCGGGCTGGAAGAGGTGAGTGCGGGCGAGATCCGCATCGGCGCGCGGGTCGTCAACGATCTGGAGCCGGCCGAGCGCGACATCGCCATGGTGTTCCAGAACTACGCGCTCTACCCGCACATGACGGTGTTCGAGAACATGGCCTATGGCCTGAAGATCGCCAAAGTGCCCAAGGAGGAGATTCGCGCCCGCGTCGACAAGGCGGCACGCATCCTCGAGCTGGAGCCCTTCCTGGAGCGCAGGCCGCGCGAGCTCTCGGGCGGACAGCGCCAGCGCGTGGCCATGGGCCGTGCCATCGTGCGCCAGCCGCAGGTCTTCCTCTTTGACGAGCCCTTGTCCAACCTCGATGCCAAGCTGCGCGCCCAGACCCGGCTGGAGATCCAGAAGCTGCACCGCGAACTCGGGATCACCTCGCTCTTCGTCACCCACGACCAGGTCGAGGCCATGACGCTGGCGCAGCGCATGATCGTGATGAACGCGGGTCAGATGGAACAGTTCGGCACGCCGGAGGAGGTCTACCATCGTCCCGCCTCCGCCTTCGTCGCCAGCTTCATCGGCGCCCCGCCCATGAACCTGCTCGCCAGCGCGCCGCACGTGCGGCCCGCCACCCTCCTCGGCATCCGGCCGGAGCACCTGCGGATCGTGCCGCAGCCCGGCGCTGATGGCTGGACGGTGCAGCTGGAGGCGGTGGAGATGCTGGGTGCCGAGCGCCTGCTCTACACCCGCCTCGGAAGCGAGCAGATGATCGTGCGGATCGACGAGCGCGCCGGACCGCCGCCCGCGCTGGGCAGCACGCTGCACCTTGCACCGCAACCCGGCTGCCTGCACTGGTTTGACGAGGCCAGCGGCAAACGCCTGTAAATTCCGGCGCATGAGCATCGATTTCGAGCACCATTGGCCCTACCCGCGCTGGATCGCCCACCGCGGTGCCGGCAGGCTGGCCCCGGAGAACACCCTGGCCGCGTTCCGAACAGGCGCGGCGCACGGCTACCGCATGTTCGAATGCGATGCGAAGCTCTCGCATGACGGTGTGCCCTTCCTGCTGCACGACGCCACCTTGCAGCGCACCACCAATGGCCACGGCATTGCCGGTGAGCTGGACTGGCAGGCACTCTCCCGGCTGGACGCGGGCCGCTGGCATTCGCGCGGCTTCGCTGGCGAGCCGCTGCCGACGCTCGAAGCCGTCGCCGGCTATTGCATCGGCAACAACTACCTGCTCAACATCGAGATCAAGCCCACGCCAGGCGCCCAGCGGCGCACCGGCGAGGTGGTCGCGGCAACGGCCGCGCGCCTTTGGGACGGACAGCCCGTCCCGCCACTGCTGACCTCCTTCCAGCCCGAGGCGCTGCAAGGCGCTCGTGACGCGGCCGCCGGGCTGCCGCGCGGCCTGCTGCTCGATACCCTGTGGACCGGCTGGCTGGAAACCGCCCTGACGCTGGGCTGCGTGGCCGTGGTGTGCAACCATGCCCTATGGGACCGTTCCAGCCTGACGCAGGCCCGCAGCGCAGGCCTGCGTTGCCTGTGCTACACAGTGAACGACGAATGGGCCGCCCATCGCCTGCTCGACCTGGGTATCGACGGCATCATCACCGACCGCGTGGATCTCTTCTCGCCCGCGTAACAGACTGTGACCCGGTCAACGCCCGTCGGCCTTCGACCGTTGGTCGCATGGCGGCACGCGGCATGGCGGCCGTCATCCCCTGTATTCAAGTCTCGGAGTTAGCATGAACAAGACCCTTGCTGCGGCACTGCTGTGCGCCGCCGCCACCACCCCTGTCTTCGCCCAGTCGCAAGGCCACTGGTATGGCGCGCTGGATTTCGGCACCCTGGCCATGAAGAACAGCAGCTTCCCGGATCCGAACACCATGTCGGTGGCGGGCGGCTACCGCTTCGGCCCCAACCTGGCGGCTGAGGGCAGCGTGCTGTTCGTGAGCGACTCCACGCGCACTGACGCAAGCGGCACCGTCAATGCACGCCAGGGCGGCTTGCAGCTCGCTGCCATCGGATTCATTCCGCTCAGCCCGAGCTTCGAACTCTTCGGCAAGGCGGGCCTGGGTTTCCACACCGTCAAGATGACGGACAGCACAGGCGCCTACGACCCGTACACCACCACCAATATCATCCTCGGCGCCGGCGCCCAGGTGAACTTCTCGTCCCGGTTCGGCATGCGCCTGCAGTACGAGTCGCTGGGCAAGGCCAAGTCCAGCGCCACCGACACGGGCGCGGACATCAGCCGCCTGTCGGTGGGCGCCCTGCTCAACTTCTGAGCGTCATCGGAACTCAGTCCATGGCGGCGTGCACGGGCACGCCGCCCGGCCTGCGTTGCGGCGGCCGCAGCAGCGCCAGCAAGGGCACGGCCGCCAGCGTGACCCACATCATCAGCCGGAAATCCTGCAGGTAGGCCAGCGTGGCGGCCTGGCGGGTGACCTGCGCATTCACCAGGCTCAGGCCCAGCGGCGTGCCCAGGTCCATGGCGCCGCTTTCCAGCGCATCGCGCACGGCGAACCGGGAGGCGTTGATGTATTCCGAGAACACCGCATGATTGGCCTGCGTGCGCTGCGCCAGGTAGGTGATGACCACGGAGATGCCGATGCTGCTGCCGATGTTGCGCATCAGGCTGAACAGGGCGGTGCCTTCGTTGCGGTAACGCGGTGCCAGCGTAGCGAAGGTCATGGTCGACAGCGGCACGAAGATGAAGCCCAGGCCCAGCCCCTGGATCATGCCGGTGCGCACCACGTCCCAGGCGGTGATGTCGGTCGTGAAGGCGGTCATCTCCCACAAGGACAGACTGGTCAGCAACAGGCCCAGCAGGATCTGGTAGCGCGGGTCGACCTTGCCCGACAGCTTGCCCACGGTGATCATGGCGATCATGGTGCCGACCCCGCGCGGGGCCAGTACATAGCCGACATCAATCACCGGGTAAGCCATCAGGCCCTGCAGGAAAGGCGGCAGCAGCGCCATCGTCGCCAGCAGGATCACGCCGATGATGAAGATGAACAGCAGGCCCACGCTGAAGTTGCGGTCGGCAAACAGGCCGGGCTCGATGAAGGGATGGTCGTACGTGAAGATGTGCGCCACGAAGAGGTAGAAGGCCAGCGCCGCCAGCGCGGCTTCGATGACAACCTCCCGGCTGCTGAACCAGTCGAGCGACTCGCCGCGGTCCAGCATCATCTGCAGCGCGCCGATGGCCAGGCTCAGCAGGGCGAAGCCAAGCAGATCGAAGCGCCGCTGGCGGTCGATCGGCGTTTCGTGCACGAAATAGGCCAGGCCCAGCCAGGCCAGCACGCCGAAGGGCAGGTTGATGTAGAAGACCCAGCGCCAGTTGTAGTACTCGGTCAGCCAGCCCCCCAGGGACGGCCCGAGGATGGGGCCGATCATCACGCCCACGCCCCACATGGCCATGGCTGCGCCGTGTTTCTCGGGCGGATAGCTGTCGAGCAGCACCGATTGCGACAGCGGCACCAGGCTGGCGCCGAAGACGCCCTGCAGCAGGCGAAAGAGCACGATCTGCGGCAGCGTCTGCGCCGCGCCGCACAACATGGAGGCAAGGGTGAAGCCCACCACCGCCCACATGAACACCCGCTTGCGACCCAGCCGTGCCGTGAGAAAGCCGGTGAGCGGCATGAAGATGGCCGCCGCGACGATGTAGGACGTCAGCACCCAGGAAATCTGGTCCTGCGTGGCGCCCATGGCGCCCTGCATATGCGGCAGGGCCACGTTGGCGATCGTGGTGTCCAGCGCCTGCATGATGGTGGCCAGCATCACCGAGACGGTGATCAGCCCACGGTGCTGCGCCGGCGCGACGCCCTCGCTTGTCATAAGCACCGCGTCAGATGTGCAGACCCAGCAGCGAACGGCGGTGGCCGGTGTCGATCTCCACCACCGCACTCAACCCGGCGCGCAGCACCGGCGCACCCGGCGTCACGTCCAGCGCGATGCGCACGGGCACGCGCTGTGCAATCTTGACCCAGTTGCCGGTGGCGTTCTGCGCCGGGATCACGGCAAACTCGGAGCCAGTAGCCGGGCTCAGGCTGTCCACATGACCGTGCCAGACCTGGTCCGGGTAGGTGTCCACCTGCACGGCCACCGCCTGCCCCGGTTGCACATGGGTCAGATCCGTCTCGGTGAAGTTGGCTTCCACCCAAACCGGGCCGCCGGACATCAAGGCCAGGGCCGTGCTGCCCACCGGCAGGTACTGCCCGACCTTGGGCGGCTTGCTCACCGTGCCGGCAACGGGGGCGCGCACTTCGATGCGCGCCAGATCCAGCCGGGCCTGGGCCAGCTCGGCCTGGGCCGCCCGGTAGGCCGGGTGCTCCCCCGGCGGCAAGGCCGGGCTGCCGCCGAGCGCCTCCGCCAGGCGCCTGAGGTCCTGCTCCAGTGTCGTCACCTGCTGCGCCGCCAGATCGGCGTTGAGCTTGGCATCGTCAAATCGGGACGCCGAGATGAAGTTGCGCGCCACGAGGTCGGCCTGACGCTGCTGGTCGCGCTGGGCGAAGCGCTGCCGGGTGCGCGCCAGGTCGATCTCGGCCTGTTTCTCGCGGTAGCTGGCCTTGAGCGCCGCCAGATCGGTGCGCACCTGCGCCAGCCTGGCTTCGGCGCGCGCCACCGCCACCTCAAACGGCGCAGCGTCGAGGCGATACAGGACCTGCCCGGCTTGCACACGCTCGTTCTCCTGCGCCTGGACCTGCGCCACCGTACCCGCCACGGCCGCGCTGACCGGCACCTTGTCGACCTTGACATAGGCGTTCTCCGTCTCGACATAGCGGCCACCGTGCAGGTAGCCCCCCAGCGACCCGACTGCCACCAGAGCCGGCACGGCGACCAGCAGCAGCAGACGCTTGCGGCGCCGCCCTGCTTCGGGGTGCGTGGGTTGCGATGCGGGAGCGGAAGTGGAAGGCGTGCTCATGGGAAGGTACGTAGCCGGAATGAATGGACGGGGTAGTCAGAGAACAGACAAATTGCTGCGCATCACGCGCAGGCCTTCCAGCAAGGCGGCCGCCTGCGGGCGATCCAGGCCGTGCAGGGCCTGCGCGCGGATCGACGCCATGACAGCTTCGATCGAGCGCAGATACGACGCGGATGCCGGCAGCAGATGAATCCGGTGGGCACGGCGATCCTGCGGGTCGGCCCGCCGTTCGACCAGGCCGGCCTGCGCCAGCTGATCGATCAGGCGCGCCAGCGTGATGGGCTGCACTTCCAGCAGCTCGGCCAGTTCGATCTGGCGCAGGCCTTCACGGCGTGACACGTACACCAGCACGCGGGCCTGGGCCAGCGTCAGTCCGCTGCCTTCCATGTTCTGCTGGAAGGCGCGCCGCATCATGCGCGTGATGTCCACGAGCAGCGCGCCAAGACTGTCCTGCTGGAGTTGCATGTCGAGAGCCAATTGGTGTGCAATGCTTATTATATTGATCAAATTGTTTCAGGACCGGGATGGCGCAACAGATGGTTACAGAGGGCGCGGCGAACGGCCGAAAAATCTCGCCTGTGCGCCTTTTCCGGTCCACCTTTTCCTGCCATCCCAACGAGAGGCCCCACCATGAAAAAACTGTTTGCCACTGCCGTGCTCTGCGCCGCCGCCGGCACGCCCGCCCTGGCGCAGCCTTCGGTCTATTACGGTGCCGTCGACTACGGCACCATCAATATGAGTGGTCCCGGTTCCTACAGCAGCCCGGACGCGCTGACCGCCTCCGTGGGTTATGTGTACCAGCCGAATCTGCGCTTTGAAGGCGGCCTTACCCTCGTCGGCAGCGCCACCGCGACCACGCCCCCAAGCACCGCCCGTGTCAGCGTGAGCCAGACCATCGTGAGCGCCGTTGCCGTGGGCCTGTTGCCGATCAACCGGGATTTCAGCCTGTTCGGCAAGGCCGGCGTGGGCGTGCACAACGGCGAGATCAACGGTCTTCCGGACGACCTGGTGCTGGGTTTCGGTGGCGAGTTCCAGATCAACCCCACGGTCAGCGCGCGAGCCCAGTATGAAATCCTGGGCAAGGCCAAGATCCCGAACTCGAACGACAAGGCCGACATGACGCGTCTGTCCATTGGCGCCGTGGTCAATTTTTGAGCGTCTTGGGCAAAGAAAAAAACCGGGCCCAGCCCGGTTTTTTTCTTGGCGACGACCGTCTCAGCCGCGCCAGCCACGCACCAGCAACCACTGGCATGAGGATACGGCCAGTACCAGCAAGCCATAACCGAACATCTTGCCGTCGTGGTCCAACCACCAAAAGGCCGCCGTGAGCGCCGCAACGCCCACCGCCAGATTCAGCAACGTCTGCCCCCACCAGGGCAGCAGCGCTGCCTTCCTGCGCAGGACTAAGCGGCTGAGCAAGGGCAGCAGCAGGGCGAGGGCCAGGGCCGGCGCAGCAAAGTTCAACAGGTGCCAGAGGACGTCGGATAGGTTCATGGACAGGGCGCGTGGGCGCCGGTTCTTGGAGAAAACCCTCGGGGGGCCGGCAAATTTTATAATCCTGTCATGGCAGTCTGGGCTTTGGGCATCAATCACACGACCGCGCCGCTCGATCTGCGCGGCCGGTTTGCGTTTGCCGTGGACCAGCTGGCGCCTACGCTGCAGGGCCTGCGCAGTTCGCTGCCACGCCCGCCCGAGGCCGCCATCCTCTCGACCTGCAACCGTACCGAGATCTATTGCGCCAGCGACCGGCTGGAGCTGGCGCCCACGCTTGACTGGCTGGCCCGCAGCGGTGGTGTATCGCCCGAGGAGCTGCGCTCCCACACCTATGCGCTCGAGGGCGACCAGGCCGCGCGTCACGCCTTCCGTGTCGCCAGCGGCCTGGACTCCATGGTGCTGGGCGAGGCGCAGATCCTGGGCCAGATGAAGGACGCCGTGCGCGTGGCCGAAGAAGCCGGCGCGCTGGGCACCACACTCAACCAGTTGTTCCAGCGCAGCTTTGCCGTCGCCAAGGAAGTGCGCACTTCCACCGAAATCGGCGCCCACTCCATCAGCATGGCCGCCGCCGCCGTACGCCTGGCCAGCCAGTTGTTCGAAGACCTGCGCCGCGTGCGCATCCTCTTTGTCGGCGCCGGCGAGATGATCGAGCTGGCCGCCACCCATTTCGCAGCCAAGAACCCGAAGGGCATGGCCATCGCCAACCGCACGCTCGATCGCGGCGAGAAGCTGGCCAGCCGTTTTGGGGCCGAGGTGATGCGCCTGGCTGACCTGCCCGCCCGCCTGCACGAATTTGACGCCGTCATCAGCTGCACCGCCAGCACCCTGCCGCTCATCGGCCTGGGCGCGGTAGAGCGTGCGCTGAAGGCCCGCCGGCATCGGCCCATGTTCATGGTGGACCTGGCGGTGCCACGCGACATCGAACCCGAGGTCAAGAGCCTGGCCGACGTCTACCTCTACACGGTCGACGACCTGGCCGCCGTGGTGCAGACGGGACAGGCCAACCGCCAGGCGGCCGTGGCGCAGGCGGAGGTCATCATCGACGCCGGTGTGCAAAGCTTCATGCACTGGCTGGACCAGCGCAGCAGCGTCCCGCTGATCCAGCAGCTCAACGCCCAGGCCGAGGAATGGCGCGTGGCCGAAATCGCCCGCGCGCGCAGGCTGCTGGCCAAGGGCGAGGATACGGACGCCGTGCTCGACGCCCTCGCCCGCGGACTGACGCAGAAGATGCTGCACGGTGCGCTGGCGGAACTGCACGCCGGCGACGCGGCGGCGCGGGAACGTGCCAGCGCTGCCATCCAGCACTTCTTCCTGCGTAAAGAGCGTTAGCGACGCTCGGCCCACCGCCCTGCGCCTGTCGCGCGGGCTCGCCTTCCCCCGCCTGCGCCGACAGGCGGGCCGACGCCAACCATCCCGGGACCCGAATGAAACCGTTTCTGCGCCAGCAACTCGAACGCTACGCCCAGCGTCTGGAGGAGCTGAACTTCCTGCTCTCGCGCGAGGACATCATGGCCGACATGCGCCAGTTTCTCGCGCTCTCGCGCGAACACAGCGAGGTCACGCAGATCGCCGGCCGCTACGCGCGCTACCGGCAACGCGAGGCCGATCTGGCAGGCGCCCAGGAGATGCTGGCCGACCCGGACATGGCCGAGATGGCGCGCGAGGAAGTGGCCGCGGCCGACGCCGAGCTGGCACAGCTGGAAGACGAACTGCAGCGCCTGCTGCTGCCCCGGGACCCGGACGACGCGCGCAACGCTTTCCTGGAAATCCGCGCCGGCACCGGCGGCGACGAATCCGCCCTGTTTGCCGGCGACCTGCTGCGCATGTACAGCCGCTACGCGGACCAGCGCGGCTGGAAGACGGAACTCATGAGCGAGTCGCCCAGCGAGCTCGGCGGCTACAAGGAGGTGGTGCTGCGCATCGAGGGCGACCATGTCTATGGCGACCTGCGCTTCGAATCCGGCGGCCATCGCGTGCAGCGCGTACCGGCCACCGAAACGCAAGGCCGCATCCACACCAGCGCCTGCACCGTGGCTGTGCTGCCCGAGCCCGACGAGGCACAGGCGGTGCAGATCAACCCGGCGGACCTGCGCATCGACACCTTCCGCGCCAGTGGGGCCGGAGGCCAGCACATCAACAAGACTGACTCCGCGGTGCGCATCACGCACCTGCCGACCGGGATCGTGGCTGAGTGCCAGGATGACCGCAGCCAGCACCGCAACAAGGCCAAGGCGCTGCAGGTGCTGGCCGCGCGCATCCAGGAAAGGGAACGCAGCGAGCGTGCCGCCAAGGACGCGGCCCTGCGCAAGGGGCTGATCGGCAGTGGCGACCGCAGCGACCGCATCCGCACCTACAACTTCCCCCAGGGGCGTCTGACCGACCACCGCATCAACCTGACGCTCTACAAGCTCGACCACATCATGGAGGGCGCCCTGGACGAGGTCGTGCGGGCCCTGCGCCACGCGCGCGAGGCCGAGCAGCTCGCGGAGTTGGAAGTGGGCAACACTTGACCGATCCAATCCACCCGATGCCGGCATGGTGTCCTACAATGTAGCTATCGTTTCCGTAGCAAACGCATGCAGATCCAGCAAGCCATCGCCGCCGCCTGCTCCGCCCTCGGACTGGAACGGCTCGACGCGCAACTCCTGTTGCTGCATGCGCTGGGGCGCCCGCAGCACGACCGCGCCTGGCTGCTGGCGCACGACACCGATGCACTCGATCCCGAAGCCGAGATGCGCTACATCAGCCTGGCGCGCCGCCGTGCCGCCGGTACGCCGCTGGCCTACCTGACGGGCGTGCGCGAGTTCTACGGTCTGGAGTTGCAGGTGGATCGTCGGGTGCTCGACCCACGCCCCGATACCGAACCCCTGGTGGACTGGGCGCTGGAATGCCTCCTGGACATACCAGCACCCGCGGTTGTGGATTTGGGCACCGGCAGCGGCGCCATTGCACTGGCCCTGAAGACGCGGCGCAGCGATGCGCAAGTCACGGCAGTGGATACCAGCGCCGACGCTCTGGCCGTGGCGCAGGCCAATGCGCAGCGCCTGCGACTGGACGTGCGCTTCCTCCAGGGGCACTGGCTGAACGGCCGCAGCGAGCGCTTTCACCTCATCGTTTCCAACCCACCCTATATTGCCGAGGGCGATCCGCATCTGGAGCGACTCGGCCACGAGCCGCGCGTGGCCCTGACCTCCGGCCCGGAGGGGCTGGACGCCATCCGGGCCATCGTCGCCCAGGCGCCGCGTCATCTGCTGCCCGGCGGCTGGCTGCTGCTGGAACACGGCTGGGACCAGGCGGCCGCCGTGCGCGCGCTGCTCGTGGCGGCGGGGCTGAGCAGCGTCGCGTCGCGTCGGGACCTGGCAGGTATCGAGCGCTGCAGCGGCGGGCAGCTCCCGGGCTAAGCGGTACCGCCCGGTGCGTAGCGCGCCTGGATCTGTTGCCGCTTGCGCGGGTCCATGTTCACCTTGCTCAGATCACCGCGCACATGCGGCAGCGCCAGCAGGCGCGGGTCCATCACCTTGAACCACAGCGGCGGAATATAGGCCAGCGTAAACATGCCGAAGTAACCGCTGGGCAATTGCGGCAGGTCGGGGAAATCGCGCAACGACTGGTAACGCCGCGACGGATAGGCATGGTGATCGGAGTGGCGCTGCAGATGGAACAACGCCAGGTTGGTCACTACATGATTGGCGTTCCACGAGTGGTGCGGCTGCGGTGCCTCATATTGGCCGCTGGGCAGACGCTGACGCAACAGGCCATAGTGCTCCACATAGTTGGCCGAGGTCAGCTGCCACCAGGCCACCACGTTGTGGATGGCCAGGAACGGGATCATGATCCAGCCCCAGGCCGCGATCAGTCCCAGCTGCAGCACGGCCGTCACGGCGTAGGACTGCAGCATCGTGTTGTGCACGCTCCAGGCGCCGCGTCCCTCCTTCTTCAGGCGCTCCTTTTCCAGCTGCCAGGCCCGGCGCACACCTCCGGGTAGCTCGCGCAAGGCAAAGCGGTAGATGTTCTCGCCCATGCGGGCACTGGCGTGATCCTCCGGTGTGGAGACCCAGCGGTGATGGCCACGGCCATGCTCCACCGTGAAGTGGCCATACGCTGGCACCGCCAGCACCAGGCGCGCCAGCCATTGCTCGATGCGGGTGTACTTGTGTCCCAGCTCATGCCCGGTGTTGAGACCCAGGCCCGAATCGGTACCCGCGATGTACGCCATCATGAGGACGGCCCACCAAGCCAGATCATGGGTGCCGACCCACCCGGCACAGGCGACCAGCGCGACGAAATGCAGCGGCACGGTGAGCCAGGTCAGCCAGCGGTAGTAGGGGTCCTGTTCCAGCTGGGGCACCACCGCTTCCGGCGGATTGTTCCCGTCCTCGCCGATGAGGTAGTCCAGCAGTGGCATCAGGCCGTAGCTGATCAGCAGCGGCAACCCCAGAGCGATCTGCTCGCCCGTCCAGGCGTGCGCAGCCATGCCGGCGAAGGGCAGCAGCGGATAGACCACCGAAAGCGACCACCAGAGACGCTTGCGGTCACGATAGGTCACACGCCCCTGCTGTGGGACATCGGCCACAAAAACCTTGCTCATCGGCGTGCCTCCTCAGTCTGCAGGCCATTATGGGAGGTCCGACGGGGCGGATCAAGCGCCGGGGACCCGCCTAATGGTGGTGCCCGTGGGCCCCGTGCACATGGCCGTGGGCGATCTCCTCTGCGCTGGCAGCGCGCACCTCCAAAACAGTCAGGCTCAGGCGCAGGGCCTGGCCGGCCAGGGGGTGGTTACCGTCGAGGAGCACCTCCGGCCCCTTGATCTTGACGACGCGGAACTGGTGCGTGTGCCCGTCATCACTGCGGCCTTCCAGGTAGCCCCCCACCTTGACGCCGGGTGGAAACTGGGTCTTGGGGATGGTGCGCACCAGGCTCTCGTCGCGCTCGCCAAAGGCGTCCGCCGGCTGCAGCTCCAGCGTGGTCTGGTAGCCGGCGTCCCGGCCCTCCAGCGCCTCTTCGACCTTCGGAAAGGTGTTGCCATAGCCGCCTTGCAGATAGGCGGTGGGTTCCTTGCCGTCCTCCAGCAACTTGCCCGCCGCATCGGTAATGCGGTAGCGGATCGTGACGGCGGTATTTTTCTCAATTTTCATGTGGGAACTTCCTCAGCGGCCCAGGACCAGAAATGAAATAATTGCGGAATTCGAGTTCAAGGATACCCAATATGAGCGACACGCAACAACGCATAGCCGATCTGGTCAAGAACAACGACGTCCTGCTGTTCATGAAAGGCAGCGCAAGCTTCCCCATGTGCGGTTTTTCCGGCCGCGCCATACAAATCCTGAAGGCCTGCGGCGTGGACCCCAAGGCGCTGACGACCGTCAACGTGCTGGAAGACGACGCGATCCGCCAGGGTATCAAGGAATACAGCAACTGGCCGACCATCCCGCAGCTGTACGTGAAGGGTGAATTCATCGGCGGCTCCGACATCATGATGGAGATGTACGAAAGCGGTGAACTGCAGAAGGTGCTGGGCACCGCCTGACACCGCCATCACCGCAGGAACGGCCACCGCCAGCCACGCGCTGCCGGTGGCTTTTTCATGCCCCGGGGCCAGCGTCGGAAAAGTGCGACGCTTACACCCCAGTTCGGGACATCACCATCTTGAGTACCGGCACACCTTGTGCTTGAATATTTTCATGCGAGTGAATCTCTGCATGGAGTGAAAGATGGAGTCGCATTCACTGGTGCCGCAAGGAAGCCCCTTCCGCCTACCTATTGCGCGCATGCGCAGCGTGTTCCAAACCGACGAAGTCGAACGCAGACTGGCCAAGCTGCCGGAACGCGAGCACGAGAGCCTGCGCAGCACCTACCAGCGCATGCTGGAGCGCGGGCCCGAGCGCTTCCAGGTCAAGCCAGCCGGCGTACCGGACATGAGTTCGCTGTACGACGACCTGCCGAATTTCACCAAGGTGCTGGACGACGTAAAGCGCCATGTCGCGCTGAGCCAGGACTGCCGCGACGGGCTGGAGGTCACCCCCATGCTGCTGCTGGGGCCACCGGGGATCGGCAAGACGCACTTCGCGCGCCAGCTGGCCGGACTGCTGGGCACGGGCATGAACCTGGTTCCCATGAGTTCCATGACGGCCGGCTGGCTGCTCTCGGGCTCCGCGTCGCAATGGAAAGGCGCCAAGCCGGGCAAGGTGTTCGAGGCACTGGTGGACGGGCAGTACGCCAACCCGGTCATCGTGGTGGACGAGATCGACAAGGCCAGCAGCGACGCCCAGTACGACCCGCTGGGCGCGCTCTACAGCCTGCTGGAACACGATACGGCACAGGCCTTCGTGGACGAGTTTGCCGAGGTCGCCATCGACGCCAGCCAGGTGATCTGGATCACCACCGCCAACGACGAGCGCGGGATCCCCGACCCCATCCTCAATCGCATGAACGTGTTCGAGGTGCCGGCACCCTCGCGCGAACAGGCACGCGCCATCGCGCGGCGGCTGTACCAGTCCATCCGCGCCGGTCATGGCTGGGGCGAGCGCTTCCCGCCCGACGCGGCCGATGAAGTGCTGGACCTGCTGGCCGAACTGGCCCCGCGCGAGATGCGGCGGGCGCTGATGACCGGCTTCGGCAACGCACGTTTGGGGGGGCGTGACGCGCTGGAGCCCCACGACCTGCCGCGCGCCGGCGGCAACAGGTCGCGCGTGGGCTTTCTCCAGTAGGTGGTCAACGTGCTACACAAGGCACCGCTACACTAGACTGGCGCAGCAGCCCCTCAGGCTCATGCGCGGTCCATGAGCCTCACGCACAGCCTCTTCATCATCGCGCTACTGATCGGCGCCAGCGCTTTCTTCTCGATGGCCGAGATGTCGCTGGCCGCCTCGCGCCGCCTGCGCCTGCACCAGCTGGCCGACGAGGGCAATGCGCGTGCGGCGGCGGTGCTGCGCGTGCAGGAACAGCCGGGCAACTATTTTTCGGTGGTGCAGATCGGGCAGAACGCGGTAGCCATTCTCGGCGGCATCGTGGGCGAAGGCGCCTTCAGTCCCGTGCTCAGCGAGGCGCTGGGGCACTGGCTGCCGGCTGGCGCCGCCGCCGACGTGGGTTTCGTGCTGTCCTTCGCGCTCATGACCTCGCTCTTCATCGTCTTCTCCGACCTCTTCCCCAAACGCCTGGCCATGGCCGAACCTGAGCGCCTGGCCCTGCAGCTGCACACCCCCATGCGCCTGTGCATGAGGGTCTTCAAGCCCGTGGTCTGGCTTTACAGCCGTTTCACGGACGCCATGTTCGGTTTGCTGGGCCTGTCCTCACAGCGCGACGACCGCGTCACGCCCGACGACGTCCTGGCCCTGGCCGAGGCCGGCGCGCAGGCCGGCGTGCTGGCGCGCGACGAGCAGCAAGTGATTGCCAATGTCTTCGAACTCGACACACGCACGGTCAGCAGCGCCATGACGGCACGCGACCGTATCGCCTGGTTCGACAAGAACGACAGCGACGCCATCGTGCGCGCGCGCATCACCGCCGAGCCTTTCTCCACCTACCCGGTCTGCGACGGCGACATCGACCACGTGGTCGGCTATGTAGACGCCAAGGACCTGTTCCAGCGCATCCTGAAGAATCAGCCCGTCAAGCTGGACGATCCGGCCCTGCTGCACAAGGCCGTGGTCGTGCCCGACCGCCTGACGCTGGCCGAGGTGCTGGCGCAGTTTCGCCAGGCACACGAGGACTTCGCGGTCATCGTCAACGAGTACAGCCTGGTGGTGGGCGTGGTGACGCTCAATGACGTGATGAGCACGGTGATGGGGGACCTGGTGGCCCCGAGCGACGAAGAGCTGATCGTGCAGCGCGAAGAAGGCTCCTGGCTCATCGACGGCATCACGCCCATGACCGACGTGCAGCGCGCCCTGGGCCTGGAGCAGCTGCCCCAGCCGGAGGACTACGAAACGCTAGCGGGTTTCCTTATGGTCATGCTGCGCCGTGTGCCGCGCCGCACCGACCGTGTGCAATGGGAAGGCTACAGCTTCGAGGTGCTGGACGTGGACAGCTACCGCATCGACCAGGTCATGGTGACGCGTCTGGCCGCGCCGGCGGGCTAGGCGCCGTCTGCGCAGGCGGCACGTCGCGGTACTCCCACTGCCTGCGGGCCGCGAGCACCGCGTTCGGGTACTTGGCTTTGCCACGTGAACCGTTGTAGCGCCCCAGCGCCATGAAGAGATTGCCGCGCTCGCGGTCCAGATAATGACGCAGGATGACGCAGCCGAAACGCAAATTGGTCTGCATGTGAAAGAGCTTGCTGGCGTCACCATCGCCGATCTGGCGCACCCAGAACGGCATGACCTGCATGTAGCCGCGCGCGCCCGCTTTGGAAATGGCAAATTTGCGAAAGTTGCTCTCCACCTGGATCAGCCCCAGCACCAGCGCGGTGTCGAGGCCGGCGCGCCGGCTCTCATACCAGACGGTCTGCAAAAAATCACGTCGCACCGGCCAGTCCGGCTTCTTCGGCTTGAGCCTCTCGCTCATGGCTCCGAGCCAGCGCAGGTAGGCCAGGCGCGCCTCCAGATCGGGAAACACCGGCACCGGTGGTGCCTGATTGGCGATGGCCGCTGAGAGCGCCGTACGCACCGCGTCGGCCAGGGGCTCTTCGATCTGCGCGCCGGCCCACGCCGGACGGTGAAGGGCGGACAGACCGGGAACAGCCAGCCAGGGCAGCAGGCGAAGGATGCTTCGGCGCGCGGGCATCGACCGCCCTTCCGTCACAACCCCAGCTTGCCCTTGAGCCGCGCCGCCACGTCCGCCAACGGCAGCTGGGTGGCGGCCGGATCGCGACGGTGCTGGTACTCGACCTTGCCTTCCTTGAGCGTGCGGTCGCCGATGGTGAGGCGGTGCGGCACGCCGATGAGCTCCCAATCAGCGAACATCGCCCCCGGGCGCTCGCCACGGTCGTCGAGGATCACATCCACGCCGGCCGCCAGCAGCTCGGCGTAAAGCTGCTCGGATGCCGCCTTCACTTCCGGACTGCGGTCCGGATTGATGGGGCAGATCACGACCGTGAAGGGCGCAATAGCGTCCGGCCAGATGATGCCCTTCTCATCGTGGTTCTGCTCGATAGCCGCCGCCGGCAGGCGCGTGATGCCAATGCCGTAGCAGCCCATCTCCATGAATTGCGGCTTGCCGTTCTCGTCCAGAAAGGTGGCATTCATGGCCTTGGAGTATTTGGTACCAAGGTAGAACACATGGCCCACCTCAATGCCGCGTTCGATGGCCAGTGCGCCCTTGCCGTCCGGCGACAGGTCGCCCGCCACCACGTTGCGGATGTCAGCCACCAGGTCAGGCTCGGGCAGGTCGCGACCCCAGTTGACGCCGGTGGTGTGGAAGCCGAAGTCATTGGCACCACACACCCAGTCGGCCATCACCGCCACCTCGCGGTCGGCCACGATGGTCACGGGCTGCTTCAGGCCCACCGGGCCCAGGTAGCCCGGCTTGCAGCCGAAGTGCGCGACGATTTCGGCCTCGGTCGCAAAACGGAACCCCAGGTCCAGGCCCGGGACCTTGCCCACCTTGACCTCGTTCATGTCGTGGTCGCCGCGCAGCAGCAGCAGCCAGACGCGGCTCTTGACCACCTCGTCGCGCTCGTTGATCTCGTCGGTGGCCAGCACGATGGACTTGACCGTGCGCGCCAGCGGCAGGCCCAGCAGCTCGGCCACTTCGGGGCAGGTGCTCCTACCCGGCGTGGCCACCTTCTGCACGGCCTGGCTTGCGGAGGGGCGCGGCTGCTGCGGCGGCAGGGCCTCGGCTTTCTCGATGTTGGCGGCGTAGTCGCTACCCGGGCAGTAGACGATGGCGTCTTCCCCCGTGGCGGCAATGACCTGGAACTCCTCGCTCAGGTCGCCGCCGATGGCGCCGCTGTCGGCGGCCACGGCGCGATAGCTCAGGCCGAAGCGGTCGAAGATTCTGCGGTAAGCCTGCGCCATGCCCTGGTAGCTGGCCTTCGCGGACGCTTGGTCGCGGTCGAAGGAATAGGCATCCTTCATGATGAACTCGCGCCCGCGCATCAGCCCAAAGCGCGGACGACGTTCGTCGCGGAACTTGGTCTGGATCTGGTAGAAGTTCTTGGGCAGCTGTTTGTAGCTCCTGATTTCCTGCCGCGCGATGTCGGTCACCACTTCCTCGCTGGTGGGCTGGATGACGAAGTCGCGGTCATGCCGGTCCTTGATGCGCAGCAGCTCGGGGCCCATCTTGGCAAAACGCCCGGTTTCTTCCCACAGCTCGGCCGGCTGAACGACGGGCATGGTCAATTCCACCGCGCCGGCGCGGTTCATCTCTTCGCGCACGATGGCTTCCACCTTGCGGATGACGCGCAGGCCCATGGGCATGTAGTTGTAGATGCCGGCGCCCAGCTTCTTGATCATGCCGGCGCGCATCATGAGCTTGTGGCTGACCACCTCGGCGTCGGCCGGGGCTTCCTTGAGGGTGGAGACGAGAAATTGGGAAGCTTTCATGGCGTGAATTTTTCGACGGAAGGGGTCTGATCCACTTGCTGGCCGGCAAGCGCCGTGCATAATGGATTCAGTTCAAAAATTTGGGGTTTGATTATGCTTGACCGGGACGGCTTTCGGCCCAACGTCGGCATCATCCTGCTCAACCAGAAAAACCAGGTTTTCTGGGGTAAACGGATACGCACCCACTCGTGGCAGTTCCCGCAGGGTGGCATCGACCGGGGTGAAACCCCGGAACAGGCCATGTACCGCGAACTCAACGAGGAGGTCGGGCTGCAGCCCGAACACGTGCGCATCGTGGCCCGGACCCGCGACTGGTTGCGCTACGAGGTGCCGGACCGTTACATCCGACGGGAAGCGCGTGGCCACTACAAGGGCCAGAAGCAGATCTGGTTCCTGCTGCAGCTGATGGCGCAGGACTGGCACCTGAACCTGCGCGCCACCGACCACCCCGAGTTCGATGCCTGGCGCTGGAACGACTATTGGGTCCCGCTGGACGCGGTGGTGGAATTCAAGCGCGGTGTCTACGAGATGGCGCTGACCGAGCTGGCGCGCTTCCTGCCGCGCGCCGACCACCGCAACCGCTTCCTGCGCCAGGGACACCGGCCGCGCGAGACGGAGCATATCCACCATGCGCCACCGCCTGGTCAGGGTGTGGAATTGCCCCCCGGTGCGACTTTCGAGCCCGACCCACAGGCCGCTGCGACGCTGAACAACCGCACCGAGCCGCAGGGACAGTAGCCTGGTCGGCCAGGCCCATGGCCGGCCCGCTGACCCGTCAGCGCGTCAGCACCAGGTTGTCCCGGTGCACCATCTCCGGCTCCGCCGTATAGCCCAGCAGTTTTTCGAACTCTGAAGACGGCTTGCGACACAACAGCCGGGCCTCGGCGCTGGCGTAGTTGGCCAAGCCGCGGGCAATCTCGCTGCCTTGCTCGTCGCGCACGGCGATCACCTCGCCCCGCGAGAACTCGCCTTCCACGCCGGTCATGCCGATGGGCAGCAGGCTTTTGCCCTCCTCCAGCAGCTTGCGAGCGGCCCCGGCATCCACCACCACGGCGCCACGCAGCTGCAGGTGATCGGCCATCCACTGCTTGCGCGCCTGGTTCTTGGCGGTCTGGGCCACCAGCAAGGTACCGATGGATTCACCCTGCGTCAGGCGCACCAGGGCGTCGCGCTCGCGGCCCCAGGCAATGACGGTGGCGGCCCCCGACCCGGCTGCGCGCTTGGCCGCCAGGATCTTGGTGATCATGCCGCCCTTGCCGATGCTCGATCCGGCGCCGCCAGCCATGGCCTCCAGCGCCGGATCACCAGCCTGCGCCTCGTGCACGAACCGCGCGCCCGGATCCTTGCGCGGATCGGCGGTGTACAGGCCTTTCTGGTCGGTCAGGATGATGAGCGCGTCGGCCTCGACTAGATTGGCCACCAGCGCACCCAGGGTGTCGTTGTCGCCGAACTTGATTTCGTCGTTGACGACCGTGTCGTTCTCGTTGATCACCGGCACCACGCCCAGCTTGAGCAAAGTCAGCAGGGTGGAACGGGCATTGAGGTAACGCTCGCGGTCAGCCAGATCGGCGTGCGTCAGCAGTACCTGGGCGCTGCCCAGGCCGTGGGCGCGCAACCGCGTCTCGTACATTTGCGCCAGTCCCATCTGGCCGACGGCGGCAGCGGCCTGCAGCTCGTGGATTTCCTTGGGCCGACGAGTCCAGCCCAGGCGCTTCATGCCCTCGGCAATGGCGCCGCTGGACACCATGATGACTTCGCGCCCGTCGCGCACCAGGGCCGCAATCTGGCGGCTCCACTCCTCGATGGCGGTCTCGTCCAGCCCGCGCCCCTCGTTGGTCACGAGGCTGGAGCCAACCTTGATCACGATGCGTCGCGCACTGCGCAGGACGCCGGATGCGGATTTCTGATTCATCTTCCGAACGCTTGCCCGGCCCAGGCCGGACTCAAAGAGGAGAAGCGCTGATTCTAGGCGTCGGTGATGGGCTTGAAGCGTGGATCGATTTCCTCAGGGGCCGGCGGCTGCTCGGCCGCCTGCTGCACCTTGACCTGCTCGTAGACAGCCTTGACCAACTGGTCACAGCCCTCGTGCGTCAGGGCGGATATCTGGAATACCGGCCCCTTGTACTTCAGCCGCTTGACGAAGTCCTTCACCCGGGCCTCGCGCTCATCGGCCGGGATCATGTCGATCTTGTTGAGTACCAGCCAGCGCGGCTTCTCGTACAGTGCCGCATCGTATTTCTTGAGCTCGGCGACGATGGCCTTGGCCTGCGCCACCGGATCGACGTCGTCATCGAACGGTGCCAAGTCCACCACGTGCAGCAGCAGGCGGGTACGTTGCAGATGGCGCAGGAAAAGATGGCCCAGTCCGGCGCCTTCGGCAGCGCCTTCGATCAGGCCGGGCAGGTCGGCCACCACGAAGCTCTGCTCAGGCCCCACGCGCACCACACCCAGGTTGGGGTGCAGGGTGGTGAACGGATAGTCCGCAATCCGCGGACGCGCATTCGAGATGGCGGTGATCAGCGTGGACTTGCCGGCATTGGGCAAGCCCAGCAAACCGACATCAGCCAGCACCTTGAGTTCAAGCTTGAGGCTCTTGCGCTCACCGGGCCACCCTGGCGTCTTCTGCCGCGGCGCGCGGTTGATGGCGCTCTTGAAACGCATATTGCCGAAACCGCCATCGCCGCCCTTGGCGATGGTGATGACTTCACCCGGTGTGAGCAACTCGTACAGCACTTCCCCCGTCTCGGCATCGCTGATGATCGTGCCCACCGGCATCTTGAGCGTGATGTCCTCGCCGGCGGCACCGAACATGTCCGAGCCCATGCCGTGCTGGCCGCGCTTGGCCTCGAAACGGCGGGTGTAGCGGAAATCGACCAGGGTGTTGAGGTTCGGGTCGGCCACTGCAAAGACATGGCCGCCACGGCCACCGTCGCCGCCATTGGGGCCGCCGAATTCCTTGTACTTCTCGTGCCGGAACGAGACGCAGCCGTTCCCCCCGTCGCCGGCGGCAACGTCGATCGTGGCTTCGTCTACGAACTTCATGAGAATGATTATCCCTAAAGACAACCCGCTCGCGGGTTGCGTTGCAGGCCAACTTCGCGCAGCGAAGTTAAATGCGGTGGGCCGAAAACAAAAACCCTGCGCGGAAGGCGCAGGGTTTCGTGCGGGAACGCAAGCGGTTCTTAGGCCGCCGTGACGTTCACCGTGTGCTTGTTCAGCGCGCCCTTGGTGGCAAACGACACTTCGCCGTCCACCAGGGCGAACAGGGTGTGGTCCTTGCCCACGCCGACATTGGTGCCGGGGTGGAACTTGGTGCCACGCTGGCGCACGATGATGGAGCCGGCGCTGACCTGCTGGCCGCCGAACGCCTTCACGCCGAGCATCTTGGGCTGCGAATCGCGCCCGTTTCGCGTAGAGCCGCCGCCTTTTTTCTGTGCCATGTCTGGTGCCCCTTATGCGGAGATGGCGCCGATTTGCAGCTCGGTGAACTGCTGACGATGCCCTTGACGTTTCTGATAATGCTTGCGACGGCGCATCTTGAAGATGCGAACCTTGTCGTGCTTGCCATGAGCCACCACCGTGGCTTTGACAGTCGCGCCGGACACCAAGGGCGTACCGACCTTGAGTTCAGCGCCGTTGCCGACAGCCAGAACCTGGTCGATGACGATCTCCTGGCCTACGTCCGCAGCAATCTGTTCTACTTTGATTTTCTCGCCAGCAGCAACACGATACTGTTTGCCGCCGGTTTTTATGACCGCGTACATGAATGACCTCTTTGATTGATCCTCTACGGACGGATTTCCGCAGAGCCCTAAATTTTAGCACGGTTTGCGCTTACTGACATAACCCGCCGCCACGGGCCGCCTGGCGGGCGCCGGGGGCGAGGCGGGCGGCTTCCTATAATCGGCCCACTTCCTTGCCCCTGTCCGCCCTGCCGTGAATGCCCCCCACCCCGCCCCTCCGCTCGCCCTGATCGCCGACGACATGCGGGAGGTCGACCGCGTCATTGGCGAGCGGCTCGATTCCGGGGTCCCCCTGGTCGGCCAGGTCGCACGCTACATCATCAGTGCCGGGGGCAAGCGCCTGCGGCCGGCCTTGCTGCTGATGACCTGCGGCGCCTTGGGTTACAGGGGCCCACAGCGCTACAACCTGGCCGCCGTGGTCGAGTTCATCCACACGGCCACCCTCTTGCACGACGACGTCGTGGACGACTCCACGATGCGCCGCGGCAACGCCACCGCCAACGAGGCTTTCGGCAACCCAGCCAGCGTGCTGGTGGGTGACTTTCTCTACTCGCGCGCCTTTCAGATGATGGTGGAAGCACAGAGCATGCGCATCATGCAAGTGCTTGCAGACGCGACCAATGTGATCGCCGAGGGGGAGGTGCAGCAGCTCATGAACATGCACAACGCAGACCTGGACGAGGCCGGCTACCTGCAGGTGATCCGCTCCAAGACCGCCAAACTGTTCGAGGCGAGCGCCCGCTGCGGCGCCATCCTCGCCGGGGCCAGCCCGGATGTGGAGGCGGCTTGCGCTGACTATGGCCAGGCCCTGGGTACCGCCTTCCAGGTCATCGACGATGTACTGGACTACGCCGGCGACGCGACCGTGATGGGCAAAAGCCTGGGCGACGACCTGCGCGAGGGCAAGGCCACACTGCCGCTGATCGCCGCCATGCAGCGCGGCACCGCCGAGGAACGCACGTTGATTCGGGGTGCCATCGAGAACGGCTCGGTCGCGGACCTGGACACTGTGATTGCAGTCGTGCGCCGCACCGGCGCCCTGGACGTATCGCGCCGGGCGGCCGCCCGCGAGGCGGAACGGGCCGTCGCGGCGGCCCTTCAGCTGCCCGCCGGACCCCACGCCGCCAGTTTGATACAATTAGCGTCTCAGTTGCTGGAGCGTCAATCCTGACGCATTGCCAGCGGCTCGAAAAGTCGGAATGTAGCGCAGCCTGGTAGCGCACTTCGTTCGGGACGAAGGGGTCGGAGGTTCGAATCCTCTCATTCCGACCATATTTCCCCATCCCTCCCTGGCAACCGGTCCCTGGCACGGCACACGCCCGTTGCGGCGGCGCCGCCAGCCTGTGGCTTCTGCGCTGTTGCGCCGTGACGTCTGCTTGCAAAATGTCACGGAACTCTCGTTTACATCCCCTGGGCAATCGGCGATGATTTGTAACTTCCCCGAGGAATAGCAAACAATCCGAGTCCATGGCCGCCGTTGATACCGCGATCCCGCGCGAAAGCACTGCCCCCGTTGCCCTGCCGGGCCTGGGTCGGGCCCTGATTCTGGCGGGCAAACTGGAACAGAAGTCGGCCGAGGACATTTTTCGCAAGGCGGCCGCCAACCGCACCAGCTTCATCGCCGAACTCACCGGCTCGGGGGCTGTATCGGCCGCCGATCTGGCGCACACCATGTCGGTGGCCTTCGCGGCCCCGCTGATCGACATCGCCGCGGTCGACACCAACCGCCTGCCCAAGGAACTGCTGGACAACAAGATCTGCCAGGACTACCGCGTGGTCGTGCTGGGCCGGCGCAACAACCGTCTGGTCGTGGCCACCGCCGACCCCTCCGACCAGGCCGCCGCGGAAAAAATCAAGTTTGCCAGCCAGATGGGGGTGGACTGGGTCATTGCCGAATACGACAAGCTTCTCAAGCTGGTTGAGGTTCATGCGGCTTCAGCGTCCGAGGCCATCGACAACATCGTCGGCACCGGTGACATCGAATTCGACGAGTTCACAACCGAGGCTGCGACCGAGAACGCTGAGACCGCCACTTCGGAAGTGGAAGATGCGCCGGTCGTCAAATTCCTGCACAAGATGCTGGTGGACGCGATCGGTATGCGCGCTTCGGACCTGCACTTCGAGCCCTACGAGCACAACTACCGGGTGCGCTTCCGCATCGATGGCGAGCTGCGCGAGATCGCCTCGCCGCCGGTCGCCATCAAGGACAAGCTGGCCTCGCGCATCAAGGTCATCTCCCGCATGGACATCTCCGAGAAGCGGGTGCCGCAGGATGGCCGCATGAAGCTCAAGGTGGGCCCGGATCGCGTCATCGATTTCCGCGTCAGCACCCTGCCCACGCTCTTCGGCGAGAAGATCGTAATCCGTATCCTGGACCCGAGCAGCGCCAAACTGGGCATCGAAGCCCTGGGCTATGAGCCGGAGGAGAAGGAGCGCCTGCTCAAGGCCATCGCGCGGCCTTACGGCATGATCCTCGTGACCGGCCCCACCGGCTCGGGCAAGACGGTGTCGCTCTATACCTGCCTGAACCTGCTTAACAAACCGGGCGTGAACATCGCCACGGCGGAAGATCCGTCGGAAATCAACCTGCCGGGCGTCAACCAGGTCAATGTGAACGAGAAGGCCGGCCTCACCTTTGCGGCTGCGCTGAAGTCCTTTCTGCGCCAGGACCCGGACATCATCATGGTGGGCGAGATCCGTGACCTGGAAACGGCGGACATCGCCATCAAGGCAGCCCAGACCGGCCACCTCGTGATGTCCACGCTGCACACGAACGATGCGCCGACCACGCTCACGCGCATGCGCAACATGGGCATTGCGCCTTTCAACATTGCATCCAGCGTGATCCTCATCACGGCCCAGCGGCTGGCACGCCGCCTCTGCCCGAACTGCAAGGCGCCGGCCGACATGCCGAAGAAGGCGCTGCTGGACGCCGGCTTCAAGCCCGACGAACTGGACGGCTCCTGGGTCAATTACCGGCCGGTCGGTTGTTCAGCCTGCAACAACGGCTACAAAGGGCGCGTGGGCATCTATCAGGTCATGCCGATCAGCGAGGAGATCCAGCGCATCATCCTGCGCGACGGCTCGGCCCTGGATATCGCCAAACAGGCAGAGACCGAGGGAGTGCGCAGCCTGCGCCAATCCGGCCTGCATAAAGTCAAGATGGGTCTGACCTCGCTCGAAGAGGTTCTGGCCGTCACCAACGAGTAAAAATCAGGAGATCCAGGGGACACCATGGCAACCGCAAAACCCCAAGGCGCGAAGGAACAGGTCTTCGAGTGGGAAGGCAAGGACCGCAATGGCAAGGCCGTGCGCGGCGAAATGCGTGCCGCCGGCGAAAACCAGGTCATGGCCTCGCTGCGTCGCCAGGGCATCCTGCCGAGCAAGGTCAAGAAGCGCCGGATGCGCTCCGGCAAAAAGATCACCCCCAAGGACCTGACCCTCTTCACGCGCCAGCTTGCCACCATGATGAAAGCGGGCGTGCCGTTGCTGCAGGCCTTTGACATCGTCGCCCGCGGTAACGCCAACCCCAGCGTGACGCGTCTGCTCACCGATATCCGCAACGACGTCGAGACCGGCACATCCCTCAGTACGGCCTTCCGCAAGTACCCGATCTATTTTGACAACCTGTACTGCAATCTGGTCGAGGCCGGTGAGCAGGCCGGTATTCTGGACCAACTGCTCGATCGCCTGGCCGTCTACATGGAAAAGACGGAAGGCATCAAGTCCAAGATCAAGTCGGCCCTGATGTATCCGACCTCGGTGATCGTGGTGGCCTTCGTGGTGGTGGCGGTGATCATGATCTTCGTGATCCCGGCCTTCAAGCAGGTCTTTACCTCCTTTGGCGCCGACCTGCCGGCGCCTACGCTCTTCGTTATCGCGATGAGTGAGTTCTTTGTCGCTTATTGGTGGCTGATTTTCGGTGGCATCGGTGGCGGCCTCTACTTCTTCTTTCAGGCCTGGAAGCGCAACCGGAGAATGCAGCAAACCATGGACCGCATCCTGCTCAAGGTGCCCGTCTTCGGCGTTCTGATCGACAAATCCTGCATTGCCCGCTGGACCCGCACGCTCTCCACCATGTTTGCTGCCGGTGTGCCGCTCGTGGAAGCCCTGGACTCCGTAGGTGGCGCCTCAGGCAATTCGGTCTACGAAATAGCCACCGTGAAGATCCAGCAGGAGGTGTCCACTGGCACCAGCCTGACCGCAGCCATGAGCAATGCCAATCTGTTCCCAACCATGGTGCTGCAGATGTGCGCCATCGGCGAGGAATCCGGCTCCATTGACCATATGCTGGGCAAGGCGGCTGACTTTTATGAGGCCGAGGTGGATGACATGGTGGCGGGTCTGTCCAGCCTGATGGAGCCAATCATTATCGTGTTCTTGGGCACCCTCATTGGCGGTATCGTGGTCTCCATGTACCTGCCCATCTTCAAGCTGGGCCAGGTGGTTTGATGCTGGTGTCGCAAACGTTCGATGCCGGTCTGGCCGGCATCCTGGGTCTGCTGATCGGCAGCTTCCTCAACGTGGTGATCTACCGCCTGCCCAAGATCATGGAGCGGCAATGGGCTGTCGAGTGTGCGGAACTCGCGGGCAAGGATCCGGCGGCGGCAGAGACCTTCAACCTGCTCGTGCCGCGCTCGCGCTGTCAGCAATGTGGACATCAGATCCGCTGGTATGAGAACGTCCCGGTGCTGAGCTATGTTTTTCTGCGCGGCAAATGCTCGGCCTGCGGCACCGCCATCAGCCTGCGCTATCCGCTGGTCGAGTGCGCGACAGCGGCACTGTTCTTCTTCTGCGTCTGGCGCTGGGGTGCCACGCCCACCGGACTGGTGTGGTGCGGTTTTGCCGCGGCCATCGTAACGCTGGCCTTGATTGACTGGGACACCACCCTGTTGCCCGACAGCATCACCCAGCCCCTGCTTTGGGCCGGCCTGATCATCGCTGCGCTGAAATGGAACAGCGTTACGCTGCCCGACGCGCTGTGGGGAGCGGCAGCCGGCTATATGGCGCTGTGGCTGGTCTACTGGAGCTTCAAGCTGGCCACCGGCAAGGAAGGCATGGGCTTTGGTGATTTCAAGCTGTACGCGGCTTTGGGTGCGTGGTTTGGCTGGACGGCGCTGGTGCCGATCATTCTGATGGCCTCGGTCATAGGCGCCATCATCGGCATTGCCTTGAAGTTCAGCAGTGGCCTGCGCGAGGGTGGCTACGTACCCTTCGGCCCCTTTCTCGCGGCGGCGGGTCTGACGGCCATGATCTTCGGTCCGCAAAGCATTCTGCGCAGCGTCGGGCTCTAAGCCATGCGGGGCGTGACACGTCTCGGCCTCACCGGTGGCATCGGCAGCGGCAAGAGCACGGTCGCCGGCATGCTGGTGGAGCGCGGTGCGGCCCTTATCGATGCTGACGCCATCTCGCGCAGCACCACCGCGCCCGGCGGCCCGGCCATTGCTGCTATTGGGCAGGCTTTCGGACCGGAATTCATCACACCCGAGGGCGCCCTCGACCGGGACCGGATGCGCGCGCTGGTCTTCAGCGATCCGTCCGCCCGGCGCCGTCTGGAGCAAATCATTCACCCTCTGGTGGGCCTTGAAACCCGACGCCAGGCCCAAACTGCCATCGAGTCCGGTCATCGCTGCATCGTGTTCGACATCCCCTTGCTGGTGGAGTCGCCCCATTGGCGCCGCCTGCTTGACGAGGTGCTCGTGCTCGACTGCAGCCCCGTCACCCAAATCGAACGCGTCATGCAACGCAGCAGCCTCAGCCGCGCCGAGGTGGAGCAGATCCTGGCCAGCCAGGTCAGCCGCGGCGCACGCGTGCACGCCGCCGACCACGTCATCTGCAACGACGGGCTGACCCCGCTTGATCTCGCCGAGCTGGTACGTCAACTGGCGGCCCGCTTCGGGCTATGATTCGTGATCCGGAAGCATCAGCGTGATCACTTACGAATACCCCTTCAACGAGCGCATCAGGACTTATCTGCGACTGGAAAGCCTGTTCCGTCGTCTGATGGAGCTGCTGGCTCGCGAGGACGCACTCGATCATCACTATGCCTTGGCCAGCCTGTTCGAAGTGATGGACGTTGGAGCACGTGCCGATCTCAAGTCGGATGTGCTGCGCGATCTGGAGAAGCAGAAACAGATCCTCAATGGCTATCGCGGCAATCCGAGCATTGCGCAGGCCGTGCTCGACGAAGTGCTGCAGCAGATCGAACACTGCTTCAACCAGCTCAACAGCCTGTCGGGCAAGGCCGGCCACCAGCTGACGGAAAACGACTGGCTGATGAGCATTCGCAGCCGCATTGGCATACCGGGCGGCACCTGCGCCTTCGACCTGCCCGCTTACTACGCCTGGCAGCACGAATCCAGCGATAAGCGCCGGGCCGATCTGCAACGCTGGACCGCCAGTCTCACCCCCCTTGCCGAGGCCATCAGCCTGCTGCTCACGCTGCTGCGGGATTCCGGAGTGCCGCAAAAGGTGCTGGCGCCGGGCGGCCAGTACCAGCAGGCGCTGCCCCAGGGGCGCACCTTCCAGCTGCTGCGCCTGAGCATCGATCCAGCGCTCGGCCTGATCCCCGAAATCAGCGGCAACCGGCTGATCGTCTCCATCCGGCTCATGCGCCTGGAAGAGGATGAGCGCCTGCACGCCAGCAATCAGGACGCCGCCTTCGACCTGACCTTGTGCTCCTGAGCGCGGAACCTTTCCAGCGAGTCCGAGCATGCCACGCCCCAACGAAAGTCCCAGCGCCGGCAAGCCACGCACCGTGGTTTGCCCCACCTGCGGCGGCGACAGCGTGTATGCGCCCAGCAATCCTTACCGCCCTTTCTGCAGCGAGCGTTGCAGGAAGATCGACCTCGGCGCCTGGGCCAGCGAGAATTTTCGCGTGCCGGCCGACGCGCCGCCGGACGACCAGGACTACGGCGATCCCAAGTTGCAGTAAGGCATCACGAAATCAGGCCGTACCTGGCGTGGTGTGCGTGTCGCCTGTATAGGAACGCTCTTGCGCCAGCCAGCGCAGGACCGGGACCGTCCCGGGCAGCACCGGCGTGACCTGCACCGGCAGCTGCTGCCACACATACGACTGCCCCTCGCGCATCTGCAACTCGCCGCGCCAACGCAGCACCTTGCAGAAATTGAGCCGCACCAGCGCGTGCGGATAGTCCACCAACTCACTCTTCCAGGACCGGATTTCCAGCGCCTCTATGCCGAGTTCCTCGTGCAGTTCGCGGCGCAGGGCCTGGGCCACACTCTCATCACGCTCAAGCTTGCCTCCCGGGAACTCCCAGTAACCGGCGTAGACCTTGCCACCGGGCCGCGACGTCAGCAGGAAACTTCCATCCGGTTGCAGCAATACGCCGACCGCAACCTCCGTCACCGGGCGATCGGCGCCACCCTCGCGCGGACGGTCACCGTCGGCCACCAGAGCGGGCGGGCTCATGGCGTTGCGTGTTTGCCGGCGTAGTCCTTGGCAAACTGGTAGGCCACGCGGCCGCTGCGCGAGCCGCGCTCCAGCGCCCAGACCAGGGCCTCGGGCCCGGCCGCCTCGATTGCCGGACCGGGCACACCGAAGGACGAAAGCCACTGCGCCACGATGGTCAGGTACTCGTCCTGGCTGAAGGGATAGAAGCTCACCCACAGGCCAAAGCGCTCGGAGAGGGAAATCTTCTCCTCCACCGCCTCACCCGGATGGATCTCGCCATCCTCGGTGTGCGTATAGCTGAGGTTGTCCTTCATGTGCTCCGGCAGCAGATGGCGGCGGTTGCTGGTGACGTAGATCAGCACGTTCGCAGTAGCCGCGGCCACCGACCCATCGAGGATGGACTTCAGGGCCTTGTAGCCCCCCTCGCCGTCTTCGAAGCTGAGGTCGTCACAGAAGATGATGAACTTCTCGGGCCGCTGCGACACGACTTCCACGATGTCCGGCAGGTCCACCATGTCTGCCTTGTCCACCTCGATCAAGCGCAGGCCTTGGTCCGCATACGCGTGCAGGCAGGCGCGGATCAGCGAGGATTTGCCGGTACCGCGTGCCCCCGTCAGCAGCACGTTGTTGGCCGGCAGCCCGCGCACAAACTGCTCGGTGTTGCGCTGGATCTTCTCCTTCTGCTGGTCGATCTCACGCAGCTGATCCAGCTTCATCACACCCACATGGCGTACCGGTTCGATCACGCCGTGTCCGGAACTGCGCTTGCGGTAGCGGAAGGCGATCGACGCCCCCCAGTCCGGCTGGCTCAGCGGCTGCGGCAGGATGGACTCGATGCGCGCCATCAGGTGCTCGGCGCGCAGCAGCAGACGCTCAAGTTGGGATTGCATGGGACTCAGGAACGGTAGTCGGCATTGATCGTCACGTAATCGTGGCTGAGGTCGCAGGTCCAGACCGTGTCTTCGGCTTGGCCGCGACCCAGCGCCACGCGGACGGTGATTTCGCTCTGTTTCATCACGCGTTGGCCATCCTCCTCGCGGTAGGACGGATGGCGGCCGCCCTGCACGGCGACATGCACGTCGTCGAGAAACAGGTCGATGCGACTCTGATCGAGATCAGCAACGCCCGCGTAGCCAACGGCGGCGAGGATACGCCCCAGATTCGGATCGCTGGCATAGAAAGCCGTTTTGACCAGGGGCGAATGGGCAATGGCATAGGCCACCTGGCGGCATTCTTCGGCTGTTCTGCCGCCCTGCACCTGGATGGTGATGAACTTGGTTGCCCCTTCACCGTCACGCACGATGGCCTGTGCGAGCTTGCGGGCCACCTCCAGCATGGCGGCCCTGAGCTGACGCCCCTCATGGCTGTCCAGCGAATCGATCTCCGGATGAGCCGCCTTGTTGCTGGCGATCACCACGAAGGAATCGTTGGTCGAGGTGTCGCCATCCACCGTGACGCGGTTGAAGGAGCCATCGGCCAGTTCCCTGGCGAGCTGCTGCATCACGGCGGGACTTACCCTGGCATCCGTCGCCATGTAGCCCAGCATGGTCGCCATATTGGGGCGGATCATGCCGGCGCCCTTGCTGATGCCGGTGATACTGACCTTGATACCGCCAATCATGACTTGAGCGCCGAAAGCCTTGGGCACCGCATCCGTCGTCATGATGCCCTCGGCGGCGCGCGCCCAATTGTCCTCGCGCGCGTCCGCGAGCGCAGCGGGCAGGCCGGCCGCGATGCGGTCGTGTGGCAGCTGCTCCATGATGACGCCAGTCGAAAAGGGCAGTACCTGCTCCGCCGCAATGTCCAGATGCCTGGCCAGCGCCGCACACGTGCTGCGCGCCCGCTTGAGCCCTTCCTGACCGGTACCGGCATTGGCGTTGCCCGTGTTGATCACCATGGCGCGGATGCCCTTGCCAGCCGCCAGATGTTCGCGGCACACCTGCACCGGCGCTGCGCAGAAACGGTTTTGGGTGAACACGCCGGCCACCGATGCCCCGTGGTCAAGCAGCACGACCGTCAGGTCCTTGCGATTGGCCTTGCGCACACCGGCTTCGGCCACGCCGATACGCACGCCGGCAATGGGAAAGAGTACGGCCGGGTCAGGAGCAGACAGGTTGACGGGCATGGTGCAACTCGAAATCAGTAGAAAGAGGGACGAACGACGCTCAGCTCAGCTTGCCGTGGCAATGCTTGTATTTCTTGCCGCTGCCGCAGGGGCAGGGATCGTTGCGACCGACACGCGCCACCGACGCCACCTGGGTGGCGGTGTCGACTGTGGTCTCGACCTCGCCGGTTTCGGTTGGCGCCGTGTAGGTCACGTTGGCAATATGCTCGGCCTTGGTCTCCATCGCCTCAGCCGCCTGTTCGATCTGCTCGGAGGACTGCACACGCACCGTCATCAGGACCTTGGTCACGTCATTCTTCACCGAGTCCAGCAACTGGCCAAACAGCTCGAACGCCTCGCGCTTGTACTCCTGCTTGGGTTGCTTCTGGGCATAGCCACGCAGGTGGATGCCCTGGCGCAGGTAGTCCAGGGCACTGAGGTGCTCGCGCCAATGGGTATCCAGGCTTTGCAGCAGCACCATGCGCTCGAACTGGGTGAAATTGGCAGTACCCACTTGCGCCACCTTGGCCTGGTAGGCCTGATGCGCCGAGACAATTACCTTTTCCAGGATGTCTTCGTCGCTGATGGCGCTGGCGTCCTGCACCAGCTGCTGCAGGGAAATATCGAGCTGCCACTCGTCGTGCAGCACCTTCTCCAGGCCGGCCAGGTCCCACTGCTCCTCGACCGATTCGGCCGGAACGTACTGGCGGACCAGGTCGGTAAAACAGCCCTCGCGCAGGGAGGCGATCTGTTCCTCGAGATCCTGGGCGTCCAGGATGGCGTTGCGCTGCTGGTAGATCACCTTGCGCTGATCGTTCGCGACGTCGTCGTACTCGAGCAGTTGCTTGCGAATGTCGAAGTTGCGCGCCTCCACCTTGCGCTGGGCGCTCTCGATGCTGCGCGTGACGATACCGGCCTCGATCGCCTCGCCTTCGGGCATCTTCAGACGCTCCATGATGGCGCGGACCCGATCACCGGCGAAGATGCGCATCAGCGCATCGTCCAGACTCAGGTAGAAACGCGAGGAGCCGGGGTCGCCCTGGCGACCGGAGCGACCGCGCAGCTGGTTATCGATGCGACGCGACTCGTGCCGCTCGGTGGCGATGATGCGCAGGCCGCCCAGCGCCACCACCTTCTCGTGATCCAAAGTCCACTGCACGCGCAGTGCGTCGATCTTCTGTTGCCTGGCGGCGCTATCCAGCGCCGCATCGGCCTCGGCGGCCTCGACCGCTTTCTCGACATTGCCGCCGAGCACGATGTCGGTGCCGCGGCCCGCCATATTGGTGGCGATGGTGATCATCTTGGGCCGGCCTGCCTGGGCGATGATTTCGGCCTCGCGCGCATGCTGTTTGGCGTTCAGCACTTGGTGCGGCAGCTTCTCCTTCTCCAGCAGCTGCGCGATGATCTCCGAATTCTCGATCGACGTGGTGCCCACCAGCACCGGCTGCCCGCGTTCGTAGCACTCGCGGATGTCGGCGATCGCCGCCTGGTATTTCTCGCCGGTACTCTTGTAGACACGGTCCAGCTGGTCGTCGCGGCGGCTGGGACGGTTGGGCGGGATCACCACCGTCTCCAGACCGTAGATTTCCTGGAATTCGTAGGCCTCGGTATCGGCCGTACCGGTCATACCGGCCAGCTTGCCATAGAGCCGGAAGTAGTTCTGGAAGGTGATGGAGGCCAGGGTCTGGTTCTCCGCCTGAATGGCCACGCCTTCCTTCGCCTCCACAGCCTGGTGCAGGCCATCGCTCCAGCGTCGTCCCGTCATGAGGCGGCCGGTGAATTCGTCGACGATCACCACCTCGCCGTTCTGCACCACGTAATGCTGGTCACGGTGATAGAGGTGACGCGCGCGCAGGCCGGCATACAGGTGATGCATCAGCGTGATGTTGGCCGGATCGTAGAGGCTGGCGCCTTCGGGCAGGAGACCAGCCTGACTCAGCAGCAGCTCGGCCTTTTCGTGCCCCATCTCCGTCAGGAAGACCTGATGGCTCTTTTCGTCCACGGTGAAGTCGCCGGGCGTGATGACGCCTTCGCCGGTGCGCGGATCGGCCTCGCCTTCCTGGCGCGTCAGTTGCGGCACCAGCTTGTTGATGGCGAGATAGAGCGCGGTATGGTCCTCGGCCTGGCCGCTGATGATCAGGGGCGTACGCGCCTCATCGATCAGGATGGAGTCCACTTCGTCGACGATGGCGTAGTTGAGGCCGCGCTGCACGCGGTCGACCACCTCGTACACCATGTTGTCGCGCAGGTAGTCGAAACCGTATTCGTTGTTGGTGCCGTAGGTGATGTCCGAAGCATAGGCTTTCTGCTTCTCCTCCCGCGACATCTGCGGCAGGTTCACCCCGACCGTCAGGCCCAGGAAGTTGTAGAGGCGGGCCATCCACTGGGCGTCACGGTTCGCAAGGTAGTCGTTAACCGTCACGACGTGCACGCCCGCGCCGGTCAGCGCATTCAGGTAGACGGGCAGGGTCGCCGTAAGCGTCTTGCCTTCGCCGGTGCGCATTTCGGAGATCTTGCCCTGGTGCAGCGCCATGCCGCCCATGAGCTGCACGTCGAAATGCCGCATTTTCATGACACGCTTGGAGCCTTCGCGCACGGCCGCAAAGGCCTCCGGCAGCAAGGCGTCGAGGCTTTCACCCTTGGCGATCCGCTCGCGGAACTCGCCCGTCTTGGCCTGCAGGGCAGCGTCGCTCAGCTTCTCGTACTGTGGTTCCAGCGCATTGATGCGAGCGACCACGCCGCGGTATTGCTTGAGCAGCCGATCGTTGCGGCTGCCAAAAATTTTGGTGAGGATGTTGATGCCCATGAGCGCTGTCCCGACGCACCGGCCTGCGTGGCCCGCGACGTCGTGCAATCCTTATTCAGTAAAGACTAAGGCCGTCACCTGCTCAGGTGACGGCCAACCCCGGCATCTTGCGGCGCCGGCAGGGGGAGCGTCCGATTTTACCTTTGCGCCACAGGTGCAGCCGGAGCAGCTGCTTGCGGAGGTTGCGCCGCCATGGCCGTCGCCGCGGCGGCAAGCGGCGCAAGCGTGGCGGCTACGGGGGGCGGGGGACGGGGGGACTGCGCCGGTGCCGCAGCGGCACTTTGCGTGATGGTGGGCGTCGCGGGCTTCGGTGCTTGCACCATGGCTGCCGGCCGCGCCGGCAGCGGGACCGGCGTCGGCGCCAGGGCCATCTGCTGTGCCGGCAGGCTGCGGCCGGCATTCATGAATTTCTGCGGATCCTGCGGCACCCCACGGACGAGCACTTCGAAGTGAAGATGGGGGCCGGTCGAACGTCCGGTCGTGCCTACTTCGCCGATCTTCTGCCCGCGCTTGACCAGATCACCCTTCTTGACCATCACCTTGGAGGCGTGGGCATAGCGCGTAATCAGGTCCTTGCCATGGTCGATCTCGATCATGTTGCCGTAATCCGGCCTGAATTCCTGCGTGACCACCACGCCGCCGGCAGCAGCGAGGATGGCAGTACCGATGCCCGCCTGATAGTCGATTCCGGTGTGTAAGGCGGAGCGCCCGGTGAAGGGGTCAATACGCCAGCCAAAACCGGAGCCAGCGCCGCCGACGGCCACCGGGTGCTGCGTCGGGATCATCATGCTGCGCACCTTCTGCTCGAACAGGCGCGACTCCATGACGGACAATAGATCGGTACGCTGGTCCGCAACGCGATCCAGGTCGGCCAGCGTCGTCTGCAACTCGTCCATGGTCAGGGGGCGGCCCGACACAAGCGCACCGCCCTGCCCCGGCTTGGCTTTGATATCGGCGGGGTTGATGCCTGCGAGGCCCGAAACACGCTCCCCCAGCGACTCGAGCTGCAGCAGCTTGGCCTGCATCTCGCCCAGGCGCTTGGCCATCATGTCCAGATTCTCGCGCATGAAGCGGTCACGCAAGGCAAATTCGTCCTTGACCACCAGCTTGACCAAGGCACCGATCACCGGCCAGCCTTCGCGCGCACCCTTGAGGAAAACCCAGTGATACAAGCCCGCCGCAACCAGCATCAGGGCGAGCGACAGGCTCAGGCCGGCCAGCAGCAGCTTGGTACCACTCAGATGGATCGCACGGCTTTTGGCCAGCCAGGCATCCGTGATAATCAAATGCATCTCTTTTCCTCTCCAACCATCGCCGGACGATGACCCGCCGCAATCATCCTGTCACGCTGCAGCAAGCGACGCAGGATTCCCCCACCCTGGCTCGGCTGACCGAACTCAGTCGGGACTCCCTCGCCCGGCTCAAGGCCGTTGAACCGATGATACCGGCCGCGCTCCGTCCGGCGATCAAAGCCGGACCGATCGACGGGCCGAATTGGTGTCTGATTGTTAACAGCAATGCCGCAGCGGCCAAGCTTCGCCAGCTGCTGCCGGCGATGGAAGCCCATCTGCGCACCAAGGGATGGGAGGTTAGCTCAATCCGTCTCAGAGTACAAATGCCCGCCAGTCGCTGATAGGCGGAAAAGGACGGAAAAAGGCACGGAATTGGCGATCAAGTGGTGCCGATTGTCGGATTCGAACTGACGACCTACCGCTTACAAGGCGGTTGCTCTACCAACTGAGCTAAATCGGCACGCTGGAATTCTAGCCTAGCCCCTCGCATGGGCGGTCAGGGCTGGCGGCTTCATTTCACTCGTTTGAGCGCCGGACGCGCACCGCCCCCAGGCTTGGGCGGCTCGGGTGGCTCCTCAGTGTCGTTACGCCCCGTTTCGACCCGGCTCAGGCCTGGCGCAGCGCCTGCGTCGCCTGTTTCGCCGCCCCCGACGCTTGCCGTGATATCCGGACCGGAGGCCGGCGCCGCTGGCTCCTCTTCCGGCGGAAAGGCCATGCCCTGCCCACTTTCGCGGGCGTAGATCGCCATCACCTTGCCGACCGGGATCATGATGTCCCGGGCGACGCCGGCGAAACGGGCCTTGAACTCGATGTAGTCGTTGCCCAGCTTGAGCGCGCTGGTGGCATCCATGCTGATGTTCAGCACGATCTCACCATCCTTCACATATTCGCGCGGCACGCGCACCGTGTCGTCGGCGCGCACCGCCACGTAGGGCGTCAGGCCATTGTCGGTGCACCACTCGTAGAGAGCGCGGATCAGGTAAGGGCGGGTGGAACTGGTCCCGCTGGCATTCATCATCGACAGGTCGTCCCGGGCCTTACTTGCGCATCACCTTCTCGGACGGCGTCAGCGCCTCGATATAGGCCGGACGCGAGAAGATCCGCTCCGCGTACTTCAGCAGCGGGGCGGCATTCTTGCTGAGCTCGATCCCGTAGTAGTCCAGACGCCACAACAGGGGCGCGATGGCCACATCCAGCATGGAGAAGTTCTCGCCCAGCATGTACTTGTTCTTCAGGAACACCGGAGCCAATTGGGTCAGGCGGTCCCGGATGTGGGCTCGGGCTTTCTCAAGAGCCTTTTCATTGCTCTTGGCGGCACGCGATTCCAGCGTGGACACATGGACAAACAGCTCCTTTTCGAAATTGAGCAGGAACAGGCGCACGCGGGCGCGGTCCACCGGATCGCCGGGCATGAGCTGCGGGTGGGGGAAGCGCTCGTCAATGTACTCGTTGATGATGTTCGACTCGTAGAGAATCAGGTCGCGTTCCACCAGAATCGGCACCTGGCCGTAGGGGTTCATGACACTGATGTCTTCCGGCTTGTTATACAGATCCACGTCGCGGATCTCGAAATCCATGCCCTTCTCGAACAGGACAAAGCGGCAACGGTGGGAGAAGGGGCAAGTCGTGCCCGAATACAGCACCATCATGAGGAAAAGCTCCTAGAAAATAAAAGAGTGGGCTGCATTGTCGCAAACCCACTCCATGGAATTCAAGTTTTGCACCAAATTGGTGCAAAACTGATCTTTGCAAGGCTTACTTGACGTCTTTCCAGTAGGCCGCGTTCAGTCGCCACGTGATGATCGTGAAGCCCAGCAGGAAGATCAGCACCCAGATGCCAACCCGCACGCGCGTGTTCTGGGCGGGTTCGCCCATCCACTGCAGGTAGTTGACCAGATCACCAACGGCCTGATCATACTGCAGCGGGGTCATGGTGCCGGGGGTCAGCTGCTCCCAGCCCTTGAAGACATGGACTTCGTGGCCGTGCTCCTCGGTGGTCTCATAGACGGGCTGGCGCTTGCCCTGCAACTCCCACAGGACATGCGGCATGCCCACATTCGGGAAAGCCAGATTGTTCCAGCCGGTCGCCTTGGTCTCGTCGACATAGAAGGTACGCAGGAAGGTGTAGAGGTAATCTGCACCCGTTCCACCGTGACCGGCGCGCGAACGCGCAATCAGCGTCAGATCGGGCGGATTGGCGCCGAACCATTCCTTGGCCTGGTTCGGGTCGATGGCCGACTTCATGACCTCACCCACCTTGTCGGTGGTGAACAGCAGGTTGTCCTTGATCTGCTGGCTGGTGAAGCCGATGTCCTGCAGGCGGTTGTAGCGCATGAAGGCGGCCGAGTGGCAGTTCAGGCAGTAGTTGACGAAAAGCCGGGCACCGTTCTGCAGCGAGGCCGTGTCGCTGGTGTTCACGGGCGCCTTGTCCCAGGCGATGCCGCCCTCGGACGCCATCGCGGCGCCGCTCAGGGCGAGGAAGGTGGTCAGGGCAAGAATGAGTTTTTTCATTTTTCTCGTCTCCAGCTCAGTGGGCTGCGAAAGTCACGCGGCTGGGTACAGGCTTGGGCTGGCCCAGGCGACTCCACCAAGGCATCAGCAGGAAGAAGCCGAAATAGAACAGGGTGCCGACCTGCGACACGCGCTCGCCCACCGGCGACGGCGGCTGCACGCCCAGATAAGCGAGCACAACGAAGTTGATCACAAAGACGCCGTACAGGTACTTGTGCCAGTCCGGGCGGTAGCGGATCGACTTGACCGGGCTGTTGTCCAGCCAGGGCAGGAAGAACAGGATGATCACGGCACCACCCATGACCACCACGCCCCAGAACTTGGCATCGATGGACAACATGAGGGCGATCAGCACGACGGCACCACCAAGGACGGCGCCCTTGCCCATGGAGGACAGCTTGGTGCGAATGATACCCATCAGTGCCGCCAGCCCCACGCAGGCAATCAGCGCGTACATCATCTGGCTGGTGATGGCACGCAGCATCGAGTAGAAGGGCGTGAAGTACCAGACCGGGGCAATGTGTGCGGGTGTCTTGAGCGGATCGGCCGGAATGAAGTTGTTGTACTCGAGAAAGTAGCCACCGAACTCGGGCGCAAGGAATACGACGGCGGAGAACGCCATCAGGAATACGCTCAGGCCGAAGATGTCATGCACGGTGTAGTAGGGGTGGAAGGGCACGCCGTCCAGCGGGTGGCCCTGGGCATCCTTGGGTGCGTTCGGCCCCTTGATCTCGATGCCGTCCGGATTGTTGGAGCCGACGTCGTGCAACGCCAGCAGGTGCGCCACCACCAGGCCCAGCAGCACCAGCGGCACGGCAATCACGTGGAAGCTGAAGAATCGGTTCAGCGTGGCGTCGCCCACCACGTAGTCACCGCGGATCAACAGGGCCAGGTCCGGACCGATGAAGGGAATGGCGGAGAACAGGTTCACGATCACCTGGGCGCCCCAGTAGCTCATCTGGCCCCACGGCAGCAGGTAGCCCATGAAGGCCTCGGCCATCAGCACCAGGAAGATCGCGCAGCCGAAGATCCATACCAGTTCGCGCGGCTTGCGGTAGCTGCCGTACATCAGGCCGCGGAACATGTGCAGGTAGACCACGATGAAGAAGGCCGAGGCGCCGGTGGAGTGCATGTAGCGCACCAGCCACCCCCAGGGTACATCGCGCATGATGTACTCGACGGAGCCAAAGGCCAGGGCCGCATCCGGCTTGTAGTGCATCACCAGAAAGATGCCGGTGACGATCTGGATCACCAGCACCACCATGGCCAGCGAACCGAAGATGTACCAGACGTTGAAGTTCTTCGGGGCGTAATAGCCCGCCATGTGCTTCTCATACTCGGCGAAAGCGGTCGGGAAGCGGTTCTCGAACCAGTTCAGCAGCTTGGCGCCGGCGGGGGCGTCAGACGGGAGTTCCTTGAATTCAGCCATGTTGTTGTTCCTCAAGCCTTCTTGTCGTCACCGATCAGCAGCCTGCTGTCGGACAGGTACATGTGCGGCGGCACTTCCAGGTTGTCCGGTGCCGGCTTGTTCTTGAACACACGGCCGGCCATGTCAAAGGTCGAACCGTGGCAGGGGCAGAGGAAGCCGCCACGCCAGTCATCGGGCAGCGAGGGCTGGGGACCCGGCTGGAACTTGTCGGTCGGCGAGCAGCCCAGGTGAGTGCAGATGCCCACGGCGACGAGGATCTCCGGCTTGATCGAGCGGTACTCGTTGCGGGCATATTCGGGTGTCAGCTCGCTGGGCTTGCGCTCCGACATGGGGTCGGCCAGCTCGCTGTCGTTCTGCTTCAGCGAGGCAAGCATCTCGGGCGTGCGCTTCACGATCCAGACCGGCTTGCCGCGCCATTCGACACGCTTCATCTCGCCCGGCTTCAGGTCGGAAATGTCCACCTCAACAGGAGCGCCGGCGGCCTTGGCCCGCTCCGACGGCTGAAAGGTGCTGATGAAGGGAATGGCGGCAGCGACGCCACCCACTGTACCTGCACATCCCGTGGCAATCAGCCACGTCCGTTTGCTGGGGTCCATCTGTTTCTTACCGGCTGGCGTGTCGCTCATGGAAGTCCTCGATCAAAACTAAACGGAGTTCTAATTAATATATGACTACTGACTTATATGACCACTTGGATCAGCTGATGATTCTAGCTGACGTCCGTGCGGCCATCGCGCGAGTGTGGAGGGCGGCACCGCGCCTCGCAATACCCGTATGCACTAGCTCCAAGGGCGTAGTCATGCAACGGGTCACGCGGCGCCATCATGCGTGACAAAGCTGTCGCGCCATGCGCACGGCCTCGATCAGGCTGGACGCATCGGCTCGGCCGGTACCAGCAATGTCGAAGGCCGTACCGTGATCTGGGCTGGTGCGCACCATGGGCAAACCGAGGGTGACATTAACGCCGTTTTCGACGCCGAGGTATTTGATGGGGATCAATCCCTGGTCGTGGTACATCGCCACCACCACGTCGAATTCACCTGGCCGGCCGCCGCCCGCGCGCGCGCGCATGAAGACCGTGTCCGGCGCGAACGGGCCGGATACATCCAGCTCTTCCGCCCGCGCCTGGGCAATCGCCGGGGCGATGACTTCGATTTCCTCGCGCCCGAACAGGCCGCCCTCCCCCGCATGCGGGTTCAGGCCCGCCACGCCGATGCGCGGCACGCGCCCCAGTACCGGCTTGAGCGCGGCATGGGTGATGCGCAGGGTCTGCAGCACGTTGTCATGCGTCACCGCCTCGATGGCCTGGCGCAGCGAAACATGAATGCTGACCAGCACGGTGCGCAACTCGTCATTGGCCAGCATCATGCGCACGGGCACATCGCGCACCGCCCGGCCGAGGAACGCCGCCGCCTCGGCCTGCAACAGTTCGGTGTGGCCGGGAAAGGCATCGTACGGGGCTCCGGCCGCCGAAAGCGCCTCCTTGTGCAAAGGGGCGGTCACCAGCGCGGCGATCTCTCCTCGCAGCGCCGCCTGTGCGGCCCAGCTCACGCAACGCCCGGCCAGCCAACCGGCCTGCGCGCTGACCCGTCCGGGCACCGGCAAGGTAGGCAGCGTGGCCACCTGCAACACCGGTAGACAGCGCGGCGGCGCATCCAGCGCCTCCCGGGGGCTGTCCAACAAGGCCAGCGGCAAGGCGGGCTCCCCCTCCCCGGCCACCCACTGCGCGGCCCGGCGCAGCACCGCGGCATCACCAGCGATGAAGCAGCCGTGCAGCACAGACGGCGCATCGCGAAACGCCTTGACGATGATCTCCGGCCCGATGCCGGCCGCATCGCCCAGGGTGATCGCCAAGGGTCGCTGGGTTGCACTCATGCGGGGTTGTCAATGTCAATGAACTCGTGGGCCAGGCCCAGTTGCGCCGCCACATGCGCGGCCACAGCCGGAGCGCCATAGCGCTCGCTGGCATGGTGGCCGCAGGCTATGAAGGCCACGCCGCACTCGCGCGCATAGTGGGCCTGCGGCTCCGATATCTCACCGGTGATGAAGACGTCGGCGCCGGCCGCAATGGCCGCCTCGAAGTAGCCTTGCGCACCACCCGTGCACCACGCGATCTTCTTGATGGCCTCATCCGCCTCGCCAACGACCGTGACCGCCCGCCCCAGAGCCTGCTCCACATGCCGGGCCAGCGCCCCCGCGTTGTTGAAACCGCCTCCATCGCGGCGCTGCCCCATAAAGCCCAGCTCCTGGTCACCAAAGCGCGCCTGCACCTGCAAGCCCAGGCGCAAGCCCAATTGGGCGTTGTTGCCCAGTTCCTGATGGGCATCCAGCGGCAGATGGTAGGCGTAAAGATTGATGTCGTTCGCGAGCAGCAAGGCCAGGCGCTGCTTCAGCCAGCCCGTGACGCGGCCATCCTGGCCACGCCAGAACAGGCCGTGGTGCACAAAGATCGCGTCGGCCTGCCGGGCAACGGCGGCCTCGATCAGGGCCCGGCTGGCCGTGACGCCCGACACGATCTTGCGCACGGGCATGCGCCCTTCCACCTGCAGCCCATTGGGGCCGTAGTCGCGAAAACGATCCGGTTGCAGCAGGGCGTCAAAAGCCTGGAGTAGCTGGATGCGGTCACTCATGCTGCGGATTGTCGGTCAGATTCAGGGCCATCCACCGCCAGGTCGCAATCGCAGCCCTGCCCGGCCGCGATCCAGCGGCCGGCGAACCGGGGCAGCAGCCGCGCCAGCGTGGGCACAAACCGGGACAGCATCGGCGGCAAGACCGCAAGCAGCACCCGCGCCGGCTCCGTCAGTGCCCCACAGCGATAGCGTGCCCCCGCACCATCCCAACGCACGGCCACGCATGCGCCCCGCCGCCGGCGAGACAGCATCCACCCGAGCGGGCAGGGTTCGTACAGGCAGCACACCCCGCAGCCATTGCAGGGCTGACCCAAGGATGGCTTGCGCGGCGCATCCGGCTGGATATGAATGATCCGTGACGGCATGATGATCGGCACTCTACAATTTCCGACATGAAACGAACCTGGCTGCTGTTCTCGCAGGCTGTGACCGTCTTGCTGGCGGTCTATTTTGTCGTCGCCACGCTCAAACCGGACTGGCTCGCGGGGCCGCAAGGCGGCACCACGCCTACCGTGGCCCTGTTCCAGGCCCCGGCCGAGCGCAATGCGGCGCCCCCGCCGGGCAGCTTTCGCGTGGCGGCCCAGAAGGCATCGGCAGCCGTGGTGAGCATCAACACCAGCAAGACCGCGCGCCGCAACCCCAACAGCAACGACCCCTGGTTCCGCTTCTTCTTCGGCGATCAGGATAACGAGCCACAGATCGGCCTGGGCAGCGGCGTGATCGTCAGTCCCACCGGCTATATCCTGACCAACAACCATGTGATCGAAGGCGCCGATGAGATCGAAGTCATCCTCAACGACAGCCGGCACGGCCGGGCACGCGTCATCGGCAGCGACCCGGACAGCGACCTGGCGGTTCTGAAGATCGAACTCGACAAACTGCCGGTCATCGTGCTGGGCAACTCCGACGCATTGCAGGTCGGCGACCCGGTGCTGGCCATCGGCAATCCCTTTGGTGTCGGGCAGACCGTCACCAGCGGCATCGTCAGCGCGCTGGGCCGCAACCAGCTCGGCATCAACACCTTCGAGAACTTCATCCAGACCGATGCCGCCATCAACCCCGGCAACTCAGGCGGTGCGCTGGTGGACATCAATGGCAACTTGCTGGGCATCAATACCGCCATCTACTCGCGCTCGGGCGGCAATATGGGAATCGGTTTTGCCATCCCGGTCGCGACCGCGCAGCAGGTGCTGGAGAGCATCGTCAAGGACGGCCAGGTCACGCGCGGCTGGATCGGCGTGGAACCCAGCGACCTGACGCCGGAGCTGGCCGAGACCTTCGGGGTCAAGTCCAATGACGGGGTGATCATCACCGGCGTGCTGCAGAATGGGCCTGCCGCCGGCGCCGGCATCCGGCCGGGCGACGTGATCACCAGCGTGGCCGGCAAACCCGTGCACAACGTCTCGGAACTGCTCACCAGCGTCGCGGCGCTCAAGCCGGGCAGTCCCGCCGCCTTCGCGGTGCAGCGTCAGGACCGCACGCTCGAAATCAGCATCACCCCCGGGGTGCGGCCGAAACCGCGGCGCGCCCCGCAGTGAGCCTCATCAACCCAGCCCCCCCCCAATCAGGAGTCGGCCGGCTCGGCGTCGGGGGCGCGCGTGTGCTTGATGAAGATCCTGGCCGCCCAGATGCCCAGCTCGTAGAGCAGGCACATCGGCAAGGCCAGTGACAGCTGGGACACCACGTCCGGCGGGGTCACGATGGCGGCGATGATGAAGGCCAGCACGACGAAGTAGCCGCGGAACTCCTTGAGCTTGTCGACGCTGACGACGCCCATGCGCGCGAGCACAACCACAACGACAGGCACCTCGAAGGCCAGGCCAAAGGCCAGGAACATCGTCAGCACGAAGCTCAGGTAGGCCTCGATATCCGGTGCGGCGGTGATGCTCTTGGGCGCGAAACCCTGGATGAAGGCAAACACCTGGCCAAACACGAAGAAATAACAGAAGGCCACGCCCATAAAGAACAGGACCGTGCTGGAAATCACCAGCGGCAGCACCAGTTTCTTCTCGTGACTGTAGAGGCCGGGAGCGACAAAGGCCCAGACCTGGTAAAGCACCACAGGCAGGGCCAGAAGAAAACCGGCCATCAGCATGATCTTGAGTGGCACCATGAAGGGCGAGATCACCGACGTGGCAATCAGCGTCGTCCCCTTGGGCAGATGCGCCACCATGGGCGCAGCCAGCAGGTCATACAGCGCGGCCGGGCCCGGGTACAGGGCGAGGATGGCGGTCGTGATCGCCATGGCGATCACGGACTTGAGCAGGCGATCGCGCAGCTCGATCAGATGCTGCACAAAAGGCTGCTCGGTACCAGCCAGCTCGTCGTCTTTGGTTTGAGGGTCTGCCATGCATATTTCCGGTGCGGAACCTGCGCCCGTCACCTGCCTGCGGAGTGAGCCACCATGGGGCTCAGTTCAGTTTCTGGGGCCGATAGCGCGCCACGCGGGCGGCACCGGAAAGCGCGCGAGTACGGACGCCCTGGCGCGCCTTGTACCAGTTGGGAGTGGCGCCGCGTTTCAGGCGCCAGTTCTTGCGCGGAGGCTTGTACTCGGGATAGCTCGTCAGGGTGGAAGAGAGATCGGTGGCCGTCTCCAGGCCCGAGGTGGCGCTGGACCATTCCTTCTCGAAATCGGCCGCGGTTGAGTGGACCGAGTGCTCGACCGCCTTCGCCGCATCCTCGACGGTGCTCTTCATCTTCTTGAGCTCTTCGAGCTCCATGGAGCGGTTGACCTCGGCCTTGACCTCGGAAACGTAACGCTGCGCCTTGCCCAGCAAGGTCCCAACGGTGCGCGCCACGCGCGGCAGCTTCTCCGGCCCGATGACGATCAACGCCACCGCGCCGATGAGCGCCATTTTCGAAAGACCGAGATCAAGCACGCCGTACTACCCCGTCCGATCAGGACTTGGTCTTGGCTTCAACGTCGATGGTCGTCTTGTCAGCCGGCGGGACCGAGTTCGCGACCTGCTGCTGGGCCGGAGCGGCAGGCTTGTCCTCGGACGTGCCGTCGCGCATGCCATCCTTGAAGCCCTTGACGGCTGAGCCCAGGTCGCTGCCCAGGTTCTTGAGCTTTTTGGTGCCGAACACCATGACCACGATCAGCAGCACGATCAGCCAGTGCCAGATGGAAAAGGAACCCATATTTCTCTCCTAAGGAATGTGCGATTTTAGCCCTGCGCCGATTTGGTGGCCAGAACCGGGAAATTCAACCTTTGAGCCACGGGCGCGGGCCGCCAATCACGTGAATGTGCAAATGGTGCACTTCCTGGCCACCGTCGCCACCGGTATTGCAGATGACACGAAAACCACCCTGCGGGTATGGACGGCAGCCTTCCTGCTGAGCCAGCCGGGGTACCAGCGCCATCATGCGCCCCAGCACCTCGGCATGCTCCGGCCCGACCTGGGCCATGGAGGGGATGTGCAGCTTCGGGATCAGCAGAAAATGCACCGGTGCCCAGGGATGGATGTCATGAAAGGCATAGATCTGCTCGTCCTCGTAGACCTTCTTCGAGGGAATCTTGCCGGAGACGAGTTTGCAGAAAATGCAGTCGGGATCGTTGTGCCTGATATCGCTCATGCGGGAAACTCCGTGGAAATGACCCGGACGGGGCCCGCGCTCACTGCGCCCCGCCCTCGCGGGCCAGGGCCTTGCGCAGCGCCTTCTCCTCAATGCCGCTGGTACCCTCGCGGCGCTCCAGCTCGGCGATCACGTCGGCCGGCTTCAGGCCATAGTGCGCCAGCGCGATCATGGTGTGGAACCAGAGATCGGCCACCTCGTTGACGATCTTGCCACGCTCGCCACCGTGGTCGGCATCCTTGGCCGCCATCACGACCTCGGTCGCCTCCTCGCCCACCTTCTTGAGAAAGGCATCCGGCCCCTTGTGCAGCAGGCGGGCCACATAGCTCTGCTCGGGGTCGCCGCCGCGCGCCGGCAGGCGGCTCTCGATGACGGCAGCCAGACGAGCCAGGGCATCGGCGGAATTCGTGGACTCGGCCATGGTGTTCACTTGTAGATGATTTCAGGGTCCTTGAGGACCGGTTCGACGGCGCGCCAGCTGCCATCCTGGTAGACGCTGTAAAAACAGCTGTGGCGGCCCGTGTGGCAGGCGATGCCCGGCTCGTGCCCCAGCTGGGTCACCTTGAGCAGGATGACGTCATTGTCGCAGTCGATACGGATTTCGTGCACGGTCTGCACGTGGCCGGATTCCTCGCCTTTGAACCAGAGCTTGCCGCGCGAGCGGCTGAAGTAGACCGCACGCCCCAGTTCGGCTGTCTTCTGCAGCGCCTCACGGTTCATCCAGGCAAACATCAGCACGTCGTTGCTGCCCTGTTCCTGGGCGATCACAGGCACCAGCCCCTGGGCGTCCCACTTCACTGCATCGAGCCAGGACACAGGAGCCCCCACGCTTGCCACTTCGTGTGCTGCGCTGCCCCCCGAGGGGGCCTTCGCGCCTTGGGACGACCCGGCAGCGCTCATGCCGGCACCTCGATGCGCACCGGAATGCCCGCCTGCGCCATGCGCGCCTTGGCCTGGGCAATGGTGTATTCGCCGTAGTGGAAGATGCTGGCCGCCAAGACCGCGTCGGCGCCGCCGATCTTGATGCCGTCCACCAGATGATCCAGATTGCCCACGCCGCCGGAGGCGATGACCGGTACGTCCACCGCATCGCTGACCGCACGCGTCAGCTCAAGATCGAAACCGGACTTGGTGCCGTCGCGGTCCATGCTGGTCAGCAGGATTTCGCCGGCGCCGTATTCCGCCATCTGGCGTGCCCAGGCCACCGCGTCCAGGCCGGTGTTCTTGCGACCGCCGTGACTGTAGACATCCCAGCCTTCACCGCGTGCCAGCATGTCCTCGCCGTAGCGGCGCTTGGCGTCGATGGCCACCACGATGCACTGGGCGCCGTACTTGTGAGAGGCATCGCGAATGACCTGCGGGTTGGCAATGGCCGCCGAATTGAAGCTGGTCTTGTCGGCGCCGGCATTGAGCAGGCGACGTACATCCTCCACCGTGCGCACCCCCCCACCAACGGTGAGCGGGATGAAGACCTTGGAGGCCACCGCCTCGATGATGTGCAGGATCAGGTCGCGACCGTCGCTGGTGGCGGTGATATCCAGGAAGGTGAGCTCGTCGGCCCCCTGGTCGTTGTAGCGCGCGGCAATCTCCACCGGGTCGCCGGCATCGCGCAGCTCGACGAAATTGACGCCCTTGACCACACGGCCACCGGTGACGTCCAGACAGGGGATGATGCGTTTGGCCAGCATACGGCGATTGTAGGTCGCGGGAGGCGGACTTCAGGCCACGCTCAGCCGCTGCCAGCCCTGCCAGCGGGCGCCCGGCGCCAGCGTGATGGCTTGTGACACCTGCGCGGCCTCCACGCACAGCAAGCGGGCATATCCGTCGGCGGGCAGGTCCGGCAACGCCGCACCCTTGTCTGGGCCAGGGTTCCAGACCACGGTCTCGGCCCAGCTGGCGCTTTGCGCGATGGTCAGGCCATGATTTCCATCACGCAACTGCAGGGGGCGCGTCGCGGCTGCGTAGACACGGTCGAACTCGCCGACGAAACGCAAGCGGTCCCCCGCGACGGCGCGCCGGTCCGTCAGGGCATCCCATTCGGCCGAGCCCCCCAGGCCGCTCAATTCGACCCCTGCCATGTCGTCCACGGCCAGGTAGGTGTGCAGTGCGCCGGTGAAACACAGGGGCGTCTCATCGGCATTGCGCACGTCCAGGCTGATCTGCAAGCTGCCCGGGCGCAAATCGAGCGCCAGCCCAGCTTCGAAGGCCTGGGGCCAGAATTCCTGGGTCGTGGTCCCGCTGCGCAGGTTCAGCGTCAGGCGAACACCCTTGCCAGAGACCGTAGGCGGCGTCCCGGACTCCCAGGCCAGGTTGCGCGCAAAACCGTGTTTGGGCAGGGAACCGCGCTGGTTGAACTGCGGAAAGCAGACCGGCACGCCACCACGGATCGCCGACCGGCCATCGAACCGGCTGCGCGGACTCAAGTACAGCCGTTCGCGCCCGCCCGCCACCCACGACACGACCTGCGCGCCGTGCAGCAGGACCTGCAGGCGGTCACCATTGGCCAGCGTCAGGATCCGGGAGGGAAGGCCATGAAACAGCTCGGACGTGTGCCCGAGCGGCTCAGCCATTGAGTTCGTCGGCGCGGATCTGGGCCGCCTCGAAGTCGAGGTCGCCGGTGTAGATGGCGCGACCGCAGATCACGCCCTCGACCCCCTCGCCCTCCACGGCGCACAGCGCCTCGATGTCGGCCATGCCCTTGAGGCCGCCGGAGGCGATGACGGGGATGGTCAGGGCCTGGGCCAGCTTGACCGTGGCCTCGATGTTGATGCCCGAGAGCATGCCATCGCGGCCGATGTCGGTGTAGATGATGGACTCGACACCATAGTCCTGGAACTTCTTGCCCAGGTCGATGACCTCGTGCCTGGTCAGCTTGCTCCAGCCGTCGGTCGCCACCTTGCCGTCCTTGGCATCGAGACCGACGATGATGTGGCCGCCGAAAGCCGTGCAGGCATCCTGCAGGAAGCCGGGATTCTTCACCGCCGCCGTACCGATGATGACGTAGCGCAGGCCGGCATCGAGATAGCGCTCGATGGTGTCCAGGTCACGGATGCCGCCACCCAGCTGCACCTCGACCTCGCTGCCGACTTCCTTGAGGATGCCGCGGATGGCCTGTTCGTTTCTGGGATGGCCGGCAAAGGCCCCGTTGAGGTCCACCAGGTGCAGGCGCCGCGCCCCCTTGTCGACCCACTTGCGCGCCATCTTGACGGGATCTTCACCAAAGGTGGTCGATTGGTCCATGTCGCCCTGCACGAGGCGCACGCAGTGACCATCCTTCAGGTCAATGGCAGGAATGAGAAGCATGATGCTGGAGCAAGGTCAGACTGACTGAGGCGCGTTCTGATCGAACCGGCGCGGGATCAGGGATTCCAGTGGAGGAAGTTGCGATAAAGGGCCAGGCCGTGGGCTGCACTTTTCTCGGGGTGGAATTGTGTCGCGAAAATATTATCGCGCGCAATCGCTGCCGTGAAGCGGCCGCCGTAATCAGCTTCGCCCGCGCTGTGGCGTGCATCCGACGGTCGCGCATAGAAGCTGTGCACGAAGTAGAAGTAGCTGCCATCGGGTACACCGGCCCAGACCGGGTGACGCCCGCGTCCATGGTCCATCTGCAGCACCTGGTTCCAGCCCATCTGCGGCACCTTGTAGCGGCTGCCGTCGGGCTGCGTGCGACCCGCCAGGTCGAACTTGATCACCTGACCGTGGATCAGGCCCAGCCCGGGCGTGTCGCCCTCGGCGCTGTGGTCCAGCATCATCTGCATGCCCACGCAGACGCCAAACAGCGGCTTGCTCGCGGCCGCCTCGAGCACAGCATCGCGCAGGCCGGAATCGCGCAGCTCACGCATGCAGTCGGGCATGGCGCCCTGTCCGGGCAGCACCACGCGCGCCGCTGCGCGCACCTCGTCGGGGCGCGAGGTGATGAGCACATGCCAGCCGCTGCCCTGCGCGGCAGCCTGCACGGCTTGCGAGACCGAGCGCAGGTTCCCCATGCCGTAGTCGACGACGGCAACGGTCTTGGCCGCAAGTCCGGAACTCATGAACTTACAGGGAGCCTTTGGTGGACGGAATCGTGCCGGCCGCGCGCGGGTCGATTTCCAGTGCCGCGCGCAGGGCGCGGCCAAAGGCCTTGAACACCGTCTCGGCCTGGTGGTGGGCATTCTCGCCGCGCAGGTTGTCGATGTGCAGCGTGACGAAGGCGTGGTTCACGAAACCCTGGAAGAACTCGTAGGCCAGCTGGCTGTCGAAAGTGCCGATCATGCCGCTCTTGAAGGGCACGTGCATGACCAGGCCCGGACGACCGGAGAAATCGATCACCACACGCGACAGCGCCTCGTCCAGCGGCACATAGGCGTGGCCGTAGCGGCGGATGCCCTTCTTCTCGCCCACCGCCTTGGCCACCGCCTGGCCCAGGGTGATGCCTACGTCCTCCACCGTGTGGTGGCCATCGATGTGCAGATCGCCCTTGGCCTGGATGTCCAGGTCGATCAGGCCATGGCGGGCAATCTGGTCCAGCATGTGGTCGAAGAAACCGATGCCGGTGGACAGGCGCGAGACCCCGGTGCCGTCTAGATTGATCTTGACCGTGATCTGCGTCTCGGCCGTGTGGCGCGATACCTCGGCGCTGCGTGCATTGCTCATAGCGATTCTTTCAAGGCGGCCAGCATGAGCTGGTTTTCCTGCGGGGTGCCGACCGTCAGGCGCAGGCAGTTGGCCAGCAGAGGGTGCATCTTGGACACATTCTTGACCAGGATCTTGCGCGCCTTCAGGCCCTCGAAGGTCTTGGTTGCATCGGGCACGCGCAGCAGGATCATGTTCGCGTCGCTCCGCCAGGCCCGCACCCCGGGCAAGGCCGCCAACGCTTCCAAAATGGTAGCACGCTGCGCCTTGATTTCGACCGCCTGAGCCGCAAAGACATCGGCATGTTCGAGCGCGAACAGCGCGCACTCGTAATTCAGCACGCTGACGTTGTACGGCGGGCGCACCTTGTCGATCTCGGCGACCAGCGCTGCCGGGCCCATCATGTAGCCCAGCCGCACGCCAGCCAGGCCGAACTTGGACAGCGTGCGCATCAGCAGCACATGGCGGTTGGCTTGCGGGTTGGCGCGGATGCGCTCGATCCAGCTGCGCGCGGCGAAGGGCTGGTAGGCCTCGTCCATCACCACCAGCCCGCCCTGCTCGGCCACGGCGGCAATGATCTTCTCGATCGCCGTGTCATTCCACAGATTGGCGGTCGGGTTGTTCGGATAGGCCAGGTAGGTGATGGTGGGCTTGTGGCGGGCAATTGCGCCCAACATGGCCACAACATCCAGCTCGAACTCGGGCGTCAGCGGCACGCCGTGGAAGGTCAGGCCCTGCAGCTGGGCACTCATGGCATACATCACGAAGCCGGGCACCGGCGCCAGGATGGACGCACCGGGCACGTCGCAGGCCATGGCCAGCAGGGAGATGAGCTCGTCCGAGCCGTTGCCCAGCATCAATTCGTAGCCTTCGGGCATGCCGGCGTAGCGCGCCAGCGCGGTACGCAGGTCATTGACGCGGCCGTCCGGGTAGCGGTTCAGCGCCAATTTGCCCAGGCGCTGCCCCAGCTCGATTTGCAGCTCGGGCGGCAGGCCATAGGGGTTCTCCATGGCGTCGAGCTTGACCATGCCCGCCGAATCCTGGACGGCATAGGCATGCATGCCTTGCACGTCCTGGCGGATCAGGCGCTGCAACTTGGGATCGAGTGCACTCATCTCTTGGTGTCTTTCAGGCGCATCTCGGCCGCGCGCGCGTGCGCCTGCAGGCCTTCACCATGCGCCAGCACGGAGGCGATCTGCCCCAGGGCCTGGGCGCCAGTCTCGCTGACCTCGATCAGGCTGGAACGCTTCTGGAAGTCGTACACACCCAGCGGCGAAGAGAAGCGCGCGGTGCCGCTGGTAGGCAGCACGTGGTTGGGGCCGGCGCAGTAGTCGCCCAGCGACTCGCTGGTGTAAGCGCCGAGGAAGATGGCGCCGGCGTGCCTGAGTAGCGGCTCCCATTGGTGCGGGTCGCGGCTGGAAATTTCCAGGTGCTCCGGGGCAATGCGGTTGCTGATGGCGCAGGCCTCTTCCATGCTACGCGTGTGGATCAGCGCACCCCGACCGGTCAGCGACTTGGCGATGATCTCCGCCCGCGGCATCTGGGGCAGCAGCCGGTCAATCTCATGCTGCACCGCCTCGATGTAGGCGACATCCGGGCACAGCAGGACGCTTTGCGCCAGTTCGTCGTGCTCAGCCTGCGAGAACAGGTCCATCGCGACCCAGTCGGCAGGCGTACTGCCATCGGCCAGCACCAGGATCTCGCTCGGGCCGGCAATCATGTCGATGCCCACCTGGCCGAACACGTGTTTCTTGGCGCTGGCCACGTAGGCATTGCCCGGGCCGGTGATCTTGTCTACGCCCGGCACGGTGGCCGTGCCATAGGCCAGCGCGGCCACGGCCTGGGCGCCGCCGATGGTGAAGGCGCGCGTGACGCCGGCCACATAGGCCGCCGCCAGCACCAGGGGGTTCCTCTCGCCGCGCGGCGTGGGCACCACCATGATGATCTCGCCGACACCGGCCACGTGGGCGGGAATGGCGTTCATCAGCACGGAAGACGGATAGGCCGCCTTGCCACCGGGCACGTAAATGCCCACGCGGTCCAGCGGCGTGACCTTCTGGCCCAGCAGGCTGCCGTCGGCATCGCGGTAGCTCCAGCTCTCGCCGCTGGCGCGCTTTTGCGCCTCGTGGTAGCTGCGCACCCGATGGGCCGCGGCCTGCAGGGCCTCGCGTTGCGCGGCGGGCAGGCCGTCAAACGCCGCCTTGAGCTCGGCCTGGGTCAGCTCGAGATCCTTGAGCGTCTTGCCCTGCACACCGTCAAAGCGCGCGGTGTACTCCAGCACGGCCGCGTCGCCGCGTCGCTGCACATCGGCCAGGATCTCGGCCACCCGCTGCTCGATGGCCGCATCGGTTTCGCCCGACCAGTGCAGGCGCTCCTGGAAGCACTGCTCGAAATCGGCTTGTGCCGTGGACAGGCGCAGCGGCCGGGCTTGCAGGCTCATGACTGCCCCAGCGCCCGGCTGAAGGCGTCGATGATCCTGCGCATGGGCTCGCGCTTGAGCTTGAGCGCGGCCTGGTTCACGACCAGGCGCGAGGAGATGTCCATGATGCGCTCCACTTCGACCAGGTTGTTGGCCTTGAGCGTGTTGCCAGTGGACACCAGGTCGACGATGGCATCGGCCAAGCCGGTCAGCGGCGCCAGCTCCATGCTGCCGTAGAGCTTGATCAGGTCCACGTGCACGCCCTTGGCGGCGAAGAAGTCGCGCGCGATCGCCACGTACTTGGTGGCCACGCGCAGGCGCGCGCCCTGGCGCACCGCGGCAGCGTAGTCGAAGCCCTCGCGTACCGCCACGCTGACGCGGCATTTGGCGATCTGCAGATCCAGCGGCTGGTACAGGCCGTCGTTGCCATGCTCGATCAGGGTGTCCAGGCCGGTGATGCCCAGGTCGGCCCCGCCGTACTGCACGTAGGTCGGCACATCCGTGGCGCGCACCAGCACCACACGCACATCGGGCTGGTTGGTCGCGAGGATGAGCTTGCGTGTCTTCTCGGGATCGTCCAGCACCTCGATCCCCGCCGCCTTCAGCAGGGGCAGGGTCTCGTCGAAAATGCGTCCTTTGGACAGGGCGAGGGTAATCATGTCGGGGCTCTCAATGGAGTCATTTTCTCACTTGATGCGCTCGATGTCCGCGCCCAGCGCCGCCAGCTTGGCTTCCATGCGGTCATAGCCCCGGTCCAGGTGGTAGATGCGGTCGACCACGGTCTCGCCCTCGGCCACCAGGCCGGCAATCACCAGGCTGGCGGACGCGCGCAGGTCGGTGGCCATGACGGTGGCGCCGGACAGCTGCTCCACCCCCTCGACCAGCGCTACCTTGCCGTCGATCTGGATCTTCGCGCCCAGGCGCACCAGCTCGTTCACGTGCATGTAGCGGTTCTCGAAGATGGTCTCGGTCACCTTGGCTGTACCTTGCGCAATGCAGTTGAGCGCCATGAACTGCGCCTGCATGTCGGTCGGGAAGCCCGGGTACTCGGTGGTGCGGAAGCTCTGCGCCTGCAGGCGGCCGTGCGACTGGATGCGGATGCCGTCGGCCACGGCGGTCACAGTGGCACCGGCCGCAATGAGCTTCTCGATCACGGCATCCAGATGGTCGGCCCGGCCATGCCTGAGTACCACATCACCGCCGGTGGCCGCAACGGCGCACAAAAAGGTGCCGGCCTCGATGCGGTCGGCCACCACGCGGTGGTCGCAGCCGTGCAGAGACTCCACGCCCTGCACACGGATGCGGCTGCTGCCGTGACCCTCGATCTTCGCGCCCATCTTGATGAGCATTTCGGCCAGGTCCGGAATCTCGGGTTCCTGCGCCGCGTTTTCCAGGATGGTTTCGCCCTCGGCCAGGGTGGCCGCCATCAACAGGTTCTCGGTCCCGGTGACGGTCACCATGTCGGTCGTGATGCGGGCCCCCTGCAGGCGTTTGCGGCCCTTGGGCAGCTTGGCCAGGATGTAGCCGTGCTCCACCGAGATCTCGGCGCCCATGGCCTGCAAGCCCTTGATGTGCTGGTCCACCGGACGCGAACCGATGGCGCAGCCGCCGGGCAGCGAAACGGTAGCCTCACCAAAGCGCGCCAGCAGTGGCCCCAGCGCCAGCACCGACGCACGCATGGTCTTGACCAGCTCGTAGGGCGCCTCGGGCGTGGTCAGCGTCGAGGCGTCGATACGCACCGTGCCGTCTTCACCCTGTTCCACCCGTACGCCCATGTTGCGGATCAGTTTGAGCATGGTGGCCACGTCCTGCAGGCGTGGAACATTGCCCAAGGTGACCGGCCGGGCCGCCAGCAGCGCGGCGCACAGCTCGGGCAGGGCGGCGTTCTTGGCGCCCGAAATCAGCACCTCGCCGCGCAGCGCGCGCCCGCCGCGGATCAGCAATTTATCCATGTTTGCTCGTCAATTCGACTGCGCGGCCCACTCGGCCGGCGTATAGGTTTTCATGGACAGGGCATGCACCTCGTCCGTATGCATCTTCTGGCCCAGCGTGGCGTAGACGCGCTGGTGGCGCTGGATCGGTCGTTTGCCCTCGAACTCGGGAGAAACGATGGTGGCATACCAATGGCGGCCATCACCCGTGAGTTCGAGGTGCTCGCACTTCAGGCCAGCGGCGATGATGGTTTGGAGTTCGTCAGCAGTCATGAGGTATCACTTTCACCCGCGGATCTTGTAGCCCGTGCGCAGCAGGTGCACGGCCAGGCCGCCCACGCACAGCAGCGCGGCCCCCACGATGCCCAGGCTCAGCCAGGGCGAAACGTCGCTGACGCCAAAGAACCCGTAGCGGAATCCATCAATCATGTAGAAGAAGGGATTGAGATGGCTCACGCCCTGCCAGAAGGCCGGCAACGAATGGATGGAATAGAACACGCCGCTCAGGAAGGTCATGGGCATGATGATGAAGTTCTGGAACGCCGCCAATTGGTCGAACTTCTCGGCCCACAGGCCGGCGATCAGGCCCAGCGAGCCCAGCAGCGCCGCCCCCATGAACGCGAAGACCAGCACCCACAGCGGTGCCTGCACGGTCAGGTCGGTGGCCCAGAACGTCACCAGAAAAACGCCGGTGCCCACGACCAGGCCACGCAGTACGGACGATCCGACATAGGCAAGGTACCAGGCCCAATGCGACAGCGGCGTGAGCAGCAGGAAAACAAGATTGCCCATGATCTTGCTCTGGATCAGGGACGAGGAACTGTTGGCAAATGCGTTTTGCAGCAGGCTCATCATCACCAGCCCGGGAACCAGGAAGGCGGTGTAGCTGATGCGGTCGTAGACCTTGACGTGGTCTTCCAGCACGTGGCCGAAGATCAGCAGGTACAGCACGGCCGTGAGCACCGGCGCAGCGATGGTCTGGAAGCTGACCTTCCAGAAGCGCAGCACCTCCTTGTAGAGCAGGGTCTGCCAGCCGCTCATTTCTTCTCTCCCATCACCTCGAGAAACACGTCCTCCAGGTCGGCCTTGGTGATCTCGACGTCGTCCACGATCACACCGGCCTCGCGCACCGCGCCCAGGTAGCTCTCGATTTCGCGTGCGTCATGCGCCGGAAACTGGACGACGCGCCCCGTGACGCGGGCCTGCGCCGCCAGGTCGGCCGGCAATTCACCGTCGATCTTCATGCGCAGCACATGGCTGGAGGCCGCCTTGAGCAGTTCACTGGTGCGCTCCAGTGCCACGATCTTGCCGCTCTTGAGCATGGCGATGCGGCCGCACAGGGCTTCCGCCTCTTCCAGGTAGTGCGTGGTCAGCAGCACCGTGTGGCCCTGTTTGTTGAGGCGGGCGACGAACTGCCACAGGGTCTGGCGCAGCTCCACATCCACGCCGGCCGTGGGCTCGTCCAGCACGATGACCGGCGGCTTGTGCACCAGCGCCTGCGCCACCAGCACGCGACGCTTCATGCCGCCCGACAACTGGCGCATATTGGCGTTCGCCTTGTCCGCCAGGCCCAGGCTTTCCAGCAGCTCGTCGATCCAGGCTTCGTTGTTCTTGACGCCGAAATAGCCGGACTGGATGCGCAGGGTCTCGCGCACATTGAAGAAGGGGTCGAACACCAGCTCCTGCGGCACCACGCCCAGCTGGCGCCGCGCCAGCGTGTAGTCGGCCTGGACATCGTGCCCCAGCACGGACACGCGCCCCTTGCTGGCGCGCACCAGGCCGGCCAGGATGCTGATGAGGGTCGTCTTGCCGGCACCGTTGGGACCGAGCAGGCCGAAGAACTCGCCCTCCTCGATATCCAGGCTGACATCGTCGAGCGCAGCGAAGGTGGCGCCCTTCGGTCCGCGGGCAAGCGGGTAGTACCGGGAGACGGATTGGAAGGAGATGGCGGGCATGGGAACCCGCTATTTTAGCGGGCCAGCCCCGCCCTCTGCTGGGCCGACCTCAGGCGCCCGGTAACAGCAGTTCGGCCACGCCATAGACGCGCGCCAGATCGACCAGCCGCGGGGTCAGCCCCTGCAACTCGAAGTCCTTGCCGCGCGCCAGGCTGGTACGGCGAAACTCCAGCAGCACGGCCAGCGCCGATGAATCGAAGCGCTGGAGCGCCCCGGCATCAACGATGACGGCCGGCCCCGTCTGGGCCGGCAGCCCCTGCACCAGCATGCGCAGACAGGCGCTGGCCTGCCGGTGCGTCAATTCGGACGGCAAGACCAGCACGCTCAGCCCTTCTTTGCGGCGGCATTGGCCTTGTTGCGATCCACCAGTGAGCCGATCAGGCCGTCGATGCCCTTGGCATTCACTTCCGCGGCGAACTGACCGCGGTAGTTCTGGACCAGCCAGACACCCATGACATTGAGGTCGTAAATCTTCCAGCCCCGCCCTTCGCCGGGCGTCTTCTCCAGGCGGTAGTCGAGCTGGACCGGCTCGCTACCGGCCTTGCCCTTGACTTCGGTGCGCACGATCACTTCCTTGTCCTCGGCGGCAGCCCGTGTGGGCTTGAGGGCCACCGTCATGTCGTCGACCTGCTGCAAGGCACCGGCGTAGGTGCGCACCAGCAGGGTCTTGTACTCCTCCTGCAGCCGCTTGCGCTGCTCCGGGGTAGCCTGGCGCCAGCCCGGGCCGACGGACGCCGCCGTCATGCGATGGAAGTTCACATTGGGCATGATCTTGCTGTCGACCAGTGCCATCAGGCGCGTCAGGTCGCCGCCCTTGATCGCCGGGTCGGCCTTGATGCTGTCCAGCACTTCATTGGACAGCTTGAGGATCATGGCGTCGGCACCCTCATCGCCCGCCCAGGCGGGCGCTGCCGCCTGCAAGGTAACAATCAGGCCAGCCACGCCGGCGCTCAGCAAACGATGAAAAGCTCGTCGGTGCATGTTGCAATCTCTCTAGTAGGCATCCGGGAAGCCGCAGGCTCCGTTGGTTCACGCCTATGTTAAACGCAAGTTCCCGTCTCCGGGTCGACACGACCCCGCCTACTTGGCGGGCTCGGGCGCGGCTTCGTAATCGTCCTCCGGCATGGGTTCGTCCGGCGGATTTCCGTCATAAACCAGGTTGCGGCGGTGTTGCAGATAGGCGTCGCGCAGGAAACTGTACTTGTCCAGCGCCGCGCCTTCCAGCAACTTCTCCTGTTTGAGCAGGTTGGCCCGCTTGTGCACGCCTCGCACCACGATAAGCGTGTTGCGTGTCCCGATGTCGTCCGTATGGGTCACGAGGTCGCCATACCAGTCCGCCGGCAAGGCCGCCGTATCCCGCGCGGTGGACGGCCCCAGCAAGGGCAGCACGACATAGGGCCCGGCGCCAACACCCCAATAGCCCAGCGTCTGCCCAAAATCCTCGTTATGGCGCGGGATCTGCATCTCCCCCGCGACGTCGAGCACCCCGCCGAGCCCCATCAGCGTGTTGACCCAGAACCGTGTGAAGCTCTCGCCCGCGGCCTGCCCCTTGAGCTGCAGAACGCTGTTCACCGTCGTCCACGCATCCTCGAGGTTGGCGAAGAAATTGCCAACGCCCTTGCGGACAAGCTCGGGGGTCGATTCCTGGTACGCGATGGCCACCGGCTTGAGCACGGCCCGATCCACCGCGTCATTGAACTTGTAGACGCCCCGATTCCAGGGTTCCAGCGGATCCGCCGGGTTGGCATTCGGCCCCGTGGCGCAGCCGCTCAGCAGCAACGCCGCGCCAAACAGGGCGAGGCCGGAGAGGCGCCGCACCGCACGTGACCAACCATGAGACCCGCTCATTTCGCCGGCGTGCCGCTCGCCGGCTTGCCCTCGGCGGCCTTGTTATAGAGAAACTGGCCGATCAGGTTTTCGAGCACGATGGCGGACTGGGTGGTGGTGATCACATCACCCGCTTCCAGGTTCTTGTCTTCCGCGCCGGCCTCGATGCCGACGTACTGGTCGCCGAGCAGACCACTGGTCAGCACCTTGAGTGAACTGTCCTTGGGAAACTTGTAGCGGTTCTCCATGGCCAGTGCCACGCGCGCCTGGAAGGTCTTGTCGTCGAAGCTGATGGCCTCGACCCGTCCCACCACCACACCGCCACTCTTGACCGGCGCCTTGGGCTTGAGCCCGCCGATATTGTCGAAGCGCGCCTCGATCCGGTAGGTGGACTGGAAGCTCAGGTTGAGCAGATTGGCTGCCTGCAGCGCCAGGAACAGGATGGCCGCCGCACCGATCAGCACGAACAAACCGACCCACACGTCATTCTTTGAGCGTTGCACCACACTCTCCTCAAATCGTAAACATCATTGCTGTCAGGATGAAATCCAGCGCCAGCACGGCCAGCGAGGCCATCACCACCGTCCGCGTGGTGGCTTTCGAGACGCCTTCCGGCGTCGCCTGCGCCTCATAGCCCTGCAGCAGGGCCACAAAGGTCACGGTGAATCCAAACACGACGCTCTTGACCATGCCGTTGCCCACGTCCTGCCAGACGTCGACGCCGCCCTGCATCCGGCTCCAGAAGGCCCCCGGATCGACGCCGATCATGAGCACACCGACCACCCAGCCGCCGATCACACCGACGGCGCAGAACACGGCCGCCAGCAGCGGCATGGCAATCACCCCGCCCCAGAACCGCGGCGCCAGGATGCGGCGCACCGGATCCACCGCCATCATCTCCATGGCACTGAGCTGCTCGCCGGCCTTCATCAGACCGATCTCCGCCGTCAGCGAGGTCCCCGCCCGTCCGGCAAACAGCAAGGCGGTGATCACCGGCCCCAGCTCGCGCACCAGGCTCAGCGTCACCATCTGCCCGAGCGCCTCGGTGGAGCCATAGTCGACCAGGATGTAATAGCCCTGCAGGCCCAGCACAAAGCCGACAAAGAGGCCGGACACAACGATGATGGCCAGCGAGTAGTTGCCCAGGAAGTGGACCTGGTCACGGATGAGGCCGAAACGCCGGAAACTCTCGCCGGCCAAGCGGACCAGCCGCACAAAGAGCCGGGCGGCGTAGCCCATGTCATCGAGCTTGCCACGCACGGCATAACCCACGTCGGACGGTCGCCACCAGCTCATGCCTGCTCCACGCCGAAATCCTGCTCCACGCTGGGGCCCGGATAATGAAAATGCACCGGCCCTTCGGCCTGGGCCTGCACGAACTGCTGCACCAGCGGATCGCTGGAGCGTCGCACCTCCTCGGGCGTGCCCTGCGCCGCGATACCGCCGTTGGCAAGGACCACCACCTGGTCGGCGATCTGGAACGTCTCCTCCAGGTCGTGCGACACCACAATGCTGGTCAGGCCCATGGCGTCGTTGAGGCGGCGGATCAGTTGCGCCGCCGTCCCCAGGGAGATCGGATCCAGGCCGGCAAAGGGCTCGTCGTACATCACAAGCTCCGGATCGAGCACGATCGCACGCGCCAGCGCCACCCGGCGCGCCATGCCGCCAGACACCTCGCTCGGCATGAGATCCCGCGCCCCGCGCAGGCCGACCGCGTTGAGCTTCATCAGCACGACACTTCGTACCAGCTCTTCACTGAGATCGGTATGCTCGCGCAAGGGAAAAGCCACGTTCTCGAATACGCTCAGGTCCGCGAACAGCGCACCGAACTGAAACAGCATGCCCATGCGCCGGCGCGCCTCGTAGAGCTGCGGCTGGTTCATGGCGGCCACGTCCTGGCCGTCAAACAGCACCTGCCCCTGCTGCGCCCGGTATTGCCCACCGATCAGGCGCAGCACGGTGGTCTTGCCGCCACCGGACGCACCCATGAGCGCCGTGACCTTGCCACGCGGCACGGTCAGGCTGATGTCGTTGAGTATCACGCGCTCGCCGTACCCGAAGGTGACGTTGCGCAGCTCAACGAGGGGGGAATCGGGGGATGGAGCCATAGAAAAGCAAAAGCCGGAACTGACCGGCTACTGCATCATAAGGCATGACACCCGCGCGGCGTCTTGCCACAGCGGCGGGGCACTGGAAGTCGTCTGCAGCACACCACAGCCACGGTGCTTCGGCGCGACAGATCACTGAACCCGTCGCGAATTCGTCAACTGTGCGCGCTGGTTGACAAACCTCGCGCGGGCCGTCAGCCCGTCCGGCCCGCTGCGCCCATCAGGCGATGTGGGATGGCCCCTAGCGCGGCAGCGCGCTGGACCCCATGAGGAATTCGTCGACCGCCCGGGCGGCCTGGCGGCCTTCCCGAATCGCCCACACCACCAGGCTCTGGCCTCGGCGCATGTCACCCGCCGCGAACACCTTGGGCACGCTGGTCGCGTAGCCGCCGGTGAAGTCGGTACTGGCTTTGGCATTGCCGCGCGCATCCTTGTCTACGCCGAAGCCTTCGAGGATGGTCGCGACCGGGCTGACAAAGCCCATGGCCAGCAGCACGAGGTCGGCCTTGTACTCCTTCTCGGTGCCGGGAATCTCGACAAACTTGCCGTCCTTGAACTCCACGTGCACGGTCTTCAGGCCCGTGACCTTGCCGCTCTTGCCGATGAATTCCTTGGTCGAGATCGCGAACTCGCGCACGCAACCTTCCTCGTGGCTGGAGCTGGTGCGCAGCTTCAGGGGCCAGTAAGGCCAGACCAGCGGCTTGTTCTCCTGCTCGGGCGGCATGGGCATGACCTCGAACTGGGTCACGCTGGCGGCGCCGTGGCGGTTGCTGGTACCCACGCAGTCCGAGCCGGTGTCGCCGCCGCCGATGACGATGACGTGCTTGCCGGTCGCCATGATCTGGTCCTTGACCTTGCCACCGGCGTTCACGCGGTTCTGCTGCGGCAGGAACTCCATGGCGAAGTGGATGCCGTCAAGGTCGCGGCCGGGCACCGGCAGGTCGCGCGACTGCTCGGCACCGCCGGCCAGCAACACGGCGTCGAAGTCCTTCTTCAGCTGCTCAGGGCTGATCGTCTCCTTGGCCCAGTTGGTGACCTTGGAACCCTTGGGGAGTTCACCCACCATGGTATTGGTCTTGAACACCACACCCTCGGCTTCCATCTGCTTGACGCGACGGTCGATGTGCGACTTGTCGAACTTGAAGTCCGGAATGCCGAAGCGCAGCAGGCCGCCGATGGTGTCGTTCTTCTCGAACACCGTCACGGCGTGACCGGCGCGCGCCAGCTGCTGGGCCGCCGCCATGCCGGCCGGGCCGGAGCCGACCACCGCCACCTTCTTGCCGGTCTTGACGTCGGCCGGCTGCGGCTGCACCCAGCCCTGCGCCCAGGCCTTGTCGATGATGGCGTGCTCAATGGACTTGATGCCCACGGCGTCGTCATTGATGTTCAGCGTACAGGCCGCCTCGCAAGGTGCGGGGCAGACGCGGCCGGTGAAATCGGGAAAGTTGTTGGTCGAATGCAGCACCTGGATGGCGTTGCTCCAGTCGTTACGGTAGACCAGATCGTTGAAGTCCGGAATGATGTTGTTGACCGGGCAGCCGCTGTTGCAGAACGGCGTGCCGCAGTCCATGCAACGCGCACCCTGGATCTTGGCCTGCTCATCGCTGAGGCCGATCACGAATTCCTTGTAGTTCTTGACACGCTTCTCGACGGCCTCGTAGCCCTCTTCGATGCGCTCGTACTCCATGAAGCCGGTGACTTTACCCATGATGTATTCCTTCGTCCTTCTTACTTGGCGGAAGCGGCTTCTTTCTTGCCGGCGGCCTTGGCCGGGGCGGCCTTCTTGGCGTTGATTTCGCCCAGGGCGCGCTTGTACTCGTTCGGGAACACTTTCACGAACTTGGCGCGGGCCTCGTTCCAGTGATCCAGCAGATCGCGCGCGCGCTTGCTGCCGGTCCAGCGATGGTGATCCTCGAGCAGCTTCTTGAGCTGCGCCTCGTCCGTCTGGTCGCGGTGCCAGATGGCACGCGGCAGGGTCTTCTCCTGCTCGGCTGCGGGCAGCACCTTCTCCATGGAGACCATGGCGGTGTTGCAGCGGGCCGCGAACTGGCCGTCCTCGTCGTAGACGTAGGCGATACCGCCACTCATGCCGGCCGCGAAGTTGCGGCCGGTCTTGCCCAGCACGGCCACGGTACCGCCCGTCATGTACTCGCAGCCATGGTCACCGGTACCTTCCACCACGGCGGTGGCACCCGACAGGCGCACGGCGAAGCGCTCGCCGGCCACGCCGCTGAAGAAGGCCTCGCCGCTGGTGGCGCCGTACATCACCGTGTTGCCCACGATGATGTTGCTGGTCGCCACGCCACGGAAATCCAGGCTGGGGCGCACGACCACGCGGCCGCCGGAGAGGCCCTTGCCGGTGTAGTCGTTGGCGTCACCGATCAGGTACAGCGTGATGCCACGCGCCAGGAAGGCGCCGAAGGACTGGCCGCCCGTGCCTTCGAGCTGGATGCGGATGGTGTCGTCCGGCAGGCCCTCGGGGTGCACCTTGGTCAAGGCACCCGACAGCATGGCGCCGACCGAGCGGTTGACGTTGCGCGCCACTTCCATGAACTGGACCTTCTCGCCCTTGTCGATGGCGGCGCGGGACTTGGCGATCAGCACGTTGTCGAGCGACTTCTCCAGACCATGCTCCTGCTCGGCCACATGGAAGCGCGGCACGTCGGCGGGCACTTGCGGCACGGCGAACATGCGGCCAAAGTCCAGGCCGCGGGCCTTCCAGTGCGCCAGGCCCTTGCGCATGTCGAGCAGGTCGGAGCGGCCGATCATGTCGTCGAACTTGCGGATGCCCAGCTGGGCCATGATCTGACGCACTTCCTCGGCGACGAAGAAGAAGTAGTTCACCACGTGCTCGGGCTTGCCGGAGAACTTCTGGCGCAGCACCGGGTCCTGCGTGGCCACGCCCACCGGGCAGGTGTTCAGGTGGCACTTGCGCATCATGATGCAGCCTTCCACCACCAGCGGCGCGGTGGCGAAGCCGAACTCGTCGGCACCCAGCAGGGCGCCGATGGCCACGTCGCGGCCGGTCTTCATCTGACCGTCGGCCTGCACGCGGATGCGGGCCCGCAGACGGTTGAGCACCAGGGTCTGCTGGGTTTCGGCCAGGCCAATTTCCCACGGGCTGCCCGCGTGCTTGATGGAGGACCAGGGCGAGGCGCCGGTGCCGCCATCGTGGCCGGCGATCACCACGTGGTCGCTCTTGCACTTGGCGACGCCGGCGGCGATGGTGCCGACGCCGATCTCGCTGACCAGCTTGACGCTGATGCTGGAATGCGGGGCCACGTTCTTCAGGTCGTGGATCAACTGGGCGAGGTCTTCGATGGAATAGATGTCGTGGTGCGGCGGCGGCGAGATCAGGCCCACACCCGGCACCGAGTAGCGCAGGCGACCAATGTATTCGGAGACCTTGCCACCTGGCAGCTGGCCACCCTCGCCCGGCTTGGCGCCCTGCGCCATCTTGATCTGGATCTGGTCGGAGCTGGCCAGGTACTCGGCAGTGACGCCGAAGCGGCCGGAAGCCACCTGCTTGATCTTGGAGCGCAACGAATCGCCGTCCTGCAGCGGCAGGTCGACTTCGACCTGCTCGGCGCCGATCACGCTCTTGAGCGTCTCGCCTTTCTTGATCGGAATGCCCTTGAGCTCGTTGCGGTAACGCGCCGGGTCCTCGCCGCCCTCACCGGTGTTGCTCTTGCCGCCGATGCGGTTCATCGCCACGGCCAGCGTGGCATGCGCCTCGGTGGAAATGGAGCCGAGCGACATCGCGCCGGTGGCGAAGCGCTTGACGATCTCGCTGGCCGGCTCGACCTCCTCCAGCGGGATGGCCTTGGCCGGATCGACCTTGAACTCGAACAGGCCGCGCAACGTCATGTGACGCTTGCTCTGGTCGTTGATGATCTGGGCGTATTCCTTGTAGGTGGCAAAGCTGTTGGCGCGCGTGCTGTGTTGCAGCTTGGCGATCGCGTCGGGCGTCCACATGTGCTCTTCGCCGCGGGTGCGCCAGGCGTACTCGCCACCGGTATCCAGCATGGTGGCCAGCACCGGATCGTTGCCGTAGGCGGCCTTGTGCATGCGGATGGCTTCCTCGGCCATCTCGAACACGCCGATACCCTCGACCCGGCTGGGGGTGCCAGTGAAGTACTTGTCGATGGTCGCGCTGTTGATGCCGATGGCCTCGAACAGCTGGGCACCGCAATAGGACATGTAGGTGCTCACGCCCATCTTGGACATGATCTTGGACAGGCCCTTGCCGATCGCCTTGACGTAGTTGTAGATCGCCTTGTCGGCGCTCAGGTCGCCCGGCAGGTCCTTGTGCATGGCGACCAGGGTCTCCATGGCCAGATAGGGGTGCACGGCCTCGGCGCCGTAGCCGGCCAGCACGGCGAAGTGATGCACTTCGCGTGCGGTACCGGTCTCCACCACCAGGCCCACCGAGGTGCGCAGGCCCTCGCGCACAAGATGCTGATGCACAGCAGACAGGGCCAGCAGCGCCGGCACGGCCACCTGGGTCGCGCTGATGGCGCGGTCACTGATGATCAGGATATTGGTGCCGCCCTTGATGGCGTCCACCGCTTCGGCGCACAGCGAGGCCAGCTTGGCCTCCACGCCTTCGCGGCCCCAGGCCAGCGGGTAGGTGATATCGAGCGTCTGGCTGCGGAACTTGCCCTGGGTCGTGGCCTCGATATTGCGCAGCTTGGCCATATCGGTGAAGTCCAGCACGGGCTGGCTGACTTCAAGGCGCATCGGCGGGTTGACCTGGTTGATGTCCAGCAGGTTGGGCTTGGGGCCGATGAAGGACACCAGTGACATCACAATGGCCTCGCGGATCGGGTCGATCGGCGGGTTGGTCACCTGGGCGAACAGCTGCTTGAAATAGTTGTACAGCGGCTTGTTCTTGTCCGACAGCACGGCCAGCGGGCTGTCGTTACCCATGGAGCCGATGGCCTCCTCGCCGTTCTGGGCCATCGGTGCCATCAGGAACTTGATGTCCTCCTGCGTCATGCCAAAGGCCTGCTGGCGGTCCAGCAGGGCGGGCGCGACGTGCTCCAGCCCTGCGACGCTCGATTCCTCGACCAGCACCTGCTTGCCTTCGGCCTCGCCGGCCACGGGTTGCACCACGTCATCCAGACGGATGCGCAGGTTCTCGATCCACTGTTTGTAGGGCTTGCTGTTGGCGAGGCTGGATTTGAGCTCCTCGTCGTCGATCATGCGACCCTGTTCCAAGTCGATCAGGAACATCTTGCCCGGCTGCAGGCGCCACTTGCGCACGATCTTGTTCTCCGGCACCGGCAGCACGCCGGACTCGGAGCCCATGATCACCAGGTCATCATCGGTGATGCAGTAGCGCGAGGGACGCAGGCCGTTGCGATCCAGCGTGGCGCCAATCTGGCGGCCGTCGGTGAACACGATGGAAGCCGGGCCGTCCCAGGGCTCCAGCATGGCGGCGTGGTACTCGTAGAAGGCCTTGCGGCGCTCGTCCATGGTGGTGTGCTGCTCCCACGGCTCCGGAATCATCATCATCACGGCCTGGCTGATCGGGTACCCCGCCATGGTCAGCAGTTCCAGGCAGTTGTCGAAGGTGGCGGTGTCGGACTGGCCTGCGAAGCTGATCGGATACAGCTTTTGCAGGTCCTCGCCCAGCACGGGCGAGGACATCACGCCTTCGCGCGCCTTCATCCAGTTGTAGTTGCCCTTGACGGTGTTGATCTCGCCGTTGTGCGCCACATAGCGGTAGGGGTGGGCGAGCGGCCACTCCGGGAAGGTGTTGGTGGAGAAACGTTGGTGCACCAGGCCCAAGGCTGAGACGCAACGCTTGTCACGCAGATCAAGATAGTAGGTACCCACTTGGTCAGCCAGCAACAAGCCCTTGTAGACCACGGTGCGGCTGGACATGCTCGGCACGTAGTATTCCTTGCTGTGCTTGAGCTGCAGGGCCTGGATGGCGGCGCTGGCGGTCTTGCGGATCACGTACAGCTTGCGCTCCAGCGCATCCTGCACGATGACGTTGCTGCCACGGCCGATAAAGACCTGACGCAGCACCGGCTCCTTCTCCCGCACCGTCGGCGACATGGGCATCTCACGGTTCACCGGCACGTCGCGCCAGCCCAGCAGCACCTGGCCCTCGGCCTTGATGGCACGCTCCATCTCCTGCTCGCAGGCCAGACGCGAAGCGTGCTCCTTCGGCAGAAAAATCATGCCCACGCCATATTCACCCGGCGGCGGCAGCGTCACGCCCTGCTTGGCCATTTCTTCGCGGTACAGGGCGTCCGGGATCTGGATCAGAATGCCGGCACCGTCACCCATCAGCTTGTCAGCGCCTACGGCACCGCGATGGTCCAGGTTTTCCAGGATCTTGAGCGCGCCCTGCACGATGTCATGGCTCTTATGGCCCTTGATGTGCGCCACGAAACCGACGCCACAGGCGTCATGCTCATTCGTACCGCAGTACAAACCGTTTTCTTGCAGATGCTGGATCTCGGCAGCCGTGGTCATGGCGCACTCCTAATTGCTTCACAGGGGCCGTAAGCATAGTGCACCGCAACAACTTTTCCAAGAAAAATAATCGGGGTCAGATTCCAATTGTTCGCAAATCCAAATCCACAACGAATAATTGGGGACATATTAATAAGAAGACGAGGCGACTCCAATTCTGAGCGCAAAACTCAGTTCGCCTTGGCCGTGGTCGACAGCGGGCGGCCCGGGCTGGCCTTGATCAGGCGACGCTCCGTCTTCTTCCGCAGTTCGGCAAGAAACGACTCCCCTCCCAGCGCCCAGCCGCGCAGCACGGACTCGGTCAACGCTTCCTGCTGTTGCGCGCTCAGGCCTTCCTGAACCAGGCGGGTATAGGCCGCCTCGCGGGCGAAGGGCGTGTTGCCCAATTGCCAGTAGAGCGGATGCGGCGTCACCATGTGGTCGGCCCGCAGGCCGGCGTAGTGGCCGTGGCTGGACCACGGGTAGTCGCGCGCCTGCGCGACCAGACCGGCGCGCACGGGATTGAGATCGATGTAGACCATGCAGGCCAGCAGATAGCGGTCGGTCTCGATCAACGTCGACTTGTAGCGCCCCTCCCACAAGGTGCCGCTGCGGTCATGTGTATCGTTGAAGTGACGCACATAGCGCCGCCCCACGGCCTGCATCATCTGCGGCAGCCCGCCTTCCGCCTGCGGCGTGAGCAGGAGGTGGAAGTGATTGTCCATGAGCACATAGGCATGAACCGCCACCTCAAACTGGCGCGCGTTCTCTTCCAGCAGATCGAGCATGCGCTGACGATCCGCATCGTCCAGAAAAATGGCCTGTCGGTTGTTGCCGCGCTGGACTACGTGATGCGGGTAGCCGGGAACGCTGAGGCGTGGAAGTCGAGCCATGAGGGGGAGGAGAATGGTCCACGCCATCATACGGTGGAACGGTGCCCACCCTCACCCAATGTACAGGGAGCCTACGGCTTGGGCGCCTTGGCCACGCGCACCTTGCCCCCGCTGGTGATCAGCAACACCGGATCGCCTGGCGCAAAGACTTCCTCGCCTTTGGCCTGGACGATGGCGCGGCGTTCGCCGTTCTTGAGCTGCACGAGAATTTCGTAGGCTTCTTCGCGGGTCCCGGCCCGCTCGATGACATTGCCCGCAACAGCACCGGCTGCCGCCCCCAGAATGCCGACGATCTGGCTTTCGGGCTGGTTGCGACCGGCGCCATAGCCGGCAAGGCCGCCCACGACGCCGCCGGCCGCCGCCCCGGCGCCGGACTGGCTCCCCTCCACCGTGACCGTACGCACGTTCAGCACCACGGCATCCACCACGGTGGACAGGCGCTGGGCATCGCCCCGCTGGATGACGTCCGGGCTGCTGCTGGCACACGCGGCCAGCGCCAGCGCCATTCCCCACACCCCAATCTTCTTGATCACAATCGTTCCTCTCAAAAATGGCAGTTCACCCAGCAACGCCTACCGGCGCATCGGGTTGACTCTCGGGCAGACGAAAACGGGTCTGCAACAACTCCGCCAGACCGAATTCTTCCAGTATCGCCCGCAAGCGCTGGATGGCCGCCCGCTTGCGGTGGCCGGTATGGCGGGCGATGATGAGTTCGTTCTTGAGACTGTGCTCCCAGCCCACGAGTTCCGTTACGGTCACCTGATAGCCCATGGCTTCCAGGTAAAGGCAACGCAGCACATTGGTGATCTGGCTCCCCAACTCCCGCGTATGCAGGGGATGGCGCCACAACTCCGCCAACGGCGTACGGGACAGGGAAAGCGCCTTGCCCGAATTCAGCACACGGGCCACCTCGGCCTGGCAACAGGGTACCAGCACCATGTAACGCGCCTGTTTCTGCAATCCGAAGGCGATGGCGTCATCCGTCGCCGTATCGCAGGCATGCAATGCGGTGACGATATCCACCCGGTCCGGCAATTCGCCCGATCTCATCGAGTCAGCGACGCTGAGGTTGAGGAAGGTCATGCGATCGAAGCCCAGCCGCGCCGCGAGTTCGCGTGATTTCTGCACCAATTCCGGCCGCGTCTCGATACCAAAGACCCGCCCCGAGGCGCGCGACTTGAAATACAGGTCGTAGACGATGAAGCCCAGATAGGACTTGCCGGCACCGTGGTCCGCCAGCGTGATCTCCGTTTCGCCGATGCCGCCCCTGTCGCGCGCCGTCTCGAGCTCCCGCAACAACTCCTCGATGAAATGGTAGAGGTGATAGACCTGCTTGAGCTTGCGCCGGGAGTCCTGGTTCAACTTGCCCTCGCGCGTGAGGATGTGCAACTCCTTGAGCAGCTCGATGGACTGGCCGGTTCGGATTTCCGGCATTCCGTCCGCCCCTGGTTTGGGTGAGCGACCCACGGGCGCATGCCTTAAGCGACGATTCATGAGTGCGGGTCTTTCTTATCCACCCTCGAAGAGGGCCCGAGGTCCAGCGCCGACCAGCCTTCGTGGCCCAGCTCCTCCAGCGTCTGCATATTCTTCTCGAATATGGTCTCCGCCTGCGGAAAGGCCTCCACGGCACGGTCGATGCTGGCCTCGCGCAGCAGGTGCAGCGTCGGATAGGGCGCACGATTGGTGTAATTGCTGATGTCGTCTGGCGCCGTACCAGCGAACTGGAACTGCGGATGGAAGCTGGCAATCTGCAGCTCGCCCGCCAGGCCGAGCTCTGCCACCACCGCGTCGGCCTCATCCAGAAAGTCGTTGAAATCCAGAAATTCCTGCAGGCACCTGGGCGCCATCAACAAGGTCGTGTCCCGCTCCTCGGGCGCAGTGGCTCGCAACGCGAGCAGCTCACGACGCAGCTCCTCACGCAACGCCTGCGGCGTCGTGGCGCCGCTAACCACGTAATGCACCTGGCCTTTGACATGCACGCTCTTGGCAAATGGGCACAGGTTGAGACCGATGACGGCGCGCTCCAGCCAGCGCCGCATGTCGGACGTCACCACGTCAGTGTCAAAGAAGTTGATTGGTGTGCTCACAGAAATTTGCCGGATGGTCGCAACCTCCAGCCGATCGGAAAACCAGTTCGGCTGGCGTGCACCTGACCGGACTCCGCCCATTTTAGTTTTCCTCACCAGCCATGATCACGCGTGCGCCGATCTAGCTGGCTCCGTATCGCCATGGCCAAAACAACGCCAACAATTGAGCATGCACCCGTCACCAGCCAGGTCCAATGCCAGCCGCCGGTTGAGCTGGCCAGCCAGGCGACCAGCGGTGGCCCGGCAAACTGCCCGAGCGAGGCCCATTGCTGCATCCATCCAACCGTCGTGGAAACCGTCCCGTCCCCGGGTGCGAGGCGCACCGCCAGCGAGAACAGGGTGCCCGGGATCATGCCACCCATCATGGAAAAGAGCAGTATCGCCGCGAAGCGAAACACAGGTCCGATGGGCAAGGCAGCAAATGCGAACAAGGTGCCGCCCGCCATCACGGCAAAGCCGGAGTACAGCAATACCTGCGGCCGCACGCCGCGGCTCAGGAGTCGCCCCGACGCAATATTGCCGACCATGTTGACGCCAGCAACCAGCGCCGTCAATACCGCACTGGTCCCGCTCGCTACACCCCCATCAGCATAGATGGTGGGAAGAAAGCCGATCACGGCCAGCCATTGCCCGGAATACATTGCAAAACTCAACGCCACCAGCCAGGGGCCCGCCGCGCCCAAGGTGTGCCGCAGGCGCTGCAGCCAGCCTGACGGCACGCGCCCGACGCGCGCGGCGACATGAATGCGACCGCGGTCGTGCGGCACGACGCGCCAGACCCATACTGCCATCGACGCCGTAACGCCCGCCAGCAGCCACCACCACAGCTCCCAACTTGCCAGCCCGATGACCACGGGACCGCAAAGCAGGGCCGTGGCCGTCCCCAGGGGCATGTAGGCACCCCACAGGCCCAGCGTGGCACTCATGCGCTCAGGTGAGACCAGTTGACGAATCAGGCTGGGTGCCGGCATGGACATCAGCAGGAAGCCCAGACCCTCGAAGGAGCGCAAGACCAAGAGGGTTTCCGCGCTGCGCGCCCAGCCCCCCAGCAGGGAAGCGGCCGACAGCAACAGCAACCCGCTCATCATGCTGCGCTTGAGACCCAAGGTGTCCGCGCTCAGCCCCACCGCGAGCCCCAGCATCATGCCAGCCAGCTGCACCAGCGACAGAAGAAAACCCGCCTGCACCAGCGTCACGCCCAGCTCAGTGCTCAACACCGGCAAGGCCGGGGAAAGCTTGCCAACGTGCAGCGCCGCTGACACGCCGGCGGCGATCACGACAAGGGCCGGATGTATGCGTTGATGCCTCATAGCCAGGACTTGCGCCCGGTCAGGCGCTCATACTCCCGACCGGCGTAGCGATCCGTCATGCCGGCAATGTAGTCTGCGACGACACGCCGCGCCCCACTGTCGCTGCCCACCTGCACCGCTGCACGCGCGCGGACGGCGAAGCCTGAGGGCATTTCGTCGGGCGACTCGCGATACGCACTGAAGAGATCGATGATCACCTGGCGCGCCTGCCCCATGGTCTGCATGACCTGTGGATGGCGGTACAGGTTCTGGAACAGGAATTTCTTCAACACCACCGACGCCTGGCGCATCTCGTCGCTGAATCGCAGCAGGGGCGGCAGCTGGCGTGCAGCGTCCGCACTGTCGGGCCGGGTACGGGTCAATTCAGCGCGCGTGGCCTTGATGACATCGTAGACCTGGTCGCTCAGCATGCGCCGGATGCTCTCATACAGCAGGCGTCGTCCTGCCCCTGCCTCCTGCAATTGCGGGTGTGCCTGCAACGCCTGCTGGCGGTAGCGTTCGAACAGGGGCACGTCCTCGAGTTGTGCCAGCGTAATCAAGCCCGACCGGACGCCGTCGTCGATGTCGTGCGCGTTGTAGGCAATTTCGTCAGCCAGATTGCAGAGCTGGGCCTCCAGGCTGGGCTGGGTACGCGTCAGAAATCGCGCCGCAACGCCGCCGGGTTCCTCGGCCTCCAGCTTCTCTGCATTGGCACGCGAGCAGTGCTTCAGGATCCCCTCCCGCGTTTCGAAGGTCAGGTTCAGGCCGTCAAATTCCGGATAACGCTCCTCCAGTCGGTCCACCACGCGCAGGCTCTGCAGGTTGTGCTCGAACCCGCCATGATCAGCCATGCACTCGTTGAGCGTGTCCTGTCCCACGTGGCCAAACGGGGTATGACCCAGGTCGTGCGCCAACGCGATGGCCTCTACCAGATCCTCATTCAAGCCCAGAGAGCGCGCGATCGAACGCCCGAGCTGGGCCACCTCCAGCGAATGCGTCAGACGCGTCCGAAAGAGATCACCCTCATGGTTCAGGAAGACTTGCGTCTTGTAGACAAGGCGGCGGAACGCCGTCGAGTGGACGATACGGTCACGGTCTCGCTGGAACTCCGAACGCGTTGGCGCGGCCGCCTCCGGATAACGCCGACCGCGGCTTCGCGCCGGGTCACTGGCGTAGGCAGCAAGCATCGATGACCTCGCGTACCAGCGCGTCTGCCGCGCCGCGTACGCCTGCCTGTCCCGGCTTCTCGATGACGACGAAACGAATCTCGCCCGACTCCGCCTTCTTGTCGACTCGCATCAGTTCCAGATAGCGGCCGGCATTGTCCCGTGCATCCAACCGGGGACCGACCACCGGCAGGCCGGCGCGGTCGATCAGGCGACGCAGTCGTTGCACGAACGCATCGTCCACCAATCCGAGACGGGCGGAGAGCGTCGCCGCCATGACCATGCCGCAACCGACCGCCTCACCATGCAGCCATTCGCCGTAACCCAGGCCGGCCTCGATGGCGTGGCCAAAGGTGTGGCCGAAGTTCAGAATGGCCCGCAGGCCCGCCTCCCGTTCGTCCTGGCCCACCACCGCAGCCTTGATCTCGCAACTGCGTCGGATCGCATGGGCCAGCGCCGCTGGATCCCGCCCGCGCAGCGCGTCCATGTTCTGCTCCAGCCAGTCCAGCAATGCCATATCGGCGATCGGCCCGTACTTGATCACCTCCGCAATACCGGCGCTCAGCTCCCGCTCCGGCAGCGTGCCGAGCGTGTCCAGATCGCAAATGACGCGTTGCGGCTGGTAGAAGGCACCAATCATGTTCTTGCCCAGGGGATGGTTGATGGCTGTCTTGCCGCCAACGGAGGAGTCCACCTGGGCCAGCAGGGTAGTGGGTACCTGCACAAAAGGCACCCCGCGCATGTAGCTGGCCGCCGCAAAACCCGTCATGTCACCGACGACGCCGCCCCCGAGCGCGAACAACACCGTCTTGCGATCGCACTCGTGCGCCAGCAGGGCGTCGAAGATGCGATTCAATGTCTGCCAATCCTTGTACTGCTCTCCGTCGGGCAGGGCGACGACGTGCACCCGCTGGTAGTGCGCCTGCAAGGCAGAGCGCAGGGCGTCGGCATAAAGCGGGGCCACCGTGGTATTGCTGACGATGAGCGCCTGTGCCGCGCGGGGCAGGCCGCTGTAGGTCGGTGCTGCCGCGAGCAGGCCGCTGCCAATGAAAATGGGATAGCGGCGTTCGCCCAGTTCGATGTGGACGGTGTGATCGATTCTTGCTGCCATAAACGCGAGTTTAGGGCACTCGCGATAGGGGCGCCCTGCGAAGGCCTTGGCGCAGCTGCGGTAGGCAGCGTCCTCAGTTCGGCGTCACCACGCCCGCCAGCTCCAGTTGCATCACGATCATGTTGACCAGCGTGGCCACGGAAGGGCGGCCGGTTTCGATCACGAAATGGGCGGTTTCCCGATAAAGCGGATCCCGCGCGGCGTAAAGGTCACGCAAGCGTTGCAAGGGGTCGCTGACCTGCAGCAGCGGGCGCTGGGTGTCGTGGCGCAGCCGGCGAAACAACTCCTCCGGCGTGGACTTCAGATACACCACCTTGCCACGACTGCGCAGGTGCTCGCGGTTGGCGGCGCGCAGCACCGCTCCGCCACCGGTAGAGAGCACTCCTGGCTGCTGGGTCAGTTCATCGATGACGGCCGCTTCGATATCGCGAAAGCGCTCCTCGCCCTCGCGCTCAAAAAAAACGCGGATCGGGCAACCGAGACGCTGCTCGATGACCTGATCCGAATCCGCGAAGGGAAGCTGCAGCCGTCGGGCCAGCTGCCGACCGACCGTGGATTTGCCCGAGCCGGGCAAACCCACCAATGCGAGACAGGTCACCCGCGGCTGAACTGCGATCAAGGAGACGTCGCTCGGTCGGCCAAAGTCTTGGGCGTGATGAAAACCAGCATTTCCTGCTTGTTTGCCACCTTGGACTTGGTCCGGAACAGCGCCCCGATACCGGGCAGGTCGCCGAGCAACGGGACCTTCGTCGTATCCTCTCGCTCCAGCTGCGTGAAGATGCCGCCGATGACTACTGTTCCACCATTCTCCACCAGCACCTGGGTGTTCACGTGCTTGGTATCGATTGCATAGCCTGCAGGCGTGGACTGGCCGACCGTATCCTTGTTGATGTTGAGATCCAGGATCACATTGCCCTCGGGCGTAATCTGTGGCGTCACCTCCAACATCAGATTCGCCTTGCGGAATGCAATCGACGTCGCGCCGCTGGCGGACGCGACCTGATACGGCAACTCGGTTCCCTGCTCGATGACCGCCTTGACTTTGTCGGCCGTGACGACGCGCGGACTCGAGACCACCTTGCCCTTGCCGTCCGCTTCCAGCGCGGAGATCTCGAGATTCAGGAAACGTGTCGCGTTTTCGCCGAAGATGGAGACCGCAAAGGTCGCGGCGCCAAAACCGCCCTGCCCGATGGCCGGCAAGTTCACGAAGGTTCCCGACGTCGTGCCGGCCGTTGTCGCGTTGTAGGTGGGACCGAACTGAATGCCAGCCCCCGTTGAATCCGTCGCTTTGTTCATGCCGCCACCCAGCCTGACCCCCAGGGACTTTCCGAAGGTGTCCGATGCTTCGACAATTCGAGCCTCGATCAGGATCTGGCGAACCGGGATGTCCAGCTTGGCGATCAGGTCGGTGATCTGTTCCAGTTTGCTGCCGATGTCGGTCACGAACAATTGGTTCGTACGCGGTTCGGCGATGGCGCTGCCTCGCGGGCTCAGAATACGCGCACTAGCGGCTCCCCCCGGAAGGCCTGGCGTAGCCGTCGGCATCGGCATCGCACCCGGAATGATGGAGATACCCATCAACTGTCGCGCCACGTCCGCCGCCTTGGCATAGTTCAGCAGGAAGGACTGGGTACGCACCGGCTCCAGGCTTTCGATCGCGGCATTCGCTTCCCGCTCCAGCTTTTCCTTCGCAAGGATTTCGTCCTTCGGCGCAATCCACAGCACATTGCCGTTCTTGCGCAGACCCAGGCCCTTGGACTGCAAGATGATGTCCAGCGCCTGGTCCCAGGGAACATCTTGCAGGCGCAGCGTCACATTGCCGGTCACGGAATCAGAGGTGACCACATTGAAGTTCGTGAAGTCCGCGATGACCTGCAATAGGGAGCGGATTTCAATATTCTGGAAATTCAACGACAGCTTCTGGCCGTTATAGCCCGGCCCCTGCGTCAGCTTGGTTGGATCAACGCGCTGCGGCTTGACCTCCACCACCAGCTGGTCATCGCTCTGGTACGCGCTGTGCTCCCAGTTCCCCTTCGGCTCGATGACCATGCGGACGCGATCGCCCGATTGGAAGGTCGTAACCGTCTGCACCGGCGTTCCGAAGTCGGCGACATCCAGCTTGCGCCGCAATCCTTCCGGCAGGCTGGATTTCATAAATTCGACGACCAGCGATTGCCCGCTTTGACGAATGTCGACGCCAACCTGGCTGTTGGCCAGGGTCACGACAACCCGCCCCGAACCGTTCACACCTCGCCTGAAGTCGACATCCTTGAGGGGAACCATGTCTCGATTCTTGCTTTCCGCAAAGGTCGAGGCTGGCGCCGCGGCCACAGCCGACGTGACCGGTTCCAGCGTGACGAATACCGACTTGCCCTGCAATTGAGCCTTGTAGTTGGTCGGCTGCTTGAGGTTGATCACCACACGGGTACGATCGCCGGCCGGGATCAGGTTGACCGAACGCAGATTGCCCTGGTTGATCTCGATCGTGGACCGCCCCATGGCATTGCCCACACCGGCGAAATCGAGGGCAATCTTGGCCGGCGATTTGATCGAGAAGCCATTGGGCAAGGTGGTCAAGGCGCGCGAAAGGTCGATCTTGAGGATCTCGGCACCGCCCTGCAACGACCCGGTGACGGTCTCGATGATGGGCTGGCCGGCGTCGCCGGCCGCCTGCGCGGCCGGTGCCGGACCCTGCGCCTGCGCGGCCAGGCCCAAGGTCATCAGCAATGCACCCGCTGCAGCACGCACCCGCATCATGCGGACCACCCATTCAATCTGACGTTTCATTTGACTCTCTCCTGCAGCTGCAAGGTGGCCGGACGCTCGATCCATTCGCCCACAGCGTCTTGCACAATTTCCCGCAACGTGACTTCGGTCTCAGTGATCTTGGTCACGCGGCCATAGTTCATTCCCAGGTGACTGCCGAGCCGAACCTGATACAACAACTTGTCAACCTTGATCAGGGCCGCCGGCTGCCCCTCCCGAATCAAGCTCCCTACCATGGTCATGGTGTCCAGGGGATAAGCCTCCAGCGCTTCCTTGCGCCTTGCCAGCTCGGGAGCGATCAACGCACTGACGGTACTGGCTTGGGGCGAGGTCTCACGCTTGAGCGCCGAAGTGAGTTTTTCCCGGTTGAACGGGTCGACGGCATCGCCGTCCACGTAGTTCTCCGGCCGGAACGGCTTCGGCTCGGAAATAGGTGGCACCCGCGGACGCATCTGGCTGCGCTGCTCCAGCATCCAAGCGCGCAGCTCGTCCTCGCTGGAAGCGCCGCAGCCAGCCAGCAACGCGGCGCCTAGCAGGCACAGGCTCCATCGTGTCAGCGTCATTTCTTGCCTCCCGCGGTCTTGCGTTGGGAGGCTATCTCGTCCTTGTCGAGATAGCGGAACGTCTTGGCAGTCGCATCCATGGTCAACGTGCCGCTGTTCCCTTCACGCTGCTGGGGTGTTATCCCAATGTTGTTCAGTGTGACAATGCGCGAAAGATGAGCAATGTCGGCAGCGAAAGCACCCATGTCGTGAAATCTGCCTGTGACCTTGATGGCAATTGGCAGCTCGGCGTAGTAGTCCTTGACCGCCACCTGCCCCGGCCGGAACAGCTCGAACTGCAGACTTCGGCCCACACCGGCCTGGTTGATATCCGACAGCAAGGCATCCATCTCCGCCTTGCTCGGCAGCTGCTTCTCCAGCTGGGTCACGTACTGCAGCACCTGTTCCCGCTGCTTGCGCAAGGCATCAAGATTGATGGCCTTGGAAAGCTTGGCGGTGTACTCCTCGCGCAACTTGACTTCCTTCTGCTGAGCCTCGGTCAGGATGTCGTTCTCACCGCTTAGCCAGACGAACCACAGCGCCACAACGACCGCGACGGTGGTGACCAGGAACAAAGCGTAGCGTGGCAACGCCGGCCAAACCACCGGATTGCGCGGATCAAGGTTGCTGAACTGCGCTTGCAGCGTGACCTTGAGCTTCTCGAATTTCTGAGTGATTGCAGAAGGAGTGCTTGCCATGACAAATCCCGTTACTGCTTGGCAGGCACATTGGCGGCCGCCGTCGGTGCCGAAGCCGGCACGGCGGGCCCTGCGGCCTTCTGCACCTCGCTGGCGCGCACCAGACGCACCCGCATCGTGAAATTAAACACCTTGCGCTGCTCTTTCCCCGTCAGGTTGACCGTGGCCGCGACGATTTCCACGAGTTCCGGTTTCGTGAACCATGGCGACTGGTAGGCCAGGTTGCGCAGCAACTCGGATACCCGCTCTTGCGACTGCGCCGTGCCCTGCAGCGTCACCAACTGGTTGTCCTGCCGCATGGAAACCAGGTAGACACCCTCCGGGAACTGGCGCGTCAACTCACCAAGCAGATAGACAGGCATGTTGCGGTCCGCCTGCAGGTTCTCCACCGCCTGCTGGCGGGCACGCAGTGCAGCGATCTCCGCCTCCAGCGCGGCGATGTCCTTGATCTGGCTGTCCAGCTTCTGGATCTCCTGGGCCAGGACGGTGTTCAGCCGCTCCTGTGAGGCAATGGCCCCCTGCAGCCAGAGATAGATGATGCCCGCGATCACCCCGCCCGCCAAGGCCGACGCCCCGAGCGAGATATTGAAAACGTCCTGTCGCTTCTTGCGCGCCGCCTCGCGGTGAGGCAGCAGGTTGATCAGAATCACTGGAGAAACCTCCGCATGGCCAGGCCGCAGGATGTCAAATAGGACGGCGCCTCGCGCGTCATCTTCTTCAGGCGCACGCCATCCCCGATTTCCATACCTTCAAACGGATTGACCAGGCTGCAAGGGAAAGTGATCTGCTGCGTTACGGCGTCGGTCAAGCCGGGCAGGGCGGCCGCACCACCCGCCAGCATGATGTAGTCCACCTTGTGATGCGGCGTGCTGGTGAAGAAAAATTGCAGGGCACGACCGATTTCCTGCACCATGCTTTCGATGAAAGGCTTGAGCACGCTGCCTTCGTAGTCTTCAGGCAGCTCGCCACTGCGCTTCTTGGCTTCCGCCTCCTCGAGCGAGAAGCCGTACTGGCGCACGATCAATTGCGTCAGTTGCGCACCGCCGAAGGCCTGGTCGCGCTCATATAGCACCTCGTCATCCCGGATCACCTGCATGCTGGTGGTCAGGGCGCCTACCTCGAACAGGGCCACGATGGCCCCCTTGCCCTGATCGGGCAGATTCTCGATCAGACGCCCGGCCGCCAGCCGCGACGCATAGGACTCCACGTCCACGATCACCGGCTTCAGGCCGGCCGACTCAGCCAGACCCTGAATGTCCTGGACCTTCTCGCGCCGGGACGCGGCAATGAGCACGTCCACGTCGCCAACCGAACTTGCACTGGGACCGATGACACAGAAGTCCAGGCTCACTTCCTCCAGCGGGAAGGGAATGTACTGGTTGGCCTCGGCTTCGACCTGCATTTCCAGCTCGGTCTCGCTCAGCCCGCCGGGCAAGACGATCTTCTTGGTAATCACCGCGGACGGCGGCAAGGCCATGGCAACGTTCTTGGTACGCGTGCCACTCTTCTTCACCAGCCGTCGAACCGCCTCGGCAACCTCGTCGAATTTCTCGATATTGCCGTCGGTGATCCAACCGCGCTCCAGCGGCTCGATCGCACAGCGATCGAGCACGTACTGACCAGCCTTGTTTTTACTCAACTCGACCAGTTTGACGCTGGAAGAGCTGACGTCCAGGCCCAACATGGGCTCCGGCTGGTGACTGAACAACGACCTCAATGAGATCAAGGGCATCCCCCGAAATTGCCGGCACAATGCCGGTGAACTTAAGAATTCACTTCAATGCTAGCAGTAAGGTCCTTGTCGCGCAAAGATTTTTCCGGCACGAAGGTCGTTTTCGCGTTGTCAAAAGCAGACGCTTTGTATCCGATTGAAACGACTTGCTCAGCTCGCCAAGTGAAAGCGGCGACGTGCCGCACAGACTGACGCATGCCCCGCCGGAAATGGCGGCATAGTCAGATTTTTATAATCACGACGCGTAGTTACAAAGATTTTATGCCGCCCGACTCCAACTCCGAAACCTCTTCCAGCCCCGACGGCATGAAATCTTCACGTTTTGCCAAGCTGCACCCCGCAGTGCGGGTGGCCATCTGGATCGGTGGCGCCGCCTTGGCCGCACTGGCCTCTCTTCTCATGACGGTCGCGATTGCATTGGCGGTCGCCTACCCCAACCTGCCCGACATCTCGGATCTCTCCCAGTATCGCCCCAAGCTGCCGCTGCGGGTGTTCTCCGCCGAAGGCGAGGTCTTGGGCGAATTTGGGGAGGAGCGCCGCAACTTCACACCGATCAAGGACATCCCCCGGGTCCTCACCGACGCGGTGCTGGCCATCGAGGACGCGCGCTTTTACCAGCATGGCGGCGTGGACTACGTGGGCGTGATCCGCGCCGGCCTGGCCAATGTCGGCCGGGTCAAGAGCCAGGGTGCGTCCACGATCACCATGCAGGTGGCGCGTAACGTGTACCTGTCTTCGGAGAAGACATTCACGCGCAAGATCTATGAAATCCTGCTGACCTTCAAGCTGGAGCATCTGCTCAGCAAGGACCAGATCCTTGAGATCTACATGAACCAGATCTATCTGGGCAACCGGGCCTACGGCTTCGCTGCGGCGGCAGAGACCTACTTCGGCAAGGCGCTCAAGGACATCACGGTGGCCGAGGCGGCGATGCTCGCCGGCCTGCCCAAGGCCCCTTCGGCCTATAACCCGATCAGCAACCCCAAACGCGCGCGCACCCGGCAGCTGTACATCATCGACCGCATGCTCGAAAACGGCTTCATCACGGCCCAGGAGGCTGAGGCGGCGAAGAAGCAGGAACTGCGGATCAAGTCCGGCAATGGCGGCGGCACCGGCGAGGATCCCTCCCGCAGCCATGCCGATTTCGTGGCTGAAATGGTGCGCCAGCTGATCTTTGCGCAATACGGCGAGGAGGCCTATACCCGCGGACTGAACGTCTACACCACGGTCAAGGCCGGCGATCAGGAAGTGGCGTATCAAGCCCTGCGGCAGGGCATCCTGGATTTCGAGCGGCGTCAGGCGTATCGGGGACCGGAGAAGTTCGTCAGCCTGCCCGAGAAGGAATCCGAGCTAGAGGACGCAATCGACGACATCCTGGACGAGCATCCCGACAACGGCAACCTGCTGGCGGCCGTGGTGCTGGAGGCCGGCCCACGCAAGGTGGTGGCCGCGCGTTCGGGCGGGGAGTTGATCGAGATCACCGGCGACGGCTTGCGCTTTGCCCAGGCCGGGCTGCAGACGCGGGCCGCGCCGAAGATCAAGATCCGCCGCGGCGCGGTCATCCGCGTCATGAAGACCCACAAAAACGCGTGGGAAATCCTCCAGCAACCCGAGGTGGAGGGCGCATTTGTCTCGCTGGACCCGCGCACCGGCGCCATCAAGGCCCTGGTGGGCGGCTTCGACTTCAGCAAGAACAAGTTCAATCACGTGACACAGGCATGGCGCCAGCCCGGCTCCAGTTTCAAACCCTTCATCTATTCAGCGGCGCTGGAGAAGGGCTTCACACCTGCGACCGTAGTCAACGACGCTCCACTGTTCTTTGACCCCGAGCAGACGGGCGGCCAGCCGTGGGAACCGAAGAACTACGACGGCGCCTTCGAAGGGCCAATGCCATTGCGACGCGGTCTGGCCAAGTCCAAGAACATGGTCTCGATCCGAGTCCTCAACGCCATCGGCCCCCGCTACGCGCAAGAGTGGATCACGCAGTTCGGCTTTGACGCCGAGAAACACCCGCCCTACCTGACCATGGCCCTGGGCGCCGGATCGGTGACGCCCATGCAGCTGGCGACCGCCTATTCCGTCTTCGCCAATGGCGGCTACCGCATCAACCCCTGGCTGATCAGCAAGATCACGGAACAAAAGGGCAAGGTGCTGGCCCAGGCCAAGCCCGTGGTGTTGGACGAATCCATGCGGGCCATCGACGCGCGCAACGCCTTTGTGATGTCCACCATGCTGCAGGAAGTCACCCGCTCGGGCACTGCCGCCCGCGCACAGGCTACCCTCAAGCGCCCGGATATCTATGGCAAGACCGGCACCACCAATGACTCCATGGACGCCTGGTTCGCCGGCTTCCAGCCGACGGTGGCGGCCGTCACCTGGATCGGCTATGACACACCGCGCAAGCTGGGCGACCGGGAGACCGGCGGCGGCTTGAGCCTGCCGGTCTGGATCACCTACATGGAGCATGCCCTGCGGGATGTGCCCATCCTGGAGCTGGCGCCGCCCGAGGGTGTGGTTCAGACCGGAATCGACTGGATGTATACCGAGCACGCCAAGGATGGCGGCATCCTGTCCCTCGGTCTGGACGAAGTACCGGCTGTCGTACCGCCTCCCGAGGGCATGCCGGCACCCGCCGTGCCGCCGGCATCGGCGCCGGTCGCGCCCGTGGCGTCGGCACCGGCGGCGGCGGCCTCCGCCCCTGCGGAAGAGAAACTGAAGATACTCGACCTGTTCAAGAATTGATCAGGCCGAAAAGGCCAGCGGCGTGCCGGCCTGCTCGCTCGCATAACGCGAGAGGCTGGCAAAGAACTCCCCGTGGCCTTTGGTGTCCTGCCACTGCCGGCCGTCGAACTTGTAGTGGTAGCCGCCGGAACGGGCGGCGAGCCAGATCTCGTGCAAGGGTTTTTGCAGGTTCACCACGATCTGGCTGCGGTCGCGAAATACCAGGGTGACCATGCCGCCCACCCGCTGGTTGTCGATGTCGGCATCGCTCTCCTCATTGATGCGATCGCAACTGGCTTCGATGGCACGCAGCACAAGCTCCGCACGATCCATGAATTCGGTGTCGGTCATTACAATTCCGTGATGTTGCAAACCCGCCGAATTTTAGTCAGGGCCTTAGGCCATGCGACGTTTGCTGTCATTGGTGGCGCCGGAGCCGTGGGGTTGACCGCCTGCGGACAGCCAGGCCAGCTGTATCTGCCTACGGAACCCGCTGCCGCCAACCGTGCCACGCTGCCGCAGTCGATGTGGCCGGTCATGCCCGAGAAAAGCAAGCCCGCCTCGCCCACGCCCCCGGCCTCGAGTCCAGCGTCCGCCCCGGCCTCCCAACCCGCTTCCGCTCCTACCGCCCCGCAATGACCGCTCAACAACTCCCGGGCCAGCCGCAGCTCGCCTACCGTGGCAACGAATTGTTCCTCGAAGACGTGCGCCTGGCCGATCTCGCGCACCAGTACGGCACCCCCCTTTTCGTCTACTCCAAGGCAGCCATGCTGGCCGCGCTGGCCGCCTATCAGCGCGGTTTCGCCGGTCGCAAGGCACAGATCTGCTACGCCATGAAGGCCAACTCCTCACTGGCCGTGCTGCAACTCTTCGCGCGGGCCGGCTGTGGCTTCGACATCGTCTCCGGCGGCGAGCTCGAGCGCGTGCTGGCGGCCGGCGGTGACGCAGCGAAGGTCATCTTCTCCGGCGTCGGCAAGACCCGTGCCGAGATGCGTCGCGCACTGCAAGCCGGCATCGGCTGCTTCAACGTCGAGAGCGAGGCGGAGCTCGATGTGCTCAACGAAGTCGCGCTCTCCCTGGGCCAGCGCGCGCCGGTCAGCATCCGCGTCAACCCCAACGTCGACGCCAAGACCCACCCCTATATCTCCACCGGCCTCAAGGGCAACAAGTTCGGCATTGCGCATGAGCGCACGCTGGCGACCTACCAGCGCGCGGCCGCGCTGTCGGGTCTGAAGGTGGTGGGCATCGACTGCCATATCGGTTCGCAGATCACACAGGAGTCGCCCTATCTGGATGCCATGGACCGCGTGCTCGACCTGGTCCAGGCCATCGAGGCAGCTGGCATCACCCTGCACCACATCGACTTCGGTGGCGGGCTCGGCATCGACTACAACGGTGATACGCCGCCCCCGGCCGATGCGCTGTGGCGCAAGCTGCTGGCCAAGCTCGACGCGCGCGGCTACGGCGAGCGCCAGCTCATGATCGAGCCCGGCCGCTCCCTGGTGGGCAATGCCGGCGTCTGTCTGACGGAAGTGCTGTATCTCAAGCCCGGCGAGCAGAAAAACTTCTGCATCGTCGACGCGGCGATGAACGACCTGCCACGCCCGGCCATGTACGAGGCGTACCACCAGATCGTGCCCTTGGCGCCCCGGGCGGGACAGGGCGGCACCTGGGATGTCGTCGGCCCGGTCTGCGAGAGCGGGGACTGGCTCGGGCGCGATCGCGCCTTGAATGTGCAGACCGGCGATCTGCTGGCCGTGCTCTCCGCCGGCGCGTACTGCATGAGCATGGCAAGCAACTACAACACGCGGGGCCGGGCGGCAGAAATCCTGGTTGACGGCACCCAGGCCCACCTGATCCGCCGCCGGGAGAGTGCTGCGGACACCTTTGCGCAAGAAACCCTGCTTTGAGCAGGCCAATCGGGCTTGATTTGACACACGTCAAATCAAGCGGTGACCCGGCTCTCTATAGTTGCGCCTGCATCAATGAAAGGCGCCCATGTCGATCGAGCTCTATCGGGACCCGAACCACGTCTGTCTGATGTTCACCGACCTGGTGGAAGAAGACGGCAACACGGTTCAGGCCAACCAGTTCCTCATCGTAGACCATGGTCATGGCGCCATCATCGACCCGGGTGGCAACCTGGCCTTCAACGAACTGCTGCTCACCAGTTCGCGCTTCTTCCCGGCCCAGCACCTGTCCTACCTGATCGCCTCGCACGCCGATCCGGACATCATTGCTTCACTGGACCGCTGGATGACCTCGACCCCGGCCCAGCTGGTCATCTCGCGCGTCTGGGAGCGTTTCGTGCCGCACTTCACCAAGAGCGGCAAGACGCAGGGACGCATCATCGGCGTGCCCGATGCCGGGGGCATCCTGCCGCTGGGCAAGAGTGAGCTGCACCTGCTGCCGGCGCACTTCATGCATTCGGAGGGCAACTTCCATTTCTACGACCCGATCAGCAAGATCCTGTTCACCGGCGATCTGGGCGTGTCGCTGATGTCCGGCCAGCAGGCGCAGAAGCCCGTCACGGACTTCAAGCGCCACCTGCCGCTGATGGAGGGCTTCCACCGCCGCTACATGGTGTCCAACAAGATCCTGCGCCTCTGGGCGGCAATGGCGCGCAAACTCGATATCTCCATGCTGGTCCCGCAACACGGTGCCCCGCTGGCCGGGCCGGCCATCCCGGCATTTTTTGACTGGATCGAGAACCTGCAATGCGGCGTCGACCTCTTCGACGACCGCAACTACCAGCTACCCAAGTCCCGTATCGACGCGGGCGTGGCGAGCAGCCGTCCGGCGGCGCTGGCGGCCTGACACATAACGCCAGGCGCGCCAGCCAAGCAGCAGGCCCAGCACGCTGGCGTAGACCTGCACCTCCGCGTAGTTGTGCTTGCCGGCGCGCATCCAGAAGAAGTGCAGCACCGCCAGCACGGCCACGACGTACACCAGGCGGTGCAGGACCTGCCAGCGTGCCGCACCCAACCAGCGGATCGCCCGGTTCCATGACGTGAACGCCAGCGGGGTCAGCAGCACGAAAGCAGAGAAGCCAACCAGGATAAAGGGCCGCTTGGCGATATCACGCACGATGTCGTCCACGTCCAGCCCCATGTCAAAGCCGGCATAGCACAGCAGATGCAAGGCGGCGTAGAAATAGACGTACAGCCCCAGCATGCGGCGCAGCCGGGCCAGTGCCGGCAGTTGCAGCAGTACGCGCAGCGGCGTGACCGCCAGTGCCGCGCACAGCATGCGCAGCGTCCAGTCGCCCGTGGAGCGGATCAGTGCTTCGGCCGGGTTGGCCCCCAGCTGGTTCTTCAGCGCGGCATAAACCAGCCACACCGCCGGCAGGACCAGGACGGCAAACAGCAGGGGCTTGACCGCCGGGCCGAGCAGGCGGCGGTTGATGGCCAAGGTGTCCACCGCGCTGCTCAGTAATACTTCTTCAGGTCCATGCCCGCGTAGAGCTGCCCCACCTGGGCCTCGTAGCCATTGAACATCAGCGTCTTGCGCTTGCGGGTGAACAGGCCATCCTCGCCGATGCGGCGCTCCGTCGCCTGGCTCCAGCGCGGATGGTCCACATTGGGATTGACGTTGGAGTAGAAGCCATACTCCTGCGGCGCCGCCACATTCCAGGCCGTGGCCGGTTGCTTCTCGACGAAGCGGATCTTCACCAGACTCTTGCCACTCTTGAAGCCGTATTTCCACGGTACCACCACGCGCACCGGCGCGCCGTTCTGCCTGGGCAGCACTTCGCCGTACATGCCCAGGGCCAGCAACGTCAGCGGGTGCATGGCTTCGTCCATGCGCAGGCCCTCGACATAAGGCCAGTCGAGCACGCTGGAACCCACATAGGGCATGGTCTTGCGGTCCGCCAGGGTGACGAACTCCACGTACTTCGCGCTACCCAGGGGCTCGACCTTACGGATGAGCTCGGCCAGTGAGTAACCGACCCACGGGATCACCATGGACCAGCCCTCGACACAGCGCAGGCGGTAGATGCGCTCCTCCAGGGGCGACAGCTTGAGCAGGTCGTCCAGCGCGTAGCGGCCGGGTTTGTGCACCAGCCCCTCGATGGTCACCGTCCAGGGTGCCGTCTGCAGGGTATGCGCATTGCGTGCCGGATCGCTCTTGTCCAGCCCGAATTCGTAGAAATTGTTGTAGGTGGTGGCGTCCTTGTAGTCGGTCACCTTTTCCAGGGTGGTGGCACCAGGTACCGCCGATTTCCGCCCCGCCAGCCTGGCGGCCGGCATCTGCGCGCGCGCGTCCCGCGCCGCCCAACCCGCCAGTGCCATCCCCGCGGCGCCGCCGGCCAGGAGCCGCACCAGTTCGCGGCGTTGGCGATAGACCCCCGCCGGGGTGATCTCGCTGGAATGTGGATGGTCGAAGCCGTCGTCGCTTGTCTTGATCAGCATGGCACTGCCCTCCTGTCGACATTGCTCGTGGGACGACGGCGATTCTCACAAAGTTCCCAACACCCCGTCGGGATGGTGGGAAAGCCCGGGGAGCCGCGCCTACAAAGTGCCGTAGCTGTGCAGGCCGCTGAGGAACATGTTGACGCCGATGAAGGCAAACGTGGTCACGCCCAGGCCGGCCAAGGCCCACCATGAGGCCACGGTACCGCGCAGGCCCTTCATGAGTCGCATATGCAGCCAGGCCGCGTAGTTGAGCCAGACGATCAGGGCCCAGGTTTCCTTGGGGTCCCAGCTCCAGTAGCCGCCCCAGGCTTCGGCCGCCCACAGCGCGCCGAGAACGGTGGCGATGGTGAAGAAGGCAAAGCCGACCGCGATGGACTTGTACATCACGTCGTCAAGCACCTCCAGCGCGGGCAGGCGCGCCGCGATGCGCCGGCGCCCCAGCAGGATACCGCCGACGATGAGCGCGGCGATGATGAAATAGCCCAGCCAGTAGTGGCCACCGGCCGCCGCCGAGCTCTGGCGGAACGCCAGCGGCACAAAGCACAGGATGATGCCGAACAGCCAGAGCGGGGTCAGCTTGTGCCAGCGCGTCTCTGCCGCCTGGCTCTTGATCAGGTAAGCGAAGGCCACCATGGCCGCCAGCGAGAAAGTGCCATAACCCACGAAATTGGCCGGCACGTGCAGCTTCATCCACCAGCTCTTGAGCGCCGGCACCAGCGGCTGGATCTCATGCGCGCCGCGCACCACGGTGTACCAGAGCAGGAAGCCCACCGCCGCGCTGACCACCAGCATGACAAAGGCCCCCATGCTGCGGGTACGGTACTGCTGCTCGAAGTAGAGGTAGAACAGCGCCGTCATCCAGGAAAAGAGCACGAACACCTCGTACAGGTTGCTGACCGGGATGTGGCCGATGTCAGGACCCAGCAGGTAGCTCTCGTACCAGCGCACCAGGGTGCCGATCAGCGCCATGGCCACCGCCACCCACGCCATACCGGACCCCACACGCTCCAGGAAGGCCGACTGGGTCCTGGCGAACATGCCCGCCCAGTAGAACAGCGTGCTCATGAAGAAGAGCACGCTCATCCACAGGATGGCCGACTGGCTGGAGAGGAAGTACTTGAGCCAGAACACGCTTTCCGCGCGCGCCAGCTGCCCCTGGTAGGAAGCAATGCCCAGCAAGGCCACGGCCCCGACCGCCAGCATCAGCACCCGCAGCGGGCGCCAGAACCAGCCCAGCGTCACGGCCGCCGGAATGGCGGCCAGCAGGATGCCCTTCTCGTAGACATCCATCGCCTGCTGGTAGGTGGCGTAGGCGTACAGACCGCCGAAGACCATGATGGCGGCGAACAGCCAGTCAAACAGGTTGCGCTTGGCAAAGTAACCCTCGTTGAGGGTCAGCGTGGTGGTGGCGGTATTCATCAGGACTCCTTGCTTGGCAACAGCTTGTCGCGCAGCTGCTCGAATTCACGATCGGCATCCATTGTCCTGCGGTTGGACGACAGCGCCATGGTGGCTTGGGAACCATTGCCCTGCGGCGCCAGCCACACCCACAGGCGGCGCTCGCGCACGTAGAGCATGGCGAACACGCCCAGGATCAGCAGGGCACAGCCCAGGTAGACAACTGTCTTGCCCGGAGCGCGCGCGACCTGGAACACGCTGGCCTGCACCTGCTTGAAGTCGGTCAGCTGCAGCGTCAGGGGCGCGGGATAGAAAAAGGCATCGCTCAGGGCCAGCACCGCCTGGCTCATGAAAGCCTGCGTGCGCTCGTCCGCCGGCAGCGGCTTGAGCCCGGCGCGTTCACGCGCAGCCTGCAACAGCTCGAACAGGGTACCGTTGAGGATGCGCACCAGCATCTCGCCGGCGCGGTTGCGTTCGCTCTCCGGCACATTCTTTTCCAGGAAGTCGGCCACGGTCTGCAGACCGCCGGGCGCGGTGCTGCCGGGCACGGACTCGGCGCCGGAGAACAGCGCCAGCGCCCGCAGCGCGGACGCGCTGAGCTGCGGCATCAGATCGCGCCGGGCGGGATCCACGGCGCGGGCCACGTAGCGGCGCACGGCCTGCTCGCGCGCAACCGGATCGGCCAGCGCCGCGCGCAGGCGGAAAAAGTCATCGGTCGTGCCCTGCGCATCGGCCGGCACCCGCAGGTAGCGGAAGGCCTCTGCGGGGGTGTCGCGCACCCCCATCAGGAAGACCGGCACACCCTCGCCCAGGTCCATGGGCAGCATGTAGTTGTTGAATTCGCGCGCCTGCCCGGCCTCGTCGCGCAGGCGGTAGCTCACGCTGGGGCCGACGTTGCGCAGCGCCTTCTTGCCATCGGGCTTGTTGGCCGCACCCAGCTGCTGGTTGAGCGACTCGCGCAGATCGACCTTGCGCACGTCCGTGCCCGAGGCCCCGGCATTGGCGAGGTTCTCGACGTTGATGACGCGCAAGCCGGCGAATTCCAGCGTCAGCTTCTCGTTGCCACGGCTGAGCCGCGTCGCGCCGCCGATGACCCCCTCCACCTCAAAGGGCTTGGTGGCCGCGTTCATGGGCTGCGCCTTCAGCTTCACGGTCGAACCGCCGTCATCGAAGCTGGACTGGTAGATCTCCACGCCCTTGTAGCTGACCGGATGATTGACCTCCACCCGCGCCTCGGTCTTCTCGCCAGTGGCCTTGTCATGAATGACGATATCGCTGGCAAAGAGCTTGGGCATGCCGGTCGAGTAGTACTCGACAATGAACTTCTTGAGCTCGACCGCGAAGGGAAGCTCCTGCAGCAGGATGCCATCGGACTGGTTCAGGATGGCCGTGCTGGACTGGGTGCCCTCGGCCACCGCCAGGTTGCCGCGGAAGGTGGGATTGCGCTCGCTCAGCCGGTGCTCGGGCTTCACTTCCGAGATCATCCCGCCGCCGTTGTACGGTGTCTTGCCACCCAGCCACATCTGGGCGCGCACGATCAGATCCCCGTCGAGCAATCCACCCAAGCAGACCAGCACGATGGCGCTGTGCGCCGCCAGGTAGCCCAGCTTGTTGACGGCACCCGCCTTGGCCGCGACCATCCAGCCCTCGCCCGCCGCGGTCGCGCGCTTTTGCAGGCGCACCTTCCAGCCGCCACTGGCCAGCAGACGGCCGATGTGCTGGGCGGCGCCCTCGGGCGGCTCCGGCAAGGCCGCCTGGGCGCGGTGGTGGAAAGCCTGCAGCGCCTGCTCGCGGATGTTCTCCTTGTAGGCCTTGAGGTCGGTCAGGATCTTGGGCGTGTTGCGCGCAATGCACAGGGATGTGCTGATGACCAGAAAGGCCAGGATCAGCAGGAACCACCAGGCACTGTAGACGGCATAGAGGTGGAGCTTGCCGAAGACGTCGGCCCAGAAGGGGCCGAACTGGTTGATGTAGTTGTTCAGCGGTTCGTGCTGCTTGAGCACCGTGCCGATCACCGAGGCGATGCAGATCACCGTCAGCAGTGAAATGGCGAAACGCATCGACGACAGCAGCTCCACCGTGGCACGCAGCGTGCGGGAGGATGCGGGCAGCCGGAGGCCCTGGGTGGAGACGGTCATGGCGTCAAGTATGCAAAGCGGAATTCAATGAAAAAAGGCGGGTCTTCGTGCAAAGACCCGCCTGGGTATGAGTGTCCGGGGACCGCAGGGTTCCGTCAGCGGGCGTCAAGCCTGCATTCTGACCCAAACATTCACCGTCACTTATTAATTCCCGGATTGACCGGGGAATTTGTCGGACTATCGGCTCAGCGCAGACCGGCGACGTAGTCGGCCACGGCCTTGATCTCGCGGTCATTCATCTTGGCCGCCACCTGCGCCATGGGCAGGCTGTTGGCGCGCACACCGTCACGGAAGGCCACCAGCTGGGCGACGGCGTAATCCGCATGCTGGCCGCTCAGGCGGGGATACTGGACCGGGATACCGGCGCCATTGGGGCTGTGGCAACCGGCGCAGGCCGCGATCTGGCGATCGGGGATACCGCCGCGGTAGATACGCTCACCCAGCGCCACGAGCGCCTTGTCCTTGGCAAAACCGGGCTTGGCCTTCTGCGAGGCCAGCCAGGCAGCGATGTTCTTCATGTCATCGTCGCTGAGAACGGCGGCAAAGCCCTTCATCACGGCGCTGTTGCGCTTGCCAGACTTGAACTCCTGCAGCTGCTTGACCAGGTATTCCGGATGCTGCTGCGCCAGCTTGGGGTTGGCCGGAATGCCCGAATTGCCGTCGGCACCGTGGCAGGCGGCGCACACCGCAGTGAATTTGGCCTCGCCCTGGGCCAGGTCGGGCTTGGCCGGCGCCTTGGCATCCTGGGCTGCAAACACGAAAGCGGGTGCTGCCACAGCGGCAGCCATCATCAGGCGAGCAAGCAACTTCATGGTCGTATTGGTGTAGTTGGAGCAGACCGGGCGATTCTACAATGCAGGGCCGGGCACTCTTAACTCCCTCCATGACCCCCCCCAACCGAAGCGCCAGCAGCCCCAGCCATGGCGGCAAGCCTGCAGCCAAGCCCCAACCGCAGGCCGTCCAGGCTCTGGGCTGGCTGCACACCGCCCGTTTTCTGACCACGGCGCCCACGCTGGAGCACCTGCCGGCACTGGACGTGCCGGAGATCGCCTTCGTCGGCCGCTCCAACGCCGGCAAGTCCACCTGCATCAATACGCTGACGCAGCAGCGCCAGCTGGCCTTTGCCTCCAAGAAGCCCGGCCGCACGCAGCACATCAACCTGTTCGCCCTGGGCAAGCAAGGCGCGACCGACGCCGTGCTGGCCGACCTGCCCGGTTACGGCTACGCCGCCGTCCCGCAGCAGGACAAAATCCGCTGGCAGCAGGTCATGGCCAACTACCTGGTCACGCGCGAGAACCTGAAGGCGATCGTGCTGCTGACCGATCCGCGCCTGGGCCTGACCGAGCTGGACCAGGTGCTGCTGGAGGTGGTGCGCCCGCGGGTGGAGGAAGGACTGAAATTCCTGGTCGTTCTGACCAAGGCCGACAAGCTCACCCGCAGTGAAGCGGCCAAGGCCTTGTCCATCATGAAACTGCAGGCCGGCGGCGGTGAGGTGCGGCTGTTCTCGGCCACCAAGCGCACCGGTATCGAGGATGTGGCCTGTCTTCTGTGGGACTGGGCCCATGAAGGCCCCGATCTAGCATCTCCGCAGGACCGTCCTGCGGAGACACCATGATCGAGACCTGGCAGCAAGCCCTCCCTCACGACATCACCCTGAGTTGCCGCGCGGCCGGTGAACGCGGCCGGCCCGTGTTGTTGTTCCTGCATGGTTTCCCGGAAGCCGCCTTTGTCTGGGACGAGTTGCTGGAACATTTCGCCCGGCCGGAAAACGGCGGCTACCGCTGCGTGGCGCCCAATCTGCGCGGCTACGAGCAATCCAGCGCACCCGCTGACGTGGCGGCCTACCGCGCCAAGCACCTGGTGCAGGACATTGCAGCGCTGAGCGCCATCGAATCTCCTGCGGCCCCGCTGGCCTGCCTGGTCGCGCACGACTGGGGCGGCGCCGTGGCCTGGAACCTGGCCAACCAGCAACCGCAACTGATGCAGCGGCTGGCCATCATCAACTCGCCACACCCCGGCACCTTCCTGCGCGAACTGAAGACCAGTCCGAAACAGCAGGCGGCCAGCGCCTACATGAACTTTCTCATCCGCCCGGACGCCGAGCGCCTGCTGGCGGAAGACGACTACCGGCGCCTGTGGGACTTCTTTCTGGGCATGGGGGCAGGCAAGGCGGCCGACGGTTCGGGCTACGGCTGGCTCACGGATGCAGTGAAGGCGCGCTACCGCGGGGTCTGGGATCGTGGCCTGACCGGGGGTCTCAACTACTACCGCGCCTCGCCGCTACGCCCGCCGCGACCCGAGGATCCCGCCGCAGCCAGCATCGAACTGCCGCGCGAGATGCTCACCATCAGCCTGCCCACGCTGGTACTCTGGGGGCTGGGTGACACCGCCTTGCCGCCGGAACTTGTCGACGGACTGGAAACCTATATTCCGCAGCTCACCCTGGAGTGCGTGCCCGACGCCACACACTGGATCGTGCACGAACAGCCGCAGCGCGTCATCATGGCGCTGCAGAAGTTTCTGACTCAGTAGACCCCGGATTCGCCCGGGGGCCGGGTCTTGAAGCGCTTGTGCACCCAGTAGTACTGCGAGGGCATGGTGTCGATCACGCCTTGCAGCCAGCGGTTCATGAAGGCGGTATCGGCCGCGACATCGCTGCTCGGGTAATCCGGCCAGGCCGGGTGCACTTCGACGTCATAACCCTGCTTCGTGAGGCGCGCCGTCACTGGCACCACCCGGGCCCGGCCCAGACGCGCAAAGCGCGGCAGCGAAGGCACGGTGGCTGCCGACACGCCATAGAAGGGCACGAAGATCGACTCTTCAGGCCCGAAGTTCATGTCCGACAACAGGTAGAGCAGCGCTCCGCCGCGCAGCGCAGCCACGATGCCCTTGACCCCCTGGTCGCGATAAAACAGTTCCAGGTTGCCAAAGCGGCGGCGCCCGTCATGCAGCCACTGGTCCACCGCCTTGTTGCGCTGCGGCGTGTAGATGCTGACCATCGGCCGGCGGATCTGGTCATTGACGGCGATGCCCGCCGCGTCCAGCCCGAAGAAATGCGGCGCGAAGATGACCGTCGGTGTCGTCCCGCGCAGCTCATCCACCGCACCCACCAGGCGCAGGCGCTGGCGCAGCACCTTCTCACGGCCATGCCACAACCAGGCGCGGTCGAACCAGGCCTGCGCAAAATAGACGAAACACTCGCGTGCCCAGCGCCGGCGCACGGCCAGCGGCTGCTGCGGAAAGCACAGGGCCAGGTTGACCATCACCACGCGACGCCGCGGCACGGCCAGCAGGTAGAGCACCCACCCCACCACGGCGCCCAGGGCGCGGATCATCCCCAGCGGCAGCGGCGCGATGAGCCGCATGAACAGAACACCCGGGTGGACCATCAGGGCGACTCCTGGCGCGGCTGTTTGTAGCGCGCATAGCCCCAGAGGTACTGCTGCGGGCAGGCCGCGATCACCTCCTCCATGGCGCGGTTGATCGTGCTGGCCGCGGCCACCGGATCCGCCGGCAACGTCACGCCCAGCGGGCGTACGTGTACCCGATAGCCACGCCCCAAGGACAGCCGCTCACCCCAGGCCACCAACACGGCGGCACCGGTCTGCTGCGCCAGCCGCGCGGAGAGCGTCATGGTGTAGGCCTCGCGTCCGAAAAACGGGGCCCAGACGCCCAGGCCCTGCGGCGGCACCTGATCGGGCAGCAGGCCAACCGACTGCCCCTGCCGCAGCGCCTTGATCAGCTGCTTGACGCCGGCCAGGGTGGTGGGCGCGGTCATCAGACCCGGCCGCCGACGCGCCGAGGCGACGAGGGCACGCAGGCGGGGCTGGCGCGAGGGGCGAAACAGCACGGTCATGGGCTGGCGCGCACCATAGCGCGCCGCATAGGCCTGCGCGGTGACCTCGAAGCTGCCCAGGTGCGGCGTCAGGAACACGATGCCTTGCCCGGCCGCCAGCGCCTGCTCGATGTGCGCCTCACCGTCCCACAGGATGGGCACCGGCGGGCCAAACCACAGGCGCGGCAACTCGGCCACCAGTTCTCCGGCCTGCCCGACCGCACCACGGCACCGGCCCCAGGCCTGGGCGGCCTGCTGCACATTGGACAGGAAACGCCGACGGTAGGTGGGCGAGGACAGGAACACGACCCAGCCCAGCAACCCGCCCACGGCGTGCAACAGCCACAGCGGCAGCCAGGACAAGAATCGGAAGAGGGCGGTCATCGGATAAAATATGCGGGTCGCCGAGTTACAGAACTACTTGCAGGGCGACAAGCACGAACTGCCCCCGGAAGGGTGTGATTGTGCCGTCATTCAAGACACATCTGCTAAAGCGTTCGCCGAAGCTCCCCAGCCAGGCAACGCGCCTGACAACACTTTTTGGAGTTTATTCAATGGCGAACGATTACCTCTTCACTTCCGAGTCCGTGTCCGAAGGCCATCCCGACAAGGTGGCGGACCAGATTTCCGATGCCATCCTGGACGCGATCTTCAAGCAGGATCCGCGCAGCCGCGTGGCGGCCGAGACGCTGACCAACACCGGTCTGGTGGTGCTGGCCGGCGAGATCACGACCAACGCGCACGTCGACTACATCCAGGTCGCGCGCGACACCGTCAAGCGCATCGGCTACGACAACACCGAGTACGGCATCGACTACAAGGGTTGCGCCGTGCTGGTGGCCTACGACAAGCAATCCAACGACATCGCCCAGGGCGTGGACCACGCCAGCGACGACCACCTCAACACCGGCGCCGGCGACCAGGGCCTGATGTTCGGTTACGCCTGCGACGAGACCCCCGCGCTGATGCCCGCGCCCATCCACTACGCCCACCGCCTGGTGGAGCGCCAGGCGCAGCTGCGCAAGGACGGCCGCCTGCCCTTCCTGCGCCCGGACGCCAAGAGCCAGGTCACCATGCGCTATGTGGACGGCAAGCCGCACAGCATCGATACCGTGGTGCTGTCCACCCAGCACAGCCCGGACCAGTCCGAGACCGCCACCAAGCTCAAGGCCAGCTTCATCGAGGCCGTGATCGAAGAGATCATCAAGCCCGTGCTGCCGAAAGAGTGGCTCAAGGACACCAAGTACCTGGTCAACCCGACCGGCCGCTTCGTCATCGGCGGCCCGCAGGGCGACTGCGGCCTGACCGGCCGCAAGATCATCGTCGACACCTACGGCGGCGCCTGCCCGCACGGTGGTGGCGCCTTCTCGGGCAAGGACCCGTCCAAGGTGGACCGCTCGGCCGCCTACGCCACCCGCTACGTGGCCAAGAACGTGGTGGCCGCCGGCCTGGCCAAGAAGTGCCAGATCCAGGTGGCCTACGCCATCGGCGTGGCCAAGCCCATGAACATCACGGTCAACACGCACGGCACCGGCGTCATCGCCGACGACAAGATCGCCGCGCTGGTGGCCGAGCACTTCGACCTGCGTCCGAAAGGCATCATCCAGATGCTGGACCTGCTGCGCCCCATCTACGAGAAGACGGCCGCCTACGGCCACTTCGGCCGCGAGGAGCCCGAGTTCTCGTGGGAACGCACCGACAAGGCCCAGGCGCTGCGCGCAGCGGCCGGGCTGTAAGCGCGGCAGGCGCGGAGCGCGTCCTAGGCCTTGCGGCGTAGACTCATGTCGCGCCAGCGATGTGAAGGCCCGCCAGGCCGGGGCATAGCCACAAGGCAGCGAGAACAAGGAAGTCAACAATGAAACTGCAGACGCAACGCTGGATTGATCGCTGGGTCGGCCAGCTGCTGTGTTCCGTCGTTTCGTTGTGGGCGCGCGTGCTGGGCACGCGCGCACCCAAGGTCGACCGGGGCCAGGCGCCACGCCACATCCTGGTCATCCTGCTGTCCGAGATGGGCAGCATCGTGCTGGCCGGTCCCATGTTCAGGGCACTGCGTGAACGCTATCCCGGCGCCACGCTGCACGTGCTGCAGCTGAAGAAGAACCAGGAAGTGGCGCGCATGCTGCGCCTGACGGAAGACGCCAACTTCCACGCTCTGGACGACAGCTCGCCCTTGCAGCTGGCGCGCGACATCTGGCGTGTCAGCCTGGCCATGCGCCGCCTGCCGCTGGACGCGGTGATTGACTGCGAGCTGTTCTCCCGCGTCAGCAGCCTGCTGTGCTATCTCACGGGCGCGCCGCGCCGCGCCGGCTTCACGCCGCACACGCAGGAAGGCCTGTACCGCGGCAGCTACATCAACTGCGCCATCCCCTACAACCCCTACCAGCACATCAGCAAGCAGTTCCTCTCGCTGGTCGATGCGCTGGAAGGCGAGAGCATGCCGCGCCACAAGGCGGCGCCGATCCGTGAGCTGCCCACGGAAACCGGCTTGTCGGTCCCGTTCACCGCTGAAGAACTGGCCGCCTTCCGCGCCCGGGTGCTGGCCGACCACCCGGTGCTGGCCGGCCGCCAGATCGTGCTCATGTACCCGGGTGGCGGCATCCTGCCCGAACGCGCCTGGCCCGCCGCGCACTACGCGCGCGTGGCCAAGGGCCTGTGCGATGCCGGCCACGCCGTGGCCTTCATCGGCCTCAAGGACGACACCGCGTTGGCCAACGGGATCCGCACCCAGGTCGGCAGCGAGCAATGTGTCGCACTCACGGGCTACACGCGCAGCCTGCGCGAACTGCTGATGCTGTTCCATGCCAGCGACCTGCTGCTCACCAACGATGGCGGCCCGGGTCACTTCGCCAGCCTCACGCCCATCCGCGTGCTGATGTTCTTCGGCCCCGAGACCGGCAAGCTCTATGGCCCGCTGCCCGGTCCCTTCGGGCCGAAAGCAACCGTCTACGAGTCGGGCATCGCCTGCTCGCCCTGTCTCTCGGCCTACAACCACCGCCTGACCTTCTGTGACGGCGACAACCAGTGCCTCAAGCGCATCGCCCCCGACCCGGTGCTGGCCGATGCCCTGCAGGCCCTGCGCGAACAACCCGCTGCCACCGCATGAGCTCCCCTTCCCTGCGTGACCGACTCTGGCAGCTGATCGACTGGCTGCACAGCTTTCGCTACGTGCGCTTCGGCATCGTCGGCGCCAGCGGCACGGTGGTGAATCTGGCCGTGCTCTATGGGGCGCATGAATACCTGTTTCGCACCATCGAACCGATGGGCAGCAAACCCTATTTCTCGCTCGCGCTGGCCATTGCCGTGGCCACGGTGAACAACTTCACCTGGAACCGCCTGTGGACCTGGTCGGACCGCCTGCACGCCACCGCGGTGCAGGAAGGCGAGCGCCTGAGCAAACGCGGCCTGCTTGCCCAGCTGGGACAGTACGCCACGGCCTCCTGGATCGGCATCCTGCTGCAATACGGGCTCACCTTGACGCTCACGCACTTCATGCACTATCTGCTGGCCAACGTCACGGCCATCGTGATCGCCAGCGTCAGCAACTTCATCGCCAACGACCGCTGGACCTTCCGCCACAAGCGCACGCCATAATTGCGGACACAGCCGGCATGCGCCGGCCCGATGTCCGCCATGCAATCACCCTCCCCGACTCCCGAGCGGCACCACACCGCCTTCTGGGCGCTGCTCCTGCTGCTGGCCGCCTTCGCCTACGTCTTTGGCCTGGACGGCCAGTACGCACCCACCAACGGCGACGAGCTGGTCTACACCCACATCGCGCGCAAGACCGCCGAGACCGGACACTGGCTGCCGCTGGCCTCCGAACTGGTCGATACACGCAACACCAAACCCCCCATGTTGTTCTGGCAGGCCATGGTGGCCGGCGGCTGGGGCGAGCACTGGAGCGTGGCGGCCCTGCGCACGCCCAGCCTGCTCTACCTGCTGCTGGCGGGCGCCGCCATCGTGCTGTGCCTGCGCGCCGTCACACAGCGCTGGCGCGAGGGCCTGCTGGCCGCCGCCATCTTCCTCTCGTTCCTGAGCACCTTCCGCTACGGCCGCCCCTACCTCACCAGCGCGCCCGAGACTTTCTGGTTCAGCCTGCCGCTGTTCGCGCTGCTTTGGCTGCGCGCGCGCCTGCCCGCGGCCAGTCCCGGCTGGATTGCGCACACCCTCTTCGGCCTCGGCCTGGGCCTCGGCCTGGCCTACAAGTCCTTCGCGCTCATCGCCCCCGCCGCTGCGGCCTGGTGGCTGGCCCTGGTCGCCAGCGAGTCGCATCCAAGCTGGCAGGCGCTCTGGCGGCACACGCTGCGCGTGGGTGTCAGTGCCGTCATTGCCCTGGGCGTGTTCGGCCTGTGGTTCGTGCTGGACCCGGATCCGCAGGCGGTGTGGCGCGAATTCATCCTGGCGGAGAACGCCGCCAAGTTCCACGACCAGCGCGGCTGGTGGCAGGAGGCCTTCGCGCTCAGCGGCTCCAGCATCTGGTCGCAGCTGCTGGCCTATGGTGTCAATGCCGGCCTGCTCTTCGCGGCGACGCTGGGTCTGGCCTGGCTCGGCGCCAAGCGCCTGCCGCAGGCACGCAAGGCCTGGCCGCTGTCGCCGCATACCGCCATCCTGCTGGCCTGGGCGCTGGTCTGGCTGCTGGTCTTCCTGTTCCCGAGCCAGCGCTCGGCGCGCTACGTGATACCCGCCATGCCGGCGGTCGCCATGCTGCTCGCGCTGCACTGGCGCGACCTGGCACGCGGCTGGTTCATGCCCACGCTGCTGCTGGCCGCGGGCGCGCTGGCCATGATCGCGCGCATTGCCTGGGTCGGCCATGCGCTGGAACTCTCGTCGACGCCGGAGTTTCTGCAGGCCACGCTGGTGGTGGCCGGCGGCATGGCAGTGGCGCTCGCCGGCCTGCTACGCCCTGCCTGGACCCGCGGCGCTGCCGTGCTGGTCACGCTGCTCGTCTACGCAGCCTTCGACCTGACGGTGGCCCCCATGGATGGGCCGGTGGGCCGCTACGGCGTGCCAACCATCGTCGCCACGCCGCCGGGCCGCATCGCCGTCCCCAACGGCTTCAACGCCCAGTTCGAGCGTTTTCAGTTCCTGCTCCCCGGCCCGCACCAGTTCCTGCCCTACGAGACCGGCGCCCGCGCCCTGGCCCGCCGCACGCCGGGTGTCCCCCCACCGACCCCTGCCGAGGAACTGCAGGAGTTGCTGGCCACCCACGAGGCCGTGGTCTGGATCCAGCACGACCGCGCGCAAAACACGCCGCCCTGCCGGCCGCAATGCCGTGTGCTCGGCGAACGCTGGCTGCTGACCAGCCGCCACCTGCCCGGTGAGGTGCGCCTGGACAACGTCTGGTATCCGCAGGACTGGCTGTTCCGGCGCGAGTGGCTGCTCGCCCGGACTCAGTGACGCCGCAGCAGGCGACGCAGCCAGCCCGCCTGCACCACGAGCCACAGCCAGGGGTCGATCAGCGCGTCCCAGACGTTGCCGCTGGGCAGGCGCAGGATCACATACAGCGCGCAGCTTGTCACGATCAGCGCCGACAGGGGCCACTCACCGCGCAGCAGCCAGGGCAGCAGGCCAAGCAGGACCGCAACGCCCAGCGCCAGCGGTGCAAAGCCCAGCGCATACAGGCTGAACGGCGACAAGGCCAAGGTGTCGAGCAGCAGTACCCAGCCCAGCAGCACGAACGCCGGGGCCCCGCGGCGCAATTCATCGAACCATGCCGAAGCGGCGAGCTGCGGGCGGTAATGCCCCAGCAGCACCAGCGTGCACAGCAACGTCGACAGCAGGCTGGGTGCGCGAAACGCCAGCCCCAGCCAGTAGGCCGGCGAGGCCATGCCTGGCAGCAGACAGGCCAGCAGGAGCAGCAGGGGCAGGCCCCGCGCCACGCGCCGATCCGCCACCCGGCGCTGCAGGAGCATGACGGAAAGGCCCGCCAGCACCAGCGCCCAGCTGACTGACAGGTAAACCTGCGCCACACCCGGCGCCGGCGACAAGGGGGTCTGCGTGGACAGCAGGGATGGCAGCAAGGATGTCGACTCCATGATCAATGCCTTCTCAGCGCGCCGCCGGCACGAAGGCAAAGCGCTGCCAGGCAATGGCGCGCCGCTGCTCGGTGTAGCTGACCCACAGGCTGCCGTCGACCCAGGCCAGGGACGGGTACGAAAACTCGCTGCGCTCCTCACCCTGCGCCAGCAACTCCAGCTGCGTCCAGTGCAGGCCATCGGTGGAGCGGCTCAGTGCCAGCTGCGCGCGCGATTCGGGGTGCGGATTGTGGGCCAGGAACATGAGATCGGGCCGCAGACTCAAGCCGACCAGCGACGCATCGGGGTTGGGCAGGCCGGGGTCGGGCAGGTCCTGCCAGCTCAGGCCACCATCGTGGGTCTGCACCGCACGCACGCGGCGATCCGGCCGGTTGTCGCGCAGCAATGCCAGCCATTGCGTCTCGCTCTGCGCCAGCAGCGTGGGCTGCAAGAGGTCGCGCCGCTGCGACATGCGCACCATGCCGCGGAACTCGCCCTGCGCATCGAAACGCAACAGCAGCGGGTACTTCATGCCGAGCTCAAAGTACACCGGCAGCATCATGCCGCCATCGGCCAGAGGCAGCGGGATGGCACGCACCAGATGGCTGGTATCCCACAGCCAGGACAGCGGCAGCACGCGCAGCGGCCGGAAGGGTTGCTGCGGCCCGTCCTGACGCAGATGCAGGATGCGTCCGGCCGACCAGCCGCCCAGCCCCGTGGCCACCACGAAGAGATGAATGCGCCCCTGCCCGTCACGCCAGGCCACCGGGTTGCCCAGACGACGCAGCCCGAAGCCCAGCTCTGCGCCCGCCTGGTCGCGGTTCACCACATAGCGGGCCGGACTCCATTGCTGGGTCGCGCGATCGAACTGCGACATGGCGATCTGCACATCCGGCCCGCTCTCGCGCGAGCCGGCAAACCAGTAGGCCTGCAGCACCGCAGGCTGGTCCGATGGCAGCGCGAGCAGGCTGCTGGCATGGGCCGCGGCGGCGCCGGGCGGCATGGGGATGCGCCCGGCCGACTGCAGCATCAGGGTCCCCCCCGCCTGCGCGGCACCACCTGGCCAGGCAGCACGGGGCGCCGCCGGCACAGGGGCACGCAGCCAAGCATCCACCCCTGTCAAAGCGGCGCACAGACCGAGCGCCACCAGCCAGCGCGGCGCGCCGGAGCGGCTGAGACGGGAAAGCAACGCGGCAGTCACGGGTTGGACGTGGATGTGAAGGATTTGGCGGGCGGCACTGTCGGGCGAGTGTAGCCAATCGAAGCCGGCCGCTATCATGGGCCGTACACCGCACCCGGGAGACCCGCGTCATGCACAAGATCAAACGCCTCGCGGCCCTGCTGCTGGCGGGACTGTCCGTCAACATCTCGGCCCAGGTCGCAGCGCCTGCGCCGGCTGCCAGCGCCCCCGTGCTGCCAGTCATCGACACGTCGCGCCCGCCGCCGCCGACCATCGCCGACCTGGTGCTGCTGCTGCGCAGCTACCAGCCCGATGTGGAACGGGTGCGCAAACTGCACGCAGCTTTGGACACCCCCATCCCATCGACCTCTGACCCGGCAGATCTGGCACGAGCCTGGCACGCAAAGGCACTGATCGCTGAAGAGCTGCAGGAGGTTCGAAAACGCACCGAGTATCTGGAAAAAGCGCTCCCCTACGCGCAGCAGTCCCACCTCCAGCCTATGGCCCTGGGGGGTGCATTTCGCGTACGCTTCGAGCACGCCATAAGCCTGTGGTTCTCCAAGAGCATCGCGGCGTCGCAAGACGCCGTGCTCGCACAGGCATCAGAGCTGGATCCCACGAAGCCGCAGGACGCCGGCCTGCTGCTGACCAGCCACTTTCATATCATTACCAACTACGTCCATCTTGGTGACTTGGACAACGCGCGCGCCGCCATGGCCCGTGCTGACGGGATGTACCAGGGCCTTGCAAACCGCCCTCGCCTGAGCGGACGCTTGCCCCATTTCCAGCAGCTCCTTGAAACGGCGCGTGGCTTTCTGCTGGCCCACGAAGGCAAGCTTGATGACGCCGAGCGCGCCTATCTGGCTGCGATTCGCCAGGGTGAGAGGAATCTCGAACTCAATGGTGGAAACACCCCCGACCGGCCGTTTGAGATTCCAATCGATCGTATCTACTCGCGCAACAACGGGACCCGGCTGTTTCTGGCCAGCGTTCTCATCCAGCAGCAGCGGCTGGACGAAGCGGAGTTGCTCACGCGCGAGGTTCTGGAGAGTTCCCTGATACACAACGGCCGCAACTCCTTCATCACGGGCCGTGCATTGTGGACGCTCGCACAGGTGTCCACCCAGCGTGGCCGTTACGCCGAGGCGGCGGTACTGGCCGAATGGGCCGAACGCGCCCTGACAGAAGCCGGCTTTTCCGAAACCAGCCCGGCCCGGTTGAACGGTCGCGTCATTCTGGCCAATGCCCTGACAGCCTCGGGCCGTGCGACCGAGGCCGTGGCACTGTTCGATGCGATCCGCGACAGGGTGGCCGGTGACATCCGCATGGAAACAGGCTTCGGCCAGGGCTCCCTGCTCTCGATCCGAGCCTACATCCAGGTCGGCCGCTACGCCGACGCCCTGCGCGACGGCGATAGCCTGTTCGCGCACGATACCCGCAACTACGGTGCCGACAGCTACCGCGCGGCCGAGGCCCGTGCCTACCGTGCCATGGCCTTGCACCGCCTGGGCCGCGTGGATGACGCGCGCAAGGAATTTGCCTCGGCCCTTGTCGTGCTCACCGACCCGGACAAAGTCGTGGGCAAGAGCGGAGCCAGCGTCGCACGTTCCAACCGACTGCGCCTGATCCTCAACGAATACCTCAATGTGCTGGTCGGCAACAAGGGCACGCGCACGGCAGGCGACACTGCCGAGGCCTTCCGGGTCGCCGATGTGGCGCGCTGGCAGAGCGTACAAAAGGCGCTGGCCGGCTCCGCCTTGCGCGCGGCCGCCGGCTCGCCCGAACTGGGCGCCAAGATCAAGCAGGTGCAGGATGCCGACGACGAGCTGCAGGCGGTCTACAAGAACCTGATCACGCAACGCTCGGCCCCGCCCGAGCGCCAGCTGCCCGCCGTCATCAAGGCCATGGAGCAGCGCATCGCCGAACTCCAGAAGCAGCAGCAGCGCGACCTGGTCGACATCCGGCGCCAGTTCCCGCAGTACGACAACCTGGTCAACCCGCGGCCGGCCGATCTGGCCACCACGCGCCGTGCGCTCAAGCCCAACGAGGCCCTGCTCTCGGTCTACGTCACGCCCGTGGGCAGCTACGTCTGGGCCACGGGTCCGCAGGGCGAGCTGCACTTCCACTTCAGCCCGCAGAAGCCGGACTGGGTGGCCGCGCAGGTCAAGCGCCTGCGCGATTCGGTGGACCTGACCACCGGGGCCAGTTTCGACCGCCTGCGCTTTGACCTGGAAGCCGGGGCGGCCCTGTACCAGGAACTGCTGGCGCCGGTCGAGCAGGCCTGGGCGCAGGCCGACACGCTGCTGGTGGTGGCCAACGACGCGCTGGGCCAGATACCCTTCTCGCTCTTGCCCACCGGTGCCGCCGCTGCGACGCAGGCAGCGCCCGGCCTGCCCATGGCGCAGTACCGGCAGGTACCGTGGCTGGCGCGCAAAGTGGCGGTGGCCTACCTGCCCTCGGTCAGCGCCCTGGTCACGCTGCGCGCCTTGCCGGCGACGCAGAGCCGGCGCGATCCCTTTGTGGGCTTCGGCGATCCGGACTTCGGCGCCCAGACCGATGGCAACAGCACCCGCGGCGCACAACGTGTCGTGGCCAGCGGCACCCGCAACCTCAAGATCAAGCACGCCCCCACCTGGGACGAGAACCAGACCAGCGCTGATGCGCCCGTCGCGCCGCCGCCGGCCGTACCGGAGGCCCCCACCCTGACGGCGCTACCCGACACGCGCGAGGAGATCACCGCCATTGCCACCGCGCTGGCGGCCAACCCCCAGCGCGATGCCTATTTCGGCGCACAGGCGAACCGGCAGAACGTGCTGGGCGCTGACCTCAAGCGCCGTCGTATCGTGGCCTTTGCCACCCATGGCCTGATCGCCGGCGATCTGCCGGGCCTGGACCAGCCGGCGCTGGCGCTCTCGCCGGCGCCGGGCCAGCCCATCACCGCGGGCCTGCTCAAGCTGGAAGACATCCTCAAGCTATCGCTCGATGCCGACCTGGTGGTGCTGTCGGCCTGCAACACGGCGGCGGCCGACGGCACCGGCGCCGAGGCGGTATCAGGTCTGGGGCGCGGCTTTTTCTACGCCGGGGCGCGCTCGGTGCTGGCCACGCACTGGCCGGTGGAGACGGTGTCGGCGCGCGAGCTGGTGACGCACCTGTTCGAGCGTTACGCCAAGGACCCGCAGCTCACACGCGCGCAGGCCTTGCGCCGCGCCATGCTGGACCTGATCGACACCGACACGGCCAAGGACGGCCAGGGCCGCGCCGTCATGGCCTATGCGCACCCGGCCTTCTGGGCACCGTACGCGCTGTACGGCGACCCGGGACGGTAACCCGATCCCCCTCTGAGCCGCTGCGCGGCTTCTCCCTGAGGGGACGACGCCAGCAGCCGGGCTAAGCCCGTTCCGCCGCATCCGCCGCATCCGCCGAGTTGAACCTGGCGCTTTGCCCTCAGCGCTCGTGTCGCAGCTTCAACGACTGCGCGATCACCGGGTAGGTACCCGGCGCCGTCTCCTGCACGAAGCTCGATCCGGTGTCCTCATCCTTGCGGCTCACCTCGACCTTGGATTCGGCCGCGCCCGCCGCCCGCGGGTCGCGCAAGGTGATGACGAGCTGCTCGTCACCCGTCACGCCGGCAAATTCGAAGAACTGGTCTTCGCGCAGCGGCAGCAGCACCTCCACGCCGGCCTTGAGCGAGATGGCCTGATCCGCGGCGGGCGGATAGATCTGCTGCCGCTTGCCCTGCGGATTGATGTTGTCGATCACCACCAGCGCATCGAAGGTGGGCAGCACCTTGAGCTTGATGCGGTCGCCGGTGCGAAAGCCCGCCGTCACCGGCCGCAGGCCCACCGGGTTTCCCGCCCGATCGAAGGCCACGATGGCCACGTGCGCGCCCTGGTAGTTGGGCTGGCCGTTCTGCAGCTGGATCGGCTTGGTGGGCAGGTTCGCGACCGTGTTTTCCTCGGCACCCACCGACTTGAAGCCGAACAGGCTGCCCACCGCACCGCCGGCCGTGGAGATCAGGCCGGCCGTGGCGGAGTTCAGCAGCAGCTTCTTGTAGTTGATCGGCGTGAGGTCGTTGGTGAGCTTCTGCTGACGCCACTCGGTAAAGGCGTTCATGGCGAATTTCAGCGCCACGTTCAGCAGCAGGCCCCAGATGAAGAACTTCGGCTGCACTTCCTCCGCTTGGTCCCCGGCTGCGGGTGCGGCCGCCAAGGGGGCAGCCTGCGCGGCCTGCGCCTGCGCGCGCAGCACCAGGGACAGCAACAGCAATCCGACGCAGAGTCGGCGGGCGTGTTTCTTCATCGCGAGGTCTCCTGCAATGCCTGTTCGGCGAGTTGGGTCAAGTCATTCAAACGGGCCGCCTGCGCCACGGTGCGCGCACGCAGATAGGCCGCCCGGGCATCAACACCATGCGATACCCCCGCGCTGAGGCGCTGGATGTCACCAATCAGCAGCCAGTCGCGGGCAATCTTCTCCGGCAACGCCAGCTGGCGATCGATGGCCAATGCCGCCTGCGCCGCGCTCAGCGCCGCTGCGGCATCGCCACTCTGCAGCTGCGCCGCAGCCAGCAGGCGGGACGCATTGGCCGCTTCGCGCTCCTCGCCGCGCTCGCGCAGCAGGGGCTGGGCCGCCGTGCACAGCCGCACCGTCTGCGCCACATCACCCGCTGCCCAGGCGGTGCGCGCCTGCAGCAGCAGCACACGGCCACGCTCCGGGCAGGCGGCCGGGCACGCGGCCTCCAGCGGCACCAGCTGCTGGCGCGCACTATCGACCTGCCCGAGCGCCAGCCGGGCCTGGACCTGCAGCAAACCGGCGGCAAGCTGCAAGCCCTTGTCCTGCACCTGGGTCGCCTCGTCCAGCGCCAGCTGCGCCTGCCCCAGAGCCAGCCGGGTCTGCGCCAGCTGCAGGCGATTGCGCGCGGCGGCGGGCACGTCGTCCAGACTCAGGCGCAGGCGCAGTGCCTCGGAAAAGTGCTGCGCGGCAGCGAGGTACTCGCCCTGGGCGTAGCGGCGCGCCCCGCTGGCCTCGGCGTCCTGCGCCTGCAGGCGCAGGCGTGGCTCGGGTGGCGGCCTGGACGACGACGCGCAGCCCGCCAGCAGTGCAGCCAGCAGCAGGGCGATGCCTGGCCTAGCGCGCCACACGACCGGCCTCCGCATGCGGATCGCTGTCCGCCTTGAGTGGTTGCGGCGCCGGCGCCTCGACCAGCTCCTTGATCGGCCAGGCGGTCTTGGCGCCGGTCAGGATCTCGCGCACATCGGCCGCCGCGGCCTTGCCGTCCTGCATCAGCGGCGGCACGGTCACCTCCGCCTCCGCGGTGATGCGTTCGATATGCTCGACGATGCCCTGCGCCTTGTCCAGCATGCCGGGCAGGCGGCTGTTGACCGTGGTGAGCGTCTTGTCCAGTTGCTGCAAGCTGGCGTCCGCCTGCCCCACGGCGCGGGTGGCCGCCTGCCCCACGTTGCTCATTTGCTCGTTGCCGGTCTTGAGCAGGGTGTTGAGCGAGGCCGTGGCCTCGTGTACCTGGCCCAGTGTCGCGGGCAGCCCGCGCTGGGTATCGGCCAGCGTGCCGGTGATGACCTTGACGTCCCCCAGGATGGGAAGGATGCGGTCGCGCAGGCTGTTGATGGTGGCCGTGAGACTGTCGGACCGCGAGAAAGCCAGCTGCGCACCATTGGCTGCCAGCCGGGTGCGGTCCGGGCCCGGCGTGATCTCCAGGATGGCGGATCCGACCAGGCCTTCCTTGCGCAGCTCGATCACGGCGTCGCGGGTGACAAAGCGCATCGAATCCGCATCAACCTCCAGCTCGACCGCCACCTTGCCGTCGGGGCGCAATGTGACCGCGTCCACCGCCCCCACCTTGAAACCGGCGATCTTGACGGCCTGCCCCTTGCTGATGTCCTGCGCCGACTCGGTGACGAAATTGAGTGTCGAGGTCTGCCGCAGCAGGCCCTGGCGCACGAAGATCGCCGCAACAATGGCCACCGTCGCCAGCAGGCCGGCCAGCAGAAAGCGCCGCGTACCGCGGTGCAACAGCGCGACTTCACTGTCCTGTTCGATCAGGATGGACATGCAACTCCCTCGATTTCTACGGTCTCGCGACACCCGTCAATGGCCGGCAGACCATGCGTATCCAGGTCGACGAACAGTACCGGACGGAAAGGGTGGAACTCCTGGTAGACCGACACCAGCGTCAGCACGCTGCCGGCCTGGCGCCGCGACAGCCCGGCAAACGCACGGTCCAGCACCAGCAGCTCGGCCGGCCGCATCACGCGCAGCACCAGCCCCACCCGCCAGCGTTCCATGGGGTCCATGTGCATGGGCAGCTCGCGCCCCAGCGTGCGCAGCCGCTGGGCGCTCACACCGCACAGATCCAGCGCGAGTTCGAGCCGGCTCTCCCACTCGCGCAAGGTCGCGGCGTCAACCTCCTGGCCATGGCACAAGGCGAGCGACAGGTTGGCGGAGACCGTCATCGCCCCCAGCAGACCGCCGCTGGCAGGCAGCACGGACACCCCAGGCACGCGCTCCAGCGCCGCCACGGCCGCCTCGATGGCGGCCAGGTCGGGCGCCACCACGCGATAGCTGCCGCCCTGGTCGAGCGGCAGGGACAGGAGCACCTGCCCGGCACGGCTCAACACCAGCTGGCGCTGCTGCATGGCGGCGGAAAAGGCCACGCTCAGCGCACCTCTTCGATCGTCAGCAGCGCAGCCGCGTAGCCGGTCGAGCAGCGCTTCTTGATGGCAATGTTGCGCGTGCTGGCCGGGTTGGCACATTCCGCGGCCGGCGCTTGCGCGGCGCCGGTGGTGACCAGCTGGATGTCCTTGGCGGCCACGGCCTCGACCACCGAGAACGGGCCGGCGGGCTTGAGGCCGGCGGCGCCGAAGTCACGCGGGTTGTCGGTCACGATGGCCAGCAGCGTGTCCTTGCCGGGCGGGCCTTCGGCGGTGAGCTGCCAGGCCGGCCGCGGCAGGCGCATGGTGCCGCCGGGCTCAATCAGGTTGTTGCGGTCGATCTGGTTCGGGAACAGCAGATCGAAGGTCTCGCCATCGGACCCCACCATCACCAGGTAGACGTAGCCGCCCTCGCGCGAGGTCAGCGTGAAGTCGATGGTGTCGACGCCGATCTTCAGCGCCGACTTGGTGGCCGTGAGCGTCACGAGCCGCCGGTCATCGCGGCTGCTGTAGATGTCGTTGAGCGCGGCAAGCGCTGACGGCCTGCTTGCGGCCGCAGGAGCCACCGGCGCGGAGGGCGTTGCTGCCGCGACTGGGACCGGGACTGGCGCCGGAACGGGAGCCGCCGCGGGTGCGGTGCCCGTGGGCACCGCTGCCGTATCAGCCGCCGCATTGTCCTTGACCGCGTAGCTCAGCACCATGGACGTGTTGCCGGTCAGCGAGACATGGTGCGGCAGGAAGCCCTGCACGTTCCGGAGCTTGTCGTCGATGCGCTGCTGCGCACAGGCCTGGATCTCCGCTGCCGACAGGCCGCCGCTGCCGTCGGTGTCCCGGGCGGCGCCGGTCAGACAGGCCAGCCAGGCCTGCGAGGCCACGCCGCCGCGCCCGGGCTGGTCCAGCGAGACCTCGCTGTCCCTGGCAGCAGCAATGTGGATGAAGTTGGCGCCGCCGCTGCCGGCCGGCTTGGGAGCCGCGATGCTGCGCGTCAGGATGTTCGTCGGCTTGATGCAGCTCTGGCCCGCGCTGTAGGACTTGGGCGCGAAGAGCGGTGCGGCGGCTCCCACGGCGCGCGTGGTCACGCCACCGGAGTGACAGGCGTCGAGAAAGACGATGACCTTCTGCGTCCTGGCCGCCAGGCGCTTGAGCCGTTGCTCCATCTCCGTATCGGTAAACGGCTGGCCGTCCACCGTGATCAGCGATTCGGCACAGCGCTCGCCGCCGTCCTCCTGCACCAGCTGACGCCCGCCATGGCCCGAGTAGTAGATGAAGACCTGGTCGTCGCCGCCCAGCTTGCTCTCCAGCTCGTCGAAGGCCTTGCGCATGCCTTCGAGCGTGAGCTGGTCGTCGCGCAGCGCCTGGATGTTGGCCGGCGGCACGCCCAGGCGACGCGCAATCTCGGTCGCCGTGGCGGTGTCGTAGGGCACGCCCTTGAGCTTGGGGATATTGCCCTGGTAGTCACCGATGGTCATGATCAGCGCGTGCGCCGCCACGGCCGGCGGCTTGCTGAAGCCGCGGATGCCGGTGGTGGCGATCAGGTTGCCCCGGCCGCTGCGCCCGTCGTCGAGCTGCAGCAGGGCCGCCCCGCCCAGCGGCTTGGCAAGCTTCTTGCCCGCCGGCGCAGGATCCGCGGCATGGGTCAGTCCGGTGGACAGCACCAGCAGGCCAGCGATCAGGCCCGGGAGATAGCGCGTGGAGAGGTTCATGGCGTGTTTCCCTGATCAGGTTGGGGGGCGTTGGATGCAGACGCAGTGTCCTGCATCGCGGCGAGAATAGTGGCATAGGCACCGACTGTCCATCCGTTGGGCGTGTCCCAGTGCAGGACGGACTGCCGCCGCGCGAGGCGCAGCTGTCCGCTGGCGAACTCGTCAGCGCGCGCCGCGGCCAGGCCGGCCTCGATCATGTCGGCGTCTTCCTGCCAGTGGGCCTGCCTGTCCTCGAACAGCCAGTAGACCAGCATGGCATCGGCAAAGACCTTGCGCACAAAGCCCGGGTCTTCCACCAGGTGCACGATGCGTCCGGCCTCATGGCGCGAGCGCGCCACCAGACGGTCCAGATCGCTCTGGAGGCGGCGCCGCTGCGACGTGGTGGCGTTGTCCAGCCGCACGGCCAGGACGGCCAGCAGGCGCTCGCCCCGGGCCAGGTTCGCCAGGTCCTGCACGCGGCTGTTGGCCAGCCAGCGGCGCGACAGGCCATAGTAGACCCGCGACAGCGCAAAGTAGGACAGGCCCAGCGACAGCGGCGCCGAGGTATCGAGGTACCAGTCGCTGAGGTTGACCACGGCGTAGGCCAGCACCACCAGGCCGCCCTGCAGGGCACCAAACACCTTGTCGAACACCTCGATGCGCGTGTGGCGGTACAGGGCGATCGCCATGCTCCAGATCAGCAGCAGGGCCGCCAGCTTCATCACCCACTTGGGACGCTCGCGCAGGTAGTCGCCGTTCTTGAAGTTGTCGATCGCTGTGGCCAGGACCTCCACGCCAGGGTGGATGCGCGCCATCGGCGTGCCCTTGATGTCGAACAGGCTGGGCGCCGTGGAGCCGATGACGATGATCTTGCCCTTGAACTCATCCGCGGGACGCTGCTTCTTCTCCGCCTTCAGATCGCGGTAGACATCGACAAAGGACACATAGCGGTAGGTGAAAGGCGGTCCGCGCCAGTTGAGCAGCACGTCGTTCTGCGCGGTGCCGGGGTAGCCGAACTCCTCGGCAATGCGCTGCGGCAGGGCGGGGATGCGCCAGCCGGCGTGCTCGATGCCGCTGGGATAGCGGCGGATGATGCCGTCGGCGTCCGGCGTCACCTGGTGCGTGCCCAGCCGTCCGTTGTCCAGCGCCGCCGGCACCTTGGGCAGGATGATGGCGATCGGTGCCTGCGCATCGGCATGTTCCCGGACAGCCCGCGCGCCCGGCAGCGCGCCCACCGGAATGCGGCTGAGCCGGTCGTTCTGCGGGTCCAGGCGCAGCATGGGAAAGAAGGTGCTGGTCGAGCGGGCGATGTCGGCGTTGAAGGCGGCATCGCTGTCCGGGCGCAGCACGTCGGCATCGGAGAACAGGATGTCGAAGACGATGGCGCGCGGCTGCTGCGCCTCCAGCCCCCGCACCATTTCGCCCAGCACGCGGTTCGGCCACGGCCAGCGCCCGTACGCCTTGGCCATGCCGGCCAGGCTGGCTTCATCGATATCGAGGATGACGATGTCCGGGTCCGGCCTGGGTTGGATGACGCGGTGCGAGATCAGCGAGTCGAAGAGCTTGGTGTCGGCCGACGCCACCGCGCTGAGCAGACCGAGGTCGGCGACGATGAACACGGTGAAGACGAGGGCGAAGACCAGGTAGGCGCGTGCGCCCAGCCGGCGCACCAGCGAGACCAGCGCCGCGCGGCGACGGTTGAGCCAGGCTGACACGCTGGTCTTCATCGCATCACCCAATAGACCAGCAGCGCCACCACCACATCCACCAGGAACACCGCCACCATGCCGTTGCCCACCGCGTGGATCGCCGTGTCGGACAGATCACGCGTGGAGCGGCCGGTGCTGCTGCCATGATGGCAGGCGATGACGGCGATGAGCAAACCCGTCACGGCACTCTTGACCAGGCTGAGCAGGGTCAGCCAGGGATCGGCCAGCTCGAGGAAATGACCGGCCACCTGCGTCAGCGGCAGGCCCTGCAGCAAGGAAACCGCCAGCCAGCCGCTGAGCACCGACAGGACCTGGAAGAAGATGGTGACGGTGGGCAAGGCCAGCGTCATGCCCAGGATGCGCGGCAGCAGGAGGTAGTCGGCCGGTGCCACGCCCATGCGCCGCAGGGCATCGAATTCATCGTGCTGGTTCATCACCGCCAGTTCGGAGGCCATGGCCGCGCTGCTGCGCGCCACGAACACCAGTGCCGATAACAAGGGCGCCAGCTCGAAGAACAGGCCATAGAACAGCCAGGATTGCGCGGCATCACTGTCCTGCCCGACCAGCGCCGTGAGCTGGGTGACGGCAGCGGCCCCCGTCAGCGCGGCCAGCGCGCCCGCCACCGGCAAGGCGGCGATGCCGGTGGCATGGATCTGGCGGTACAACTCATGGCGCAGCTGCGGTTCGCCCGCACGCGGCCAGCGCGTGAGCACCAGCCACGTCATCAGCGCGTAGCCATAGAGACGGTTGCGCGTCAGCACGCTCATGTGCGCCCCTTGCGCCGCAGGCGCTGCGTCAGCGGCGGGTTCCAGCCCCAGACATGCACGTCGGCACGGCCCTTGACCGCCTGCGGACCCAGGTCGACCAGGCCGCCCGCCTGGCCGACCGCGGTCGCCACCTCGTGCGAACAGATCACCGGGTAGCCTAGCGTCTTGCTGAGCGCCTCCAGCCGCGAGGCGGTGTTCACCGGGTCGCCGATCACCGTGAAATCGCGCCGCTTGCGTGTGCCGACGTAGCCGGCCAGCACTTCGCCCGCATGAACGCCGATGCCGATGGCCAAGGGCTCCTGCCCCTGGGCCTGCAGCTCGGTGTTCAGGCGCGCCAGCCGCACCAGCATGTCCTGCGCCGCCTCCAGCGCGTTGCGCTCCGGTGCCTCCAGTGGCTGCGGCACGCCGAAGGTCGCCATCAGTCCGTCGCCGATGAACTTGTCGATGGCGCCGCCATGGCCGTGGATGGCGGCCGACATCTCGGCGTAGTAGCGGTTGAGCAGGCTGATCATGGCTTCCGGCGTGCTCTTTTCGCTGCGTGCCGTGAAGCCGCGGATGTCGGCAAACAGGATGGTCACGCGGCAATGCTGGCCATCGGCATCGGGTTGCAGGCGTCCGCCCAGGATGGCGCGCATGACCTGCGGGCTGACATGACCGGCAAAGGCCGAGCGCAGCAGCTGCTTTTCGCGGTAATGCCGCGCCGACTCCCAGGCCAGGCGCGCGATGAATGCCAGCGCCGCGACCGCCGTCAGGCTGCCCAGCGGCAGGTACCAGCCCTGCCACAAGGCCAGCAGCGATACGCCCAGCAGCAGGCCCAGCGTGGCGACCAGGGCCAGGGTCTTGGCCCAGCCATTGCGGCCGAACCAGAGGAGTGCCAGCGCCAGGGCCAGGGACCAGGTCAGCGCCGGCTGCACGGGGTCCACCAGCCCGCGCCCGAGCAGCGAACGCAGGGCCTGCACATGCACCAGGGCCGCGGGGCCGCTGCGGCTGTCCTGGTCCCAGGCTGCCAGCGCCACCGGCAGGCGATAACGGGTCTCGTGGGGCAGCAGGCTCGCAATCACCACCACACGCCCCTGCACCAGGCTGTGCAGGCGTTGCGCCTGCCCCTGGCGCAACCAGCCCAGCGCCGTCTGCAGGGGAATGTATTCGATCGGGCCGCCCACGGTGTAATCGATCAGGCCGCGTGCCGAGCTCTCGCGCCCCAGCACCTTGGCCATCTGGTCGGCCAGCGAGGGGTTGCGGTCCTCATCAATGCAGCGACGCTGGTTGATGCGCCGCACCACGCCGTCGCGGTCCTCGCACAGCACGAGCGAACTCAGGCCCTGGCGACCCGCTGCCTCCAGCAACTCCGGGGCGATGGGCCGCAGGTGGCCCTCCAGGCCCATGGGCTGGCCCAGCACCAGGGGCACCGTGGAACGCAGCTGGCGCACGCCCTCCAACAGCGGCGCGTCGATACCCTTGACAAGAAAGTCGTAGGAACGCACCGGCAACGGCGCCGCCACACCGACCACCGCGGGGCGGCCGGCCGCCAGCCCCGCCATGAGCTCACCCAGATAACGATGCCACAGCGCCGATGGCTCGGGGATGGATTCGTAGGCCCCCTCGTCCAGCCCGATCACCACCACATCCTGCGGCAAGGCGCCCGGCCCCAGGGCACGCAGCCAGCGCGTCTGCACGTCATACAGGTAGAGATCAAGGGGTCGCAAGGTCCGGGCGGCCATCAGTCCGAGGGCCAGCGCACAGAGCAGGACAAATCCAAGGATGATCTCGCGTTGTTGCCGCAGCATCGTCCGATTATGGGTGACCCCCTGTGACAGCCCTCGAGGACGGCCGCTCATGGTCCCTGCGGCGTGAACTATTCCACCGGACTGTTTCCTGCGCACAACGGAGGGCCGTTCCGTCGCCTGCTTGAAATGGTCCCGACATGCCTTATCATTAGCACTCGCTGGACCTGAGTGCTAACAGCTTAGGCCCCAGAGAATGTTAATAAGCGCCAACTTTGGTGCCGATTGATTTCAAACCACTGTTTCAAACTCTAGGAGTGTCCTGATGAAACTGCGTCCTTTGGCCGATCGCGTGATTGTCAAGCGCGTGGAAAACGAAACCAAGACTGCCTCGGGCATTGTCATTCCCGACAGCGCGGCCGAGAAGCCCGACCAGGGTGAGGTGATCGCCGTTGGTCCCGGCAAGAAGAACGACAAGGGCGAGGTGATCGCCATGAACGTGAAGGTCGGCGACCGCGTCGTGTTCGGCAAGTACAGCGGCCAGACCGTGAAGGTCGGCAACGACGAACTGCTGGTCATGAAGGAAGAAGACCTGTTCGCCGTGGTCGAGAAGTAATTCGCGACGCGATTCTTTTCCTAACCGTACCCAACTCAAACGTCATTCAGGAGTAAACAGAAATGGCAGCTAAAGATGTAGTTTTCGGTGGCGACGCACGTCATCGCATGGTCGAGGGCGTGAACATCCTGGCCAACGCCGTCAAGGTGACCCTGGGCCCCAAGGGCCGCAACGTGGTGCTCGAGCGCTCCTTCGGCGCCCCCACCGTGACCAAGGACGGTGTGTCCGTGGCCAAGGAAATCGAGCTGAAGGACAAGCTGCAGAACATGGGCGCGCAGATGGTCAAGGAAGTGGCTTCCAAGACGTCCGACAATGCCGGTGACGGCACCACCACCGCCACCGTGCTGGCCCAGGCCATCGTGCGCGAAGGCATGAAGTACGTGGCCGCCGGCATGAATCCGATGGACCTGAAGCGCGGCATCGACAAGGCGGTGGCCGCCCTGATCGAGCAGCTGAAGAAGGCCTCCAAGCCCACCACCACCTCCAAGGAAATCGCCCAGGTTGGCTCCATCTCTGCCAACAGCGACACCAGCATCGGCGAAATCATCGCCAATGCCATGGACAAGGTCGGCAAGGAAGGCGTGATCACCGTGGAAGACGGCAAGTCCCTGCAGAACGAACTCGACGTCGTCGAGGGCATGCAGTTCGACCGCGGGTACCTGTCGCCCTACTTCATCAACAACCCCGAGAAGCAGGCCGCCATCCTCGAGAACCCCTTCGTGCTGCTCTACGACAAGAAGATCAGCAACATCCGCGACCTGCTGCCCACGCTGGAAGCCGTGGCCAAGGCCGGCCGTCCGCTGCTGATCATCGCTGAAGACGTCGAGGGCGAAGCCCTGGCCACCCTGGTGGTCAACACCATCCGCGGCATCCTGAAGGTCACCGCCGTCAAGGCCCCGGGCTTCGGCGACCGCCGCAAGGCCATGCTGGAAGATATCGCCATCCTGACCGGCGGCAAGGTCATCGCTGAAGAAGTGGGCCTGTCGCTGGAAAAGGTGACGCTGGCCGACCTCGGCCAGGCCAAGCGCGTCGAAGTGGGCAAGGAAAACACCATCATCATCGACGGCAACGGCGCTGCCGCTGACATCGAAGCCCGCGTCAAGCAGATCCGCGTGCAGATCGAGGAAGCCACCAGCGACTACGACCGCGAGAAGCTGCAAGAGCGCGTGGCCAAGCTGGCCGGCGGTGTGGCCGTCATCAAGGTCGGTGCCGCCACCGAAGTCGAGATGAAGGAAAAGAAGGCCCGCGTGGAAGACGCCCTGCACGCCACCCGCGCTGCCGTGGAAGAAGGCATCGTCGCCGGTGGCGGCGTGGCCCTGCTGCGTGCCCGCCAGGCTGCTGGCGAGATCAAGGGTGACAACCCGGATCAGGACGCCGGCATCAAGCTGGTCCTGAAGGCCATTGAAGCCCCCTTGCGCGAGATCGTCTACAACGCCGGCGGCGAGCCGAGCGTGGTGGTCAACGCCGTGCTGAACGGCAAGGGCAACTTCGGCTTCAACGCCGCCAACGATACCTACGGCGACATGATCGAGATGGGTATCCTGGACCCGACCAAGGTGACCCGTACCGCGCTGCAGAACGCCGCTTCCGTGGCTTCGCTGATGCTGACCACCGAGTGCATGGTGGCCGAGGCGCCGAAGGAAGAGGCGGCTGCGCCGGCGATGCCGGGTGGCATGGGCGGCATGGGCGACATGGGCATGTAAGCTCTCCTCGCCTGCCGATCCAGGGCGTCGTTGCGGCGGCTTGCCGTACACAAACGTACTGTCTGCGCCGCCGCGCCTAGCCCTGAATCGCCATGCTGCGTCGGGTGGCACCTCGCCACTCGACACAAACAGAAAAACCCGCAGTGCTAGCACGCTGCGGGTTTTTTCTTGGACGCTCGATCCCTAGCTGCGCAGGCGCCGCAGCAGGCCGGCGGTGGAGGCATCCAGGCCCGTCGAGTCGCCGCTGGACAGGCGCGGCTCGATATTCTTGGCCAGCACCTTGCCCAGCTCCACGCCCCACTGGTCGAAGCTGTTGATGCCCCAGAGCGAGCCGGCCGTGAAGACACGGTGCTCGTAGAGCGCGATCAGCGCGCCCAGGCTGGCCGGCGTGAGTTCCTCCAGCAGCAGAAAGGTGCTGGGCCGGTTGCCCGGCATGTGGCGGTGGCCGCCGTCGTCCTGCTGCCCCAGCATCAGCGCTTGCGCCTGCGCCAGGCCGTTGGCCAGCAGCTTGTGATGATGGCCCGGCAGGTCGTGTGCCACCCGCTTGACGGTCAGGAACTCGATCGGAATCACGTCGCTGCCCTGATGCAACATCTGGAAGTAGGCATGCTGGCCGTTGGCCGCGAGTTCACCCCAGATCACAGGCGCCGTCGGATAGCCCAGCACCTGCCCTTGTTCGTCTACGCGCTTGCCGTTGCTCTCCATCTCCAGCTGGCGCAGGTAGCCCGGCAGACGAAACAGGCCGCTGTGGTAGGGCGCCAGACTCCGGGTGGCGAAACCGTGGAAGTTCCGATACCACACATCGAGCAAGGCCAGCTGGACTGGCATGTTAGACGCCAGCGGTGCCGTGCGGAAGTGCTCGTCCATGGCGTGCGCACCCGCCAGCATGGAGCGGAAGTGCTCCGATCCGACGGCGATGGCGATCGGCAAACCGATGGCGGACCACATGGAGTAGCGGCCGCCCACCCAGTCCCAGAAGCCGAACGTGGTGTCCACGCCAAACTGCCTCGCCGCCTCGACATTCGAGGTCAGCGCGCAGAAGTGGCGCGCGATATCTGTGCCGCCTTGCGCCGTGAACCATGCCTTCGCCGAGTGCGCGTTGGTCATCGTCTCCTGGGTCGTGAAGGACTTGGACGAGACCAGAAACAGCGTGCTTTCCGGACGCACCTGCCGCAGCACGGCACTGAGCTCGTGTCCGTCGACACTGGAGACAAAGTGGAAGCGCTTGCCGTGGTCGACGAGCACGTCCATCGCCAGCACCGCCATCTGTGGCCCGAGATCGGATCCACCGATGCCGATATTGACAACATCCGTGATCGAACGGTCCTCCCGCACCTGCTGCGCATAGGCAAGCATCGCATCGAGCACGGCGTGCACCTCGACCAACTGCCCCTGTACGTAGGGCGCAAGGGCACCCGCCGCCGCGCCGCCCGGATGGCGCAGGAGAAAATGCATGGCGGCCCGGTGCTCGGTGCTGTTGACCAGCTCGCCACGAAACATGGCGTGGCGATGTTCCTCGACGCCGCACTCGGCTGCCAGCGCGGTCAACTGGTCGCATATCTCCGCGTCGATCAGGTTCTTGGACAGATCGGCAAACACGTGAGGCGCCTCCAGGCTCAGCGCGGCGAACCGGCCAGAGTCGGCGGCAAAGGCCTGGCGCAGATCCAGCGTGCGCCCCCTGGCGTCATAAAGCTCACGCAGCGCAGCCCAGGCCCGGGTACGGTCACATCGAATTCTCGTCATCAGGCGGTGCGGATCAGTTGTTCAAGCTTGACGGTATCAGCGGCAAAGGCGCGGATACCCTCGGCCAGCTTCTCGGTCGCCATGGCGTCCTCGTTGAGCGCGTAGCGGAAGTCCGCTTCGTCGTACTGCACCGGCGACATATCCAGTTCGCGCGCGCTGTCGGCACTCAGCGCACGGGCGACTGGCGCAACGCCGGCGGACAGCTGCGCCAGCAACTCCGGGGAGATCGTGAGCAGGTCGCAGCCGGCCAACGCCAGGATCTGCCCGGTGTTGCGAAAACTGGCCCCCATGATCTCGGTGGCAATGCCGAAATGCTTGTAGTGCCTGTAGATGGCCTGCACGGACTTTGCGCCGGGATCGTTGGCACCCGAGTTGGCGGCCTCGTCCCAGGCACTGCCGGCGGCCTTCTTGTACCAGTCGTAGATACGACCGACGAAGGGCGAAATCAGTTGCACCCTGGCCTGGCCGCAGGCCACCGCCTGGCAGAAGGAGAACAGCAGTGTCAGGTTGGTGTGGATACCGCGCTGCTCCAGTTGCGCGGCCGCCTGGATCCCTTCCCAGGTGGACGCGATCTTGATCAGCACGCGATCAATATGGACGCCCTGCGCCTGGTACAGCTCCACGATGCGATCGGCGCGCGCCACCGTCGCTGCAGCGTCAAAGCTCAGCCGGGCATCGACTTCGGTCGACACGCGTCCGGGCACGATGGACAGGATCTCGCAGCCAAAACGCACCAGCAGGCGATCGACGATCTCGTCCAGCGCACGGCCGCGGAACTGGTGCACGGTCTGCAGCAGCAGGGGGCGGTAGTCCTCCTTCTGCACCGCCTTCAGGATGAGCGAGGGGTTGGTGGTGGCGTCCTGCGGACGGAACGCCGCCATCTGGTGAAAGTCGCCGGTATCGGCCACCACGGTGGTGTACTGGCGCAGCGCTTCGAGCTGATTCATGGCTTGAATTATGGGTGAAATAAAATTACGCTTTGGCGTTTAGTGCCTGTAACCATCCGCTGCCCGCCTGCCGGTGCAGCACTCCCTGGAGTCTCCATGCTCGATCGTATCCGCGCTTCGCTGCCTTCTCTCGCCCCCGCCGAACAACGTGTGGGCCAGCTGGTCCTGGCGGATCCGCGCGCCTTCGCCAACCTGCCGGTGAGTGAGCTGGCGGACCGGTCCCACGTCAGCAAGCCCACGGTGGTGCGATTCTGCCGCAGCATGGGCTACGACGGTCTGTCCGACTTCAAGCTCAAGCTGGCCGGCACGGTGAGTGAAGGCGTGCCCTTCATCCACCGCAGTGTGGACGTGGACGACAAGACCAGCGACGTGGTGGTCAAGGTGATCGACAACACCGTTGCCGCTTTCCTGAAGTACCGCAACGACGCCTCCACCGCGGCCATCGACAAGGCAGCTGCAGCGCTGGCCGCCACCTTCAAGACCGGCAAACGCATCGAGTTCATCGGCGCCGGCAACTCCGGCATCGTGGCGCTGGACGCGCAACATAAATTCTTCCGCCTTGGCGTCAATACCGTGGCCTACAGCGACGGCCATATGCAGGTCATGAGCGCCTCCCTGATGGGGCCGGGCGACTGCCTGGTGGTGATCTCCAACTCGGGCCGCACACGCGACCTCATGGACGCCTGCGACATCGCGCGCAAGAACGGCGCCACCACCATCGTCATCACCACCAGCGGCTCGCCGCTGGCCATGGCCGGCCACATCCACCTGGCGGCCGATCACCCCGAGGGCTACGACCGCTACAGCCCCATGGTCTCGCGCCTGCTGCACCTGATGATCGTGGACATTCTGGCCACCTGCGTTGCGCTGCGCATCGGCGGCACCCGCCTGCAGCCCCTGCTCAAGGAAATGAAAAACAATCTGCGCAACAAGCGTTACGCCTGAGGCTCGCCAGGCGCGTCAGTCGCCCACAGGGCACGCAGCACGAAAATAAAAAACCCTGCCGGTTTGACCCGGCAGGGTTTTGAGCATTCAACTCGATACTGGCTTACGCCAGCATCAAATTAGAACACGGTCTTGATACCAACGGCGGTGCCGACGGTCTTGTACTCATTGCCGTTGCCGCTCAGCTTGCCGACCGTACCGGTCTTGGCGTACAGGGCGGTCTTGGCGCTCAGAGCGTAGTCCACGCCGACCACGAAGTCGGTGCCGGTCCAGTCTTCAGCGGCGCCGGTGTTGGAGACCTTGTTGTTACCAACCTGAGCAATCAGGGTCGCCTTGCCCATCGGCACGGTGGCACCGATGTTCAGTTCGTCGAACTTGGCTTCACCGGTGGCATAGGTAGCCTTGGTGCTCGTCCAGGCACCCTTCAGCGCGAACTTGCCGAAGTCGTAGGAAGCAGCAACCACGTTAAACGAAGTCTTGTCGATACCGGTGAGGGTCGTCTGGCCCAACATGTAGGTGCCACCAGCAGAACCGGCGGTCTTGACTTCGTTCGTGCCAGTACCGACGCCAACCATCAGGGGACCGTTGTTGTAGGTGGCGGTCAGGTTGGTGGTCTTGTTGCTGGTCTCGCCAGTGGTATCGGTCGACTTGGAAGTGTCGTTGTTGCCGTAAGCCACGTTCACCTGGAAGCCGCTCATGACGGGCGTGCTATAGAAAACCAGGTTCGACACGCTGGTGGGGCCAGGGTTCTGGATGGTGGTCAGCTTGCTGAAGCCGTTGACTTCGCCAACAACGGTCAACTTGAAGGTCGGGACATAGTCACGGCCGAAAGCCACGGAACCGAAACCACCAGACAGGCCCAGCAGCGAGGTACGGTCAAAGCTGTATGCAGCGCCGACGGCGGGATCCAGGTTGCCTTCCAGGACGAAGTTCGCCTTCAGGCCACCGCCCAGATCCTCAGAACCCTTGATACCCAGCAGGCTGGAGACCGAGTTCTTGGACTGCACACCGTTGGACTTGGTGTCAACCGTCGAGCCGGCGGTAGCACCCGGAGTGGTGGTTGTGTACACGCCGTAGCCAGCATCCATACGGCCGTAAACGGTAACCTGAGCGAAGGCGCCGGTGGCGGCCAGGGCGGCCAGGGCGATCAGGGTCTTTTTCATATTGAAAGTTCTCCAAAGGTTAAACAAGGGTCCCGAAGGGAGTTTTCGGTCCCCGGGCCAACCTCCTCTAGCAAGGAAGTTGTCAGGTATTGCAACAGAGCCGGCCGGCTTGGTCAAAGAAAACCCCCTCCCGCTCCCTCAATTCGCCCTGCTTTCGTTGCGGCACCACAACATTGCCCACACATTAGGCAGAGCTGGCCTTGCCCTCCCATGAACAGGTTAATTCAGAGCCATAATTGGATCCAATTTCAGAGCCTTTCATGCAAAATCTGTTGGTAGACCGCGCGATCAGCATGTCGGACTTCAAGAAGAATCCAGCCGCCGTGTTACGCCAGGCCGATGGCCGGCCGGTGGCCGTGCTCAACCACAACCGGGTCAGTTTCTACCTGCTGGAGCCGCGCTTGCTGGAGCGTTTATTGCAGGAGCTGGCGGGCTGCATGAACGCGACCGCCGGCAACGCCGTAGCCGGGCCCGCGAAGACCCCCAGGCAACTGTTCGAAGATTTTTTGAGCCAGGCCAAGATGCCGGGCCCGCATGATTCGGGACAATAGGCCCCATGAGTTCTCCGACCGATGCCCTGCTGACCGCCGCCGATACCGCCCTGCGCACGCTGTTTGCCCCGCCGCGCGCGGCGCTGGCCACGCCGAAGCCCGCCACGCCGGGCAGCGACCTGTCCGACGCGGACCAGCGACTCGCCGCCGCCCTGATGCGCGTGAACCACGTCGGCGAGGTCTGCGCCCAGGCGCTCTACACGGCGCAGGCCCTGACCACCCCCGATCCCGCCCTGCGCGCCCACTTCATGCGCGCCTGCAACGAAGAGACCGATCACCTCGCCTGGACCAAGGAACGACTGGATGAGCTGGGCTCGCGCCCCTCGGTACTCAACCCCTTGTGGTACGCCGGCGCCTTCGGCATCGGCCTGCTGGCCGGACGGCTGGGCAACGCGGTGAGCCTGGGCTTCGTGGTGGAGACCGAGCGCCAGGTGGAAGCCCATCTCATGAGCCACCTGGACCGGCTGCCGGCAGGCGATACGGCTTCACGCGCCATCGTCGCGCAGATGGCCGAAGACGAGGTGAAGCACGCGGTGGACGCGCAGAAGGCCGGCGCGACGGAATTGCCCCGCCCGGTGAAGGAGCTGATGCGCGCCGCTGCCAAGGTCATGACCACCACCGCGCACTACCTTTGAAAACTTGCGAATAAATCTACTGCGCAGCCCGATCGCGGCGTTGGGCGGTGCGCGCCATCCTCACGTACAGGAAGTACGTTCCGGTGGCTGTGCTCCGTCCGCCTTGCGCTCGGCCTGCTCGCTACGATTTCTTCGCAAGTTTTGGCAGCCGAAAGCCCCGCGACACCTGCCCTTCACACGTCCAGCACCTCGAAGCTGGTCGTGATTTCCGCCGTCTTGCCCAGCATGATGCTGGCCGAGCAGTATTTGTCGTGGCTCATCTTGATGGCGCGCTCCACGGCGTTGGCCGGTACACCCTTGCCCGTCACGGTGAAGTGCATGTGGATCTTGGTGAAGACCTTGGGGTCTTCCGCCGCGCGCTCGCTGCTGAGCTTGACGCTGCAGCCGCGCACATCGTGCCGGCCGCGCTTGAGGATGAGTACCACGTCATAAGCCGTGCAGCCGCCGGTGCCCGCCAGCACGGTTTCCATCGGCCGCGGCGCCAGATTCTGGCCGCCGTTTTCCGGCTTGGCGGTGTCGGGCGCGCCGTCCATCACCAGCACGTGGCCACTGCCGGTTTCAGCAATAAAGCCCATGCCCGAACGCGCCCCGGTGGCGCCGGTCCAGCTGACTGTGCATTCCATGTTGTCGTTCCTTGTCAAAATGGGGGTTTGGCGCGAATTATCCCCACACGGCCCCTCATGACGAAACCCCGCCCCCTGCAGCCCGCTGATTACCTGAAAAAGATCCTCACCGCCCGCGTCTATGACGTGGCCGTCGAGTCCCCGCTCGAACCCGCCAAGGCGCTGAGCCGGCGCCTGCACAACAAGGTGCTGCTCAAGCGCGAGGACCAGCAGTCTGTGTTCAGCTTCAAGCTGCGCGGCGCCTACAACAAGCTGGCGCACCTGACCCCGGAGCAGCTGAAGAAGGGCGTCATCTGCGCCTCGGCCGGCAACCACGCGCAGGGTGTGGCGCTGGGCGCCCACAAGCTGGGCACACGCGCCGTGATCGTCATGCCCACCACGACGCCGCAGCTCAAGATCGACGCGGTCAAGGCACTCGGCGGCGAGGTGGTATTGGCCGGGGACAGCTATTCCGACGCCTACAACCACTCGCTGACGCTGCAGAAAAAGCAGGGCCTGACCTTCATCCACCCCTTCGACGACCCGGACGTCATTGCCGGCCAGGGCACCATCGCGATGGAGATGTTGCGCCAGCAGCAGGGCTCGCTGGACGCGGTGTTCGTGGCGATCGGCGGCGGCGGCCTGATCAGCGGCGTAGCCGCCTACATCAAGGCCGTGCGCCCCGAGGTCAAGGTGATCGGCGTGCAGATGAACGACTCCAACGCCATGATCCAGTCGGTGCGCGCCGGCAAGCGCGTGCAGCTGGACGACGTGGGCCTGTTCTCGGACGGTACCGCCGTCAAGCTGGTGGGACAGGAAACCTTCCGCCTGACGCGCAAGCTGGTGGATGACTACATCGAGGTCGACACCGACGCTGTCTGCGCCGCCATCAAGGACATCTTCGTCGACACCCGCTCCATCGTCGAGCCGGCCGGCGCGCTGGCGGTGGCGGCCATCAAGCAGTACGTTGCGAAGCACAAGACCAAGGGCGAGACCTACGCCGCCATCCTGTGCGGGGCCAACATGAACTTCGACCGCCTGCGCTTCGTGGCCGAGCGCGCGGAAGTGGGCGAGGAGCGCGAGGCGCTGTTCGCCGTCACCATCCCCGAGGAGCGTGGCAGCTTCCGCCGCTTCTGCGAGCTGATCGGCACCCTGCCCGGCGGGCCGCGCAACGTGACGGAGTTCAATTACCGGATCAGCCACGACAAGGAGGCGCATGTCTTCGTCGGCCTGACGACCGCGGCCAAGGGCGAGAGCGCCCGCATCGCCACCAACTTCCGCAAGGCGGGCTTTGCGACCCTGGACCTGACACACGACGATCTGGCGCAGGAGCACATCCGCCACATGGTGGGCGGCCACTCGGCGCTGGCCAAGGAAGAACGCCTGCTGCGCTTCATCTTCCCCGAACGGCCGGGCGCGCTGATGAAGTTCCTCAGCCTGATGCGCCCCAGCTGGAACATCAGCCTGTTCCATTACCGCAACCAGGGCGCCGACTACGGGCGCATTCTGGTGGGCATCCAGGTGCCCAAGGCCGACGACAAGGCCTTCGCCAAGTTCCTCGCCACGCTGGGCTACACCTACGTCGAGGAAACCCGCAACCCGGCCTATCGCATGTTCCTGCAGGCGTGAACATGAAACACTCCCGTGGCGACACGCCCGGCACCATCGCCGGAGGCTCAGGCTCTTCGTCCTGTCCAAGCCTGCGCAGGCAGGCTTGGAGCCGCAGGCCTCAGCCCCCTCGAGGGGGCAACGCCAGTGGCCCGGCAAAGCCGGTTCCACGGCGTTCCCGGTTTAGACCTTTTCATGCGGCGCGGCTCGTGCGCGACGTGGTGAAACAACCGTTTTCAATGGAGACACACATGAATTACGAACTGATCCAGGTCCGTACCGAAGCCGGCAAGGTCGGCATCATCACGCTCAACCGCCCCAAACAGCTCAACGCGCTGAACGACGAGCTGATGAACGAACTCGGCGCGGCGCTCAAGGCCTTTGATGCTGACGAGGCCATAGGCTGCATGGTCATCACCGGCAGCGAGAAGGCTTTTGCAGCCGGCGCCGACATCGGCGCCATGGCCAGCTACAGCTTTGCCGATGTCTACAAAGGCGACTTCATCACGCGCAACTGGGAAGCCATTCGCGGCATCCGCAAGCCGGTGATCGCGGCCGTGAGCGGCTTCGCCCTGGGTGGCGGCTGCGAACTGGCCATGATGTGCGACTTCATCATCGCCGCCGACAACGCGAGGTTTGGCCAGCCCGAAATCAAGCTCGGCGTCATCCCCGGCGCTGGCGGTACCCAGCGCCTGCCGCGCGCCGTGGGCAAGGCCAAGGCCATGGACATGGCCCTGACCGGCCGCATGATGGACGCCGCTGAAGCCGAGCGCGCCGGCCTGGTCAGCCGCGTGGTGGCACTGGACAAGCTGATGGAGGAAGCACTGGGCGCGGCGCTGATGATCTGCGATTACTCGCAGGTCGCCGTGATGGCCGCGAAGGAGGCCGTCAATCGTGCTTTCGAAGGCACGCTTAACGACGGCGTCATGTTCGAGCGCCGCCTGTTCCACGCCCTGTTCGCCACGGCGGACCAGAAGGAGGGCATGGCGGCTTTCGTCGAGAAGCGCAAGCCGGCCTTCAGACACCAGTAAATCGGCAAAGGAAAAGCCCGCAATCTTTCGATTGCGGGCTTTTGTATCTGGTGGAGGTAGGTGGATTTGAACCACCGACCTCAGGGTTATGAATCCTGCGCTCTCACCGACTGAGCTATACCTCCAGTATTGACCATCTCCTGCCGAAACTCACCCCTGCGGGCAAAGAGTTCCGTATGCGTAGAGCGCCGAATTATAGACTAGTTTTCTGCCAGATCGTCAGGCGATGCGCTCTCAGGCCAACCTGCCTCGGTAGAATCTTCTGGAACGGCAGCGTGCGACGCTGGGCGAGATAGACGCCAATCGAATCCTAGCCTTTTGATCTCATGTCCCCACTCATCAAGGCACAACAAGCTATCAGCACCGGCGATCTGAAATCGGGGCGCCGAATAATCGAAAGCCACCTGCGAAATCACCCACAAGATCCCGACGGGCTCTACTTATTGGGCGTATGTGAGCAGGCGATGGGCAACAACGAAGCGGCCCAAGACCTTTTCGGCCAGATCATCGAATTGAATTCAGACCATTTTGGTGCTCATTACAACCTCGGTCTGCTGCTATCCAGCTCCGGGCGCCATACGGAGGCACTACCCCACCACGACGCGGCGGTACGACTTCAACCTCGACAATTCTGGGCGTACATCAACCGGGGAAATGCGAAGGCTAAGCTCAAGAAGTACCAGGAGGCTATTGCGGACTACGACGCCGTCTTGACGCAGCAGCCTGACCAAGCGGACGCTCTCACCAACAAAGGCAACGCGTTATTGGAGTTGGGCGAATTCCAAGTCGCGCAGCAGTGCTTCGAACGCGCTCTAGAAGTCCATGCGAATTTCGCCCCCGCCTGGATTGCTTTGGGCAGGGCCCTGCTTGCGGCGCGCAGCTTTGCCAAGGGGGTGGATCGCATGACTCAAGCACTGCACATGTTTCCCGACAGCGCTGATGCATGGTGCATCCTAGGCCTCTGCCTAGCCGAGACCGAACAGCTAGGGGATGCGATCGCTGCATTTCGAAGGGCTCTCGCATTGCAGCCGGCGCACCATGAATCATGGTGCGGGCTTGGCACGGCGCTGCAATTAGTCGGGGAATTCCTAGAGGCGATAGAGTGTCTGGATCGCGCCCTCTCGATCGAACCCACATATGCCGACGCTTACATCAACCGCGGAGCCACTCGTGTTTTCATGGGTCTTCATGACGCGGCACGAGCCGATTTGGAACAGGCAATTGCTCTTCAGCCTGCGGATGTGTCCGCCCAATGGAACCTCGCGACAATACTCCTGCGCGCTGGCGATTTTTCGCGTGGCTGGGAGTACTTCGAATCACGTTGGTCGGCTCCGGAGTTGGGGTTCCGTAGGCTGGTCACCGAACGTCCTGCTTGGACGGGGCAGCAATCGGACCGCCCCTTGTTGTTATGGGGGGAACAGGGCATCGGCGATCAGATCCTCTACACCAGCATTCTCGGCGAACTTGGCAAACTGCCCCAAAAGAAGATTGTTGCGCTAGACCGGCGCCTTATTCCCCTGTTTGCACGATCCCTGCCGGACTTCGAGTTCACCGATCTCGCCGCGGTCAACGACGGCTTGAATTTTGGGGAACAATTGCCCCTGGGCTCCCTGCCGCGCCTGTTTCGCCCCTCCAAGGACAGCTTCGCCGCGGCCCGTCATCCCTTCCTGATGGCCGACCCGGCTCGAACGCAGGACCTGCGAGGCAGAGTCGCCGACGGGAGGAAACTGGTATGCGGCGTGTCCTGGTCCAGCAGCCGCAAAGACACCGGAGCACATAAGAGCATTACCTTGGACCGGATGCTGACTCCGCTTGCGTCAGACCGCCTGCACTTTGTCGACCTGCAGTATGGTGACACAGCCGCCGAGCGGCGTGCGCTGCAGCTGCAGCGCGGCATCCGCGTCCAGAGCGTCGCAGAAATTGACAACTTGTGCGACATCGATGGCCTTGCATCCCTGATTGCCGCCTGCGACATCGTCATCTCCACGAGCAATACCACTGCACACTTGGCCGGCGCGCTAGGCAAAGAGACTCTCCTGCTCTTGCCTGTCGGCAAGGGGCGGCACTGGTATTGGACTGATTATGATGGGAACAATCTCTGGTACCCCACTGTTCGTTCGTTCGCGCAGAGACAGGTCGGCGATTGGACGCAGCCGCTAACGGATATTCGTTTACGACTGCACCAAGCCGTTCAAGAGCGACCTTGAGATAGTTACTTCATGTACGGACAAATACCCGCTCGTATCCATCAAGCGGTCCAGCATTTTCAAGCAGGCCGCTTAGCCGAGGCAGACGCCCTGCTGAATCAGGTTTTGAGCGCACAACCGCGCAACTTCGACGCACTGCACATTCTGGGCGTCATCAAGGCCATGCAGGGTCACCGGGATCAGGCTATGGAGCTGTTTCGCAAAGCCCTGGCCATCAACAAGAACCACAGCTTCTTGCAGTTCAATATGGCCAAAGCACTGTCCGATACAGGTCGTGACGCCGAGGCACTGGTACATCACCGACGCGCCACCCAACTCAGACCCGATCATGCCGAGGCCTGGCTCAACTATGGCCTGAGCCTCATGAATCTGAAAGAGTACCAGGACGCTGCCCTCGCCCTCGAAAAGGCGATCCAGGTCAGCCCTGGGTACGCCGCAGCGTGGTGCAATCTGGGCATGGCGCGCTGCCGCCTGGGAAATCATATGGAAGGCCTCGATGCGTTAGACCGCGCGCTGATACTGCAACCTGATCTCGCGGAAGCCCATAACAACAAGGGAATTGTGCTCGATGAGCTGGAACGCGGAGCAGAATCACTCGTCTGCTATGAACGCGCCCTGCAGATCAATCCGGCTTATGCCGAAGCGTCGCTCAACAAGGCCGTGAAGCTCGCGGATTTGAACCGCCATGAGGAAGCTCTGACCTGCTTTGACCGGGCTATTGAGTTAAGCCCTCTCCCCGCACGCGCGTGGAATTACAAAGCAACATCGCAACTATCCCTAGGCCAGGTTGATGAGGCGATTGCGAGTTACCGACACGCCCTGACCATTCAACCGGACTATCCGTCTGCAGCAGCGAATCTCGGTCGACTTCTTGTGCAGACCGGTGATTTCTCGGCAGGCTGGGAATTGCTGGAACAGCGTTGGCAATCCGATGAGGAGCCTGCGCTGCAAATACAGACGCAGCGGCCACGCTGGTGCGGCGCCTCATCCGACCGCCCCATACTGCTGTGGGGCGAGCAGGGCATCGGAGATCAGATTCTTTACGGGAGCATCCTGCCTGAACTTCTATCGCTGCCACAAAAGAAACTGATCGCCTTGGACAGTCGGCTCATCCCCCTTTTCTCGCGCTCGATACAGGGCTTCGAATTCATTGATCTCGCCCAAGTCAGTGATGCATTGGATTTCGCCGCCCACCTTCCTTTAGGGTCGTTGCCTCGACTATTTCGGCAAAGCATTGAAAGCTTTTCCACTGCGCGCCATCCTTACTTGTTCGCCGAACGTGCGCGAGTGGCCGAACTGCGGACGAAGATCGCTCCCGCGGGCAAAGTGGTTTGTGGGGTCTCGTGGTCCAGCACCCGCAAGTTCCTTGGTAAACACAAGAGCATCAGCCTTGAGCAGCTGCTGTTGCCACTCGCGTCGGATCGCTTTCATTTCGTGAATCTGCAATATGGCGACACCGTTGCCGAGCGCCAGGCTCTGCAGAATATGCATGGCATCACAGTACAGGATGTGAGCGAAGTCGACGCATTCCACGACATTGATGGACTCGCCGCCTTGATTGCTGCATGTGACATTGTGGTCTCCACAAGCAATACGACCGCGCACCTGGCAGGCGCCTTGGGCAAAGAGGTGCTGCTATTGCTCCCATCGGGCAAGAGAAAGATCTGGTACTGGAGCGAGTTCGACAGCCGAAATCTCTGGTACCCGTCCATCCATTCGTTCACACAGTCTGAACCGGGCCAGTGGGCACAACCGCTGGAACAGGTGCGGCAATACCTCGAAAACAAATCATGGAACTGAGCAAGGTCACACTCGTGGTCGGCTTCGACCAGCGCGAAGCTGTCGCCTATCACACCTTCTGCCAAAGCGTGCTGGAAAAATCTTCGCTGCCGGTGCAATTCCTTCCACTCGCCGAAAACACACTGGTCGGCTACAGAGAAACTCATACCGATGGAAGCAACCGCTTCATCTACTCGCGCTTTCTGACGCCCTATCTGAGCAATTTTCAGGGTTGGGCAATCTTCGCCGACGGTGACATGATCTGCCAGGCCGACATCAAAGAACTCTGGGATCTGCGCGACGAGTCCAAGGCCGTGCAGGTCGTACAACACGATTACCAGACCAAGGCGCACCGGAAATACCTGGGCAACAAGAACGAAAACTACCCGCGCAAGAACTGGTCCAGCGTCATTCTCTGGAACTGCGCCCACCCCGCGCACCGCGTACTGACGCCCGATTTCATCCAAGGGCAGACCGGCGCTTTCCTACATCGGTTCAGCTGGCTTGCCGACGAGCAAATCGGTGCACTGCCCCTGGAATGGAACTGGCTCGCCATCGAGTACGAGGAAAACCCCTCCGCCAAGCTGATCCATTACACCCTGGGCACACCTTGCTTCAAGGACTATGCCAAGACGGCCATGGCAGATCGCTGGAACGCAACCTACGAACGCGTGATCGACGGTATGGGCGTTTGAACTGGAGAAACGGACCATGGAAACGCAAACGATCACGGACGAATATCGCAAGATGCAGCAAGAGCTGCACCAGAACCCCAATTACGGCGTCGCCTCGCTGGCTTTTGCGCCCATGGTGGCCGACCTGATCCGCCAGACCGGCGTGAAGTCGGTTTCCGACTACGGCGCAGGCAAGAAGAACCTCCTGAAGGGCCTGACCGAAGCAGGTGTCGGTGCTATCCAGTACCTCCCTTACGATCCCGCTTTTCCAGAGTACGGTGCACCGCAGCCCGCCGATCTGGTGTGCTGCATAGACGTCTTGGAGCACATCGAACCGGAACTGATCGACAACGTGCTTGCCGAACTCGGGCGCCTCACCAAAGGTTTGGGATTTTTCTCGATCCACATGGGACCAGCGGCCAAGATCCTTGCCGATGGTCGCAATGCTCACCTGATCCAGAAGCCCAGTTCTTGGTGGTTGCCCAGGCTGGCACAGCACTTCGAAATTTTGCAGTTGCAGACGCACCAAACCATGGGCCATGGCATCTGGGTCATCGTCAAGCCCAAGGAATCAGCCGGCACGGTATAGTTCATCACTTTACGTTACAGCCTCTGGATATACACCATGAACCGCTGTTCATCCGCTCGCCAACTTACCTGGACCGCGATGCTCGCCCTTGCGACCCTGTTCGGCACTGCCGTCCAGGCACAAACGGCCGATCCGCAACGCATCCCGCCCATGGCCACCAATGCCTTGCGCGGCGTACTGCTCGTCACCAATCCGCCCGAGGTGCTGCTCAACGGCCAGCCGGCCCGTCTGGCACCCGGAGCCCGCATCCGTGATCGCAAGAACCTGCTGGTGGTCTCGGGCTCCCTGCAGGGACAGACGCTGCCCGTGCGCTACACCCTGGACCCGCTTGGGCTGGTGCACGAGGTCTGGGTGCTGACCGCGACCGAAGCGGCGGTCGGCATGCCGCCGGCGCCGCGACTCGACTCTTCCTCTTACTGATCCCGCGTCGGATCGGGGACTTCCGTTCCCCATCAACTGCTGCCACGCGCGGCCCTTATTGCCATTCGTATGGAATGGCTTCCAGGACAGATGCCATGAGCAAGAAAGTATTCATCAAGACCTTCGGCTGCCAGATGAACGAGTACGACTCGGACAAAATGAGCGACGTGCTCAACGCCGCCCAAGGCTACGAGAAGACCGACAACGTTGACGAGGCCGACCTGATCCTCTTCAACACTTGCTCCGTGCGCGAGAAGGCGCAGGAGAAAGTGTTCTCCGACCTCGGCCGGGTGCAGCACCTGAAGAAAAAAGGCGTGAAGATCGGCGTCGGCGGCTGCGTGGCCAGCCAGGAAGGCGCCGCCATCATCGCGCGCGCGCCCTACGTGGACGTGGTATTCGGTCCGCAGACCCTGCACCGCCTGCCCGAGCTGCTGGCCGCACGTGACACGCAGAGGCGCCCGCAGGTGGACATCAGCTTTCCGGAGATCGAAAAGTTCGACCACCTGCCGCCGGCCAAGGTAGAGGGTGCGACCGCCTTCGTCAGCATCATGGAAGGCTGCTCCAAGTATTGCAGCTACTGCGTGGTGCCCTACACACGCGGCGAGGAAGTGAGCCGCCCCTTCGAAGATGTGCTGGTGGAGGTGGCCGGTCTGGCCGACCAGGGCGTGAAGGAAGTGACGCTGCTGGGGCAGAACGTGAATGCCTGGCGCGCACCGATGGGCGGCACGGCGGAGATGGCCGACTTCGCCACCCTGATCGAGTACGTGGCCGACATCCCGGGCATCGAGCGCATCCGCTACACCACCAGCCACCCCAACGAGTTCACGCCCTCGCTGATCGCTGCCTATGACAAGGTGCCCAAACTGGTCAGCCACCTGCATCTACCCGTGCAGCACGGCAGCGACCGCATCCTCATGGCGATGAAGCGCGGCTACACGGCCATGGAATACAAGAGCACGGTGCGCAAGCTGCGCGCCATCCGCCCTGACATGGCACTCTCCAGCGACTTCATCGTCGGCTTCCCCGGCGAGACCGACGAGGATTTCGGCAAGCTGGTCAGGCTGATCGAGGACGTGGGCTTCGACAATTCCTTCAGCTTCATCTTCAGCCCGCGCCCGGGCACACCAGCGGCCAACCTGCACGACGACACGCCACACGAGGTCAAACTCAGGCGCCTGCAGCAAGTGCAGGCCATGATCGATGCCAATATGCGGCGCATCAGCGAAAGCCGCGTGGGCACCGTGCAGCGCATCCTGGTCGAAGGTCTGTCCAAACGTGATTCAGGCGAGCTGATGGGCCGCACGGAATGCAACCGTGCGGTGAACCTGCAGGCGCCGGCACGGCTGATCGGGCAGATGGTGGAAGTGAAGATTGCGATGGCCTACCCGCACTCGCTGCGTGGCGAGGTGGTACTGAAATGATGTCACCGCAGGCGTTCCTCTCGCGGAGGTAAGCCTGCCTGGCACGCGCCTATCAACCATCAACTGAACGCCGCGGCGCCACATAGTGACGCACAGCGCAGGGAACGTTCGCCTTCTTGGCGTCAGAGTACCGCGAACAACTTCTCGCGCATCTCCGCAAGGCGCTTGGCGCCTGCTCGATCACTGGCCATGGCTTCTTCCCAAGACGGGTAGACGCGCCTCAGTTCCTCTGCGGTCTTGCAGGCGTGGATGGACTCAATCAGTGTCAGGCGCATGTTCTGACCGAAGATGTTGTTTACCGTGTTCAGCATGAAGTTGCGCGCCATCTCCACCTGCTTGGAATCGCGTGAATCCGCCGGCGGCAATGCCGCCACCCCCGCGCCGGCGGAGCCCTGGGCGGCGGGTGCCGGCTGGGCGCTCCGGGGCTCAACGCCCTCGATGCACCCCACCTCCAGCAATTGCGCAAGCGACGCGACATTGTCCGCTCCGGTCAGGGCAAGAAGGTCTGCACCGGTGCGCTTGCCGTCGACGAGAATCAAGGTACTGCGTATCTTGGGCGTGAGTCCCAGGGCCCGGGACTGGATTTCCTTTTGCCCCAGCTCGGTCTTTGAATAGACAAGCCTGGTCAGATCCGGCGACGCATCAGTCATCTGAAGTCCGTCCTTTGGGGAATTAGCCAACGACTCCGCCCAAGCATGAGGCCCGGACGACAATCCCGGCATTGTCCAACGGCGAGCAGGCGTGAACAACTAGGACAAGCCCGGAGGCTGCCGCCCGCAACGGGGCCGCGGCGCCCGAGCTAAAACGGCATCTTGGGCAGGCCTTTCATGCCCCCCATGCGTTTCATGAGCTTCATCATGCCGCCGCCCTTCATCTTCTTCATCATCTCCTGCATCTGCTCGAATTCCTTGAGCAGGCGGTTCACGTCCTGAACCTGCACGCCGGCGCCAGCCGCGATGCGGCGCTTGCGGGTGGCCTTGATGAGCTCAGGCTTGCGGCGCTCCAGCCTGGTCATGCTGTTGATGATGCCTTCCTTGCGGCGCAGATCCTTCTCGACGCGGTCGGTGTCGACCTGCCCAGCCTTGGCCGCCAGCTGGGTGGGCAGCTTGTCCATCAGGCTGGACAGGCCGCCCATCTGCCGCATCTGCTGCAGCTGCGCCAGGAAGTCGTTGAGGTCGAAGCCTTCGCCGCTCTTGACCTTGGCGGCCAGCTTCTGCGCCGCGGCCATGTCGACATTGGCGGTGACCTGCTCGACCAGGGCCACGATGTCGCCCATGCCCAGTACACGGCCGGCATGGCGCTGGGCATCGAAGACCTCCAGGCCGTCGATCTTCTCGCTGGTGCCGGCGAACTTGATCGGCACGCCGGTGACGGCGCGCACGGAGAGCGCGGCACCACCACGCGAGTCGCCGTCGGTCTTGGTCAGGATGATGCCGGTCAGCGGCAGCGCCTCCTTGAAGGCCTTGGCGGTATTGATCGCGTCCTGGCCTTGCATGGCATCGACCACGAACAGCGTCTCGACGGGATTGAGGACCGCGTGCAGTTCGCGGATCTCCTTCATCAGCGCCTCGTCGATGGCCAGCCGTCCCGCCGTGTCGACCAGCAGCACGTCGACGAAATGCTTCTTCGCGTAGTCGAGCGCGGCACGCGCAATGTCGGCCGGCTTCTGCTCCGGGGTGCTGGGAAACCACTCGGCACCAGCCTGTGCCGTGACGGTCTTGAGCTGCTCGATGGCGGCCGGGCGGTAGACGTCGCCCGAGACGGTCAGCACCTTCTTCTTGCGCTTCTCGACCAGGTGACGCGCCAGCTTGGCCGTCGTCGTCGTCTTGCCGGCGCCCTGCAGGCCGGCCATCAGGATCACGGCCGGCGGCTGGGCGGCGAGGTTGAGGTCGGCCACGCCCTCGCCCATGGTGGCGGCCAGTTCGCGGTTGACGATGCCCACCAGGGCCTGGCCGGGCGTGAGCGAGCCCATGACCTCCTGGCCCAGGGCCTTGTCCTTGACACGGGCGATGAAGTCGCGCACCACGGGCAGGGCCACGTCGGCTTCCAGCAGGGCCATGCGCACTTCGCGCAGCATGTCGGCCACGTTGGATTCGGTGATGCGGGCCTGGCCACGGATTTCCTTGACCAGGCGGCTGAGTTTGTCGGTGAGGGCGGAGGCCATGGATGGTTTCCGGTAAGCAGATGTAAGACCCAGCTCCAGAGGCGTGCCCGCCGGAAGAAAGTCGAGAAGGCAAAACGCTAAACTGTACCCATGATTTTACCCAGTGCCTCCGCCGCCAGCCTGGTTCTGACGTCACTCACCGCCCTCGCTTACGCCGCACCGGCGGCGGCCCGTCTGTCGCCGGTCGCCGCCCGTCGCGCCGTGGTGCTGGCCTGGCTGCTGCACGGTGCGCTGCTGGGCTGGAGCCTGCTGGGCGAGGCACCGCGTTTCGGCTTTGCGCCGGCACTCTCCGTCACGGTCTGGCTGGTGGCGGCCGTGTATGCCATCGAAAGTCAGCTCTACCCCCAGTTGCAGACCCGCTGGGCGCTGTCCATCCTGGGCGCAGGCGCCGTGGTGCTGGCCCTGCTCTACCCGGGCCAGCCCTTGCATGCCCGTGCCTCGGCCTGGCTGCCGCTGCACTGGGCGCTGGGCATCGCCTCCTACGGATTGTTCGCGGTGGCGGTGGTGCACGCGGTTCTGATGCTGCGTTCCGAAGAACGCATCCGCCAGGCGGCCGACCCGCACAGCGGCCTGCCTCTGCTGACGCTGGAGCGCCTGACCTTCCGCTTTGTCGGGGCCGGCTTCGTGTTGCTGTCGGCCACGCTGCTGGCCGGCTTCCTGTTTGACGAGCAGCTGTACGGCAGCGCCTGGAAGTGGAATCACAAGACGGTGTTTTCCGTCCTGTCCTGGCTGGTGTTTGCTGTGTTGCTGCTGGGCCGTGCCCGTTTTGGCTGGCGCGGCTGGCGCGCCGCGCGCCTGCTCTTCACGGGTGCGGGCCTGCTGCTGCTGGCCTATGTCGGCTCGCGCTTCGTGCTCGAGATCATTCTGCAGCGCCCGATGTCATGAAGTTCATGCTGTTTCTGGCCATCGCGATGCTGGCCGTGTGGCTGTTTCGCTCCGGCCGACGCGAGAGCATGAAGCAGGACAGGCCGGAGCCACCAACCACCCCGCCGGGGCCGCAGGAAATGGTCCGCTGCGCACGTTGCGGGGTTCATCTGCCGCGCAACGAGGCGGTCGTGGGACGGCTGGACCTCTACTGCAGCGCGGGACACCGGGACGCCGCCGAGGCCTAGGGCCCGTTCAATATGCCGGCACGCGACAGCATGCACTCCTGGTTTGGCCCGGCGCTCCTGGACGAGGCGCGCGGGACACCCGAGGACCAGCAGGAATTCCGACGTCTGTGGCTGGGCTTCATGACGGCGCGGGTCATGCTGGGCCTGGTGCTGTTCCTGCTGCAAGGCTCGCTTTATCTGCTGGGACAGACGGTTCATGTGGGGCTGGTGCTGCTGTGCGCGGGATATTTCGCCGCCACGCTGATGGTGCGGGTCGCGCCGCGGCCGGAGCGTCTCGGCCCCAATTTCGACCAACGCTGGTTCGGCAGCATCGGCATCGACGTTCTCATCTTTTCCGCCCTGTACATGCTGCACGGCAGTGTCATCAATTACACGCCGCTGTACACGCTTCCCGTGCTGCAGGCGGCGGTGCTGGGCACCCTGACCCTTGCGCTGGGCACCGCAGCCGGCATCACGCTGCTGCTGCTGGCCCACAGCGGCTGGCTCGCGCTGCACGGTCTGGCTGAAGGCGCGCCGTACATCGTCCAGGCGGCCCTCACCGGCTCGGGCAGCTTCGTGATCGCCTTGTTGGCGCACCGGCTGTCCGCCCGTCTGGCCAGTGAACAGCAACGTTCCCGGCGCAGCCAGAATGCGATGCGTCTGCAGCAGCAGGTCAACGACCTGGTGATTGAATCCATGTCCGATGGCGTGCTGGTCGTGGATGCGCGTGGCACCGTCCATGCGGCCAATCCGGCGGCACGGCGCATGCTGCAGGCGGACGGCCGCTCCCTGAAGGTGGCGCCCTTCAACCTGGCTGACGAGCCCGGCTGGCAGTCGCTGGCGGCGCTGGTGCTCCTGGTCTTCACCGGCCATGGCGATTTCCAGAATGCGGATATCAACATCCAGCACCTCGACGAAGGGGACCGCCCCTTGCGCGTTCGCACCCGCCTCACCACCGCGCACTGGGGTGACACCGACAGTCTGTGCGTGATGTTCCTGCAGGACCAGCGCGAGATGGAGGCCCGCATGCGCACCGAGAAACTGGCCAGCATGGGCCGTATGTCGGCTGCCGTGGCGCACGAGATCCGCAATCCCCTGGCCGCCATTGCGCAGGCCAACGCCTTGCTGGACGAGGAACTGGCGGACCCGCGCCAGTTGCGGCTGACCCAGATGATCCGGCAGAACGCCAGGCGTCTGGGCAAAATCGTGGACGACGTCCTCAACATCTCGCGCGTGGGCGACCAGGCGATCTCCTTCGAGCCGCAGACCCTGGACCTGAACCAGGCGGTCCGCCGCATCTGTCGTGACTGGGCTGGCCAGAACGCCAGTGCCGACATGCTGGGCATGAATTTGGCGCCTTTCCCCCTGCTGGTGAGCTTCGACCCGGAGCACCTGCGCCGCGTTCTGGTCAACCTGCTGGACAATGCCCGCCGGCACGCCAGCCGGCAGGCCGAGTCCATCCAGGTCGTGACGCAGCTCAATGCCGGCGCTGAGCCCCTGCTCGCGGTCTGGAGCGACGGCCCGCGCATGGAGCGCTCGGTCGAGCAGCATCTGTTCGAGCCCTTCTTCTCCTCCGAGAGCCGCTCCAGCGGGCTGGGGCTGTATATTTGTCGGGAGCTGTGTGCAGGGCATGGTGCGACGATCGCCTACCAGCGTACGCGTCGCGTGGCCCGCGATACCATGATGGACGGCAACGAATTTCTCATTACCCTGCGCCGCGCGCAGGCCGCCGAAGGCCTGCCGCCCGCGGCCAGCCAGTCTGCAAGCCCATGACCAGCCCCACCACTTCCACAAGCGCGCACATCCTGGTCGTGGACGACGAACCCGATCTGCGCACGCTGTACGAACTGACGCTGCTGCGCGAGGGCTACCGCGTCGATGTCGCGGAGAACGTGGCGGATGCCTGGGAGCACCTTCAGCATCGCCACTACGACGTGCTGATCACCGACATGCGCCTGCCCGACGGCCACGGCATAGATCTCATTCAGCGCCTGCGTGCCCAGCAGCGCGGCGAGCGCAGCGTGGTGATCACGGCCTACGGGTCCGCGGAAAATGCCGTGGAGTCGCTCAAGGCGGGCGCCTTCGACTACCTGACCAAGCCGGTCGACCTCAAGCAGTTCCGTACGGTCATCGCCTCGGCGATGCAGGATGCGCAGGCCAGCCGCTCGACGCCGGCCGTCGCACCGCTCCAGCCGGCGCGCCCCGGCGGGGCACCGGCGTCGACCACGGCCGCGGAAGCCGCGCTGCAGCGCCTGGTGGGACACTCGGCCGCCATGCGTCAGGTCCGCGAACGCATCGTCAAGGTGGCGCGCAGCATGGCGCCAGTGCTGGTCTGCGGGGAATCCGGCACCGGCAAGGAGTTGACCGCCCAGGCCCTGCACGCCAACAGCCATCGCGCCAGCGGCCCCATGATCGCCGTGAACTGCAGCGCCATACCCGAGAGCCTGCTGGAAGCCGAGTTCTTTGGCGTACGCAAAGGCGCCTACACCGGCGCGACCCAGGACCGTGACGGTTACTTCCAGGCCGCGCGCGGCGGCACGCTGTTTCTGGATGAGATTGGCGACCTCCCCCTGTCCATGCAATCCAAGCTCCTGCGTGCCATCCAGGAGCGCTGCGTGCGCCCCGTGGGCGGCACCCAGGAAGAGGCGGCAGACGTGCGCATCGTCAGTGCCACGCACAAGAATCTGGCGCGCGAAGTGCAGGACGGGCGCTTCCGCCAGGACCTCTACTATCGTCTCAACGTGATCGAGATTGATATTCCGCCGCTGCGGGAGCGGCGCGAGGACCTGCCGCTGCTTTGCGAGGCTCTGCTGGCGCGCATCGCGGCCGAATCCGGCCTGCCGGTGCCGCGGCTCGCGCCCGAGGCGCTGGCGCAGCTGGCACTCCATCCGCTGCCCGGCAACGTGCGCGAGCTGGAGAACCTGTTGCACCGTGCCGTGGCCTTGAGCGACGGCGGCGAGCTGAGCTTCGACACGCTGGAGAGCAGCTTCTCCCCCCTGGAACCGCCGGCCTCCGATCCGGCCGCTTCCGCACCCACTGCGCTGCCTGAGGCCGCGCCGGCCGGATCACCACAGGATGCTCCCGATCTGCCCGCTGACCTGCAGGATCATCTGGATCGGCAGGAGCGCGAGATCCTGATCAAGGCCCTGCAGGAGACCGGCTTCAACCGTACCGCCGCCGCCGCCAAGCTGGGCCTGAGTCTGCGCCAGATCCGCTACCGCATCGCGCGCCTGAACATCGACACGCCGCAAGGCAACGACCCCGCCGCATGAATCAGTCTGATACCCCGGCAGGCACCGGCCTCTGGCATGACGGCTGGTACCGCTTCGCGCGCCCACTGTGCTCACCCAATTTCGGCCCCCGCCCGGCAAAGGCCACCATCGACTTGCTGGTCCTCCACTCCATCAGCCTGCCGCCGGGCCGGTATGGTGGCGACGAGGTGCAGCGGCTGTTCACCAACACGCTGGACTGGAACGCCCATCCCTATTTCAGGTCCATCGAGGGCATGCAGGTCTCGTCGCACTTCTACATCCGGCGCAACGGCGAGCTGTGGCAGTTCGTCAGCTGTGACGAGCGTGCCTGGCACGCCGGCGTCTCCCACTACCGTGGGCGGGACAACTGCAATGACGACTCGATCGGTATCGAACTCGAAGGGCTCGAAGGCGAAGCCTTCGAGGCGCCGCAGTACGAAACGCTGACGAGCCTGTGCGCGGCGCTGGCGCAGCGTTACCCGGTACGGCACATTGCCGGGCACGAGCACATCGCGCCCGGGCGCAAGGGCGACCCGGGTGCCGGCTTTGCATGGACCCGGTTGCAGCAGAGCCTGGCCTGGCCGGCTCAGTATTTTCCCGAAGCCACCACAGCCAGCTGACAGTCTGGCAAGCATGCGATGGCGCGTCGCAGCGCCGCCGCCAGCGCGAACCTTCACCAGAAAGCATGCGGCCATGGCGGTCAAATGCCTCGCCATGGCACGCCAATGCTGGAGTTTTTTCTCGGCACGCAGTCATGTCAACGGCTCGCAGCCACCCCTGCACACGACTTGTGCAAGGCCGTGCGCAGGCAATACCGGCGGCATTTTTCACTCGGAAAAACGATCACGCGTCTGCGGCACGCTACACTACCGGTAGTGGCTTGTATTCGCCACGAACCCCATATATAGTGTTTTTTGCCGACTGCGTTTCTCGCTCGGCAACACGCACCGCAAGCCAGAAAAAGCGCCCGCCCAAACCAACAACAGATTTGCTGACGACGAGGAAATGATGCAAACCGCCCAGACTCCTGCGACCCCCCCCCTCCACACCGGTGTCCTGAACATGCAAGCCCAGGAAAGCACCAGCGCCACCCCGCTGAACAACTACCAGATCATCCGCCGCAACGGCGCTGTGGTGCCGTTCGAGCCGAGCAAGATCGCCGTGGCTTTGATGAAGGCCTTCCTGGCCGTGCACGGCACCCAGGGCGCGGCCTCGGCCAGCGTGCGTGAGGTGGTGGACGGCCTGACCCAGGGCGTGGTGCGCGCGCTGGTGCGCTCCCGCCCGGGCGGCGGCACCTTCCATATTGAAGACGTGCAGGACCAGGTGGAACTGGGCCTGATGCGCAGCGGCCACCATGAAGTGGCGCGTGCCTACGTGCTCTATCGCGAGCGCCGTGCCCAGGAACGTGCCCAGCAGGCCGCGACCCAGGCCGCGCCTGCCGCACCGCAGCTGCATGTGACCGACGGCGGCCAGCGCATCCCGCTGGACCTGGACCGCCTCAAGCGCCTGATCGAGAACGCCTGCGCCAACCTGGGCGCCGACATCAAGGCCGACCCGATCGTGGCCGAGACCATGCGCAACCTGTACGACGGCGTGCCGATCGACGAGGTCTACAAGGCTTCCATCCTCGCGGCCCGTACCCTGATCGAGAAGGACCCGGACTACACCTACGCCACGGCCCGCCTGCTGTTCCACACCATCGCCAAGGAAGTGCTGGGGCGCGACGTGCAACCGCAGGAAATGGCCGAGGCTTATGCCGACTACTTCCCCGGTTTCATCAAGAAGGGGGTCGAGAACGAGCTGCTCAACCCCGAGCTGCTGAACTACGACCTGCAGCGCCTGGGTGCCGCACTCAAGGCCGAACGCGACATGCAGTTCGACTACCTGGGCCTGCAGACCCTGTACGACCGCTATTTCCTGCACGTGCGCAAGACCCGCATCGAACTGCCGCAGGCCTTCTTCATGCGCGTGGCCATGGGCCTGGCGCTCAACGAAATCGACCGCGAGGCGCGTGCCATCGAGTTCTACGAGGTGTTGTCGTCCTTCGACTTCATGTCGTCCACCCCGACGCTGTTCAACTCGGCCACCCTGCGCTCGCAGCTGTCCAGCTGCTACCTGACCACGGTGCCCGACGATCTCGACGGCATCTACGAGTCCATCAAGGAAAACGCCCTGCTGTCCAAGTTTGCCGGCGGCCTGGGCAACGACTGGACCCGCGTGCGCGCCCTCGGCTCGCACATCAAGGGCACCAACGGCGAATCGCAGGGCGTCGTGCCTTTCCTGAAGGTGGTCAACGACACCGCCGTGGCCGTGAACCAGGGCGGCAAGCGCAAGGGCGCCGTCTGCACCTACCTGGAAACCTGGCACCTGGACATCGAGGAGTTCCTGGAGCTGCGCAAGAACACCGGCGACGACCGCCGCCGCACGCACGACATGAACACGGCCAACTGGATCCCGGACCTGTTCATGCGCCGCGTCATGGAAAAGGGCGAGTGGACCCTGTTCTCCCCGTCCGACGTCCCCGACCTGCACGACCTGTTCGGCACTGACTTCGAGAAGGCCTACGTGCGCTACGAGGAGAAGGCCAAACGCGGCGAAATCAAGCCGAGCAAGACCGTGCCCGCCGTCGATCTGTGGCGCAAGATGCTCTCCATGCTGTTCGAGACCGGCCACCCCTGGATCACCTTCAAGGACGCCTGCAACGTGCGCTCGCCGCAGCAGCATGCCGGCGTGGTGCACTCGTCCAACCTGTGCACCGAGATCACGCTCAACACCAGCGACACCGAAACGGCCGTCTGCAACCTGGGTTCGGTCAACCTGCGCCAGCACCTGAAGGACGGCAAGATCGACCAGGAGAAGCTCAAGAAGACCATCGCCACGGCCATGCGCATGCTGGACAACGTGATCGACATCAACTACTACGCCGTCAAGAAGGCGCGGGACTCCAACCTGCGCCACCGTCCGGTGGGCCTGGGCATCATGGGCTTCCAGGACGCGCTGTACGAGCTGCGCATCCCCTACGCCAGCGACGCCGCCGTGGAATTCGCCGACCAGTCCATGGAGGCGGTCTGCTACCACGCCTACTGGGCCTCGACCGAGCTGGCCCGCGAGCGCGGCGTCTATTCCAGCTACCGCGGCTCGCTGTGGGACCAGGGCATCCTGCCGCTAGACACGCTGGAGCTGCTGAATCAGCAGCGCGGCGGTTATGTGGAGGTGGACCGATCCGCCAGTCTGGATTGGGACGCCCTGCGCCGCAAGATCGCCACGGACGGCATGCGCAATTCCAACTGTGTGGCCATCGCGCCGACCGCCACCATCTCCAACATCATCGGCGTGGACGCCTCCATCGAGCCCTGCTTCGGCAACCTCTCGGTCAAGTCCAACCTGTCGGGTGAGTTCACGGTCATCAACCACTACCTGGTGCGCGACCTCAAGCGCCTCGGCCTGTGGGATGACGTGATGGTGATGGACCTGAAACACTTCGACGGCTCGCTGCTGCCCATCGACCGCGTGCCGCAGGACATCAAGGCCCTGTACGCCACGGCCTTCGAGGTGGAGCCCAAGTGGCTGGTGGAAGCCGCTTCGCGCCGCCAGAAGTGGATCGACCAGGCCCAGTCGCTCAACATCTACATGGCCGGCGCCTCCGGCAAGAAGCTGGACGAGACCTACAAGCTGGCCTGGCTGCGTGGCCTCAAGACCACCTACTACCTGCGCACCACCTCAGCCACCCATGCGGAGAAGTCCACCGTGGCGGCCGGTCGCCTCAACGCTGTCTCCTCGGGCGGTGCTTCGCAAGGCGGCGCCTCCATGAGCGCACTGGAAGCCGCGGCTGCCGCCGCGCAAGCCCAGATGGCCACGGCGGCGACCGACATCAAGTTCTGCGCCATCGACGATCCGGGTTGCGAGGCTTGCCAGTGATGATCGCAACGCGTCGCGTGATGCACATGCGATGCAATTGAGCAACAGAATCGGCGGCGATGTGAATGAATACTTTCCAATTCACGTCGCCGCTCCCATAATCCGCTGATTGGAACCTTCTATGTTGTCCTGGGACGAAGAAGTCAAACCCACACCGTCATCCTCTTTCTCCGGCGCTGCGATGAGCAGCCGCCCGAGTGAGCCTCCCTCTCAAACTCCCCAGCTGCGCACCGTGCAGGCCAGCGCGGCGCCCGCTGCACCGGTGCACGCGCCGAGCATTGCGGCGGCCTCTACGCACCGCATCAAGGCCGCCGACAAACGCATCATCAACGGCCAGACCGACGTCAACCAGCTGGTGCCGTTCAAGTACAAGTGGGCCTGGGAAAAATACCTGGCCACCTGCGCCAACCACTGGATGCCGCAGGAAGTCAACATGACGCGCGACATCGCCACCTGGAAAGACCCGAATGGTCTGTCCGAGGACGAGCGCCGCATCGTCAAGCGCAACCTGGGTTTCTTCGTGACGGCCGATTCGCTGGCCGCCAACAACATCGTGCTGGGCACCTACCGCCACATCACGGCCCCCGAGTGCCGCCAGTTCCTGTTGCGCCAGGCCTTCGAAGAGGCGATCCACACCCACGCCTACCAGTACATCGTGGAGTCGCTGGGTCTGGACGAGTCCGAGATCTTCAACGCCTACCACGAGGTCCAGTCCATCCGCGACAAGGACGAGTTCCTGATCCCGTTCATCAACGCGATCATGGACCCCAACTTCCACACCGGCACGCTGGAAACCGACCAGACCCTGCTCAAGTCGCTGATCGTCTTCGCCTGCCTGATGGAAGGGCTGTTCTTCTACGTGGGCTTCACCCAGATCCTGGCGCTGGGCCGCCAGAACAAGATGACGGGTGCGGCCGAGCAGTACCAGTACATCCTGCGCGACGAGTCCATGCACTGCAACTTCGGCATCGACCTGATCAACCAGATCAAGCTGGAGAACCCGCAGCTGTGGACGCCCGAGTTCAAGGCCGAGATCAAGGCCCTGTTCGAAAAGGCCGTCGAGCTGGAATACCGCTACGCTGAGGACACCATGCCGCGCGGCGTGCTGGGCCTCAATGCCTCCATGTTCAAGGGCTACCTGCGCTATATCGCCAACCGGCGCGCCACGCAGATTGGCCTGGAGCCCTTGTTCCCCAACGAAGAGAACCCGTTCCCCTGGATGAGCGAGATGATCGACCTCAAGAAGGAACGCAACTTCTTCGAGACCCGCGTCATCGAGTACCAGTCGGGTGGCGCGCTCTCCTGGGATTGATAAACACACGATCTATGGCTTCCAGAATTGCATTGGCTGTCGACCGCTCCACAGAATGTGGCGCCAGCCTGTGCACCCCTGTTCATGGCGTTGGGCCCTACCCCAGCCTCATGAATCGCTTCATGCACTCCAACAAACGCATGAAGTGCTCTTTGTAACTTGATCAAGGAGAAATGTGATGGCAACTGCAAAGAAAGCGGCCGCTAAGAAGGCCCCCGCGAAGAAGAAAGTAGCGGCGAAGAAGGCTCCGGCCAAGAAGCCGGCAGCAAAGAAAGCCCCGGCCAAGAAGGCCGCGGCAAAGAAGGCTCCGGCGAAGAAGGCTCCGGCCAAGAAGGCCGCTGCCAAGAAGCCCGCAGCGAAGAAGGTAGCCGCCAAGAAGCCGGCCGCCAAGAAAGCTGCTGCGAAGAAGCCGGCCGCCAAGAAATCCGCTGCCAAGAAGGTAGCGAAGAAGGCTGCCGCCAAGAAGCCTGCTGCGAAGAAGCCTGCTGCGAAGAAGGCTGCCAAGAAGCCGGCGAAGAAGAAGGCTGCTGCGAAGCCTGCTGCTGCCCCGGCTGCTGCGGCACCCGTGGCCCAGACCACGCTGAACCCGCAGGCCGCTTGGCCTTTCCCGACTGCCAGCCGTCCCTAAGACGGTCTAGGCCTCAAGCCCGTTGCCTGCCCAGGCAGCGGGCTTTTTCATTGATACACCCGGTCCATGAGCCCGACCCTGCCCGCATTCCCCTTTCTGCAGCTGCAGAAGGACGGCGCGGTGCTGGTCACGGTGCACGTCATGCCCAATGCGGCCCGGACGCAGATCCAGGGCTTGCACGACGAGGCCTTGCGCGTGCGATTGCATGCGCCCCCGGTGGACGGAAAAGCCAACCTCGCGCTGCAGGCCTGGCTGGCCGAGACGCTGGGTGTGCCCAAATCCGCCGTCGAACTGGTACGTGGCGCCACGGCCCGGCGCAAGCAGCTGCGCGTGGCCGCGCCCCGGGCGGCCGGGGCTGACTGGCCGCGTCTGGACCCGGCAGGCTGATTCCTCAGACGCCGAAGGCGCGCGGCTCCACCGTGTAGTTCTGCGGGCCGCGATGGGCGATCTTGTGCGAGCCCATGCGGTTGCCCAGCTCGGCCGCCTGCTCCAGCGACCAGCCACGCTCCAGGCCATAGAGCAGGCCGCCGCGGTAGGCATCGCCACAGCCCGTCGGGTCGACCACGGCCGCGGCCTTGACCGGCGGCACCAGGGTCTTGTGGCCGTCAATCCAGACCTCGCTGCCTTCATGGCCGAGCGTGATGACCAGTCCACGTACCTTGCGCGAGATCTCGGCCGGCGACCAGCCCGTGCGCTCGCACAGCATCTTGCCCTCATAGTCGTTCACGGTAACCCAGGCGGACTGCTCGATGAAGCGCGCCAGTTCCTTGCCGTCGAACATGGGCAGACCCTGGCCCGGATCGAAGACAAAGGGGATATCCGCGGCCTTGAACTGCTCGGCGTGCTGCAACATGGCATCGCGCCCGTCGGGCGAAATGATGCCCAGCTTGATGTCCGGATGACGCTCGATGCGTGTGACATGCGCCTGCATCATCGCACCGGGGTGGAACGCCGTGATCTGGTTGTTGTCCTTGTCGGTCATGATCAGCGCCTGCGCCGTGTAGGTCTCTTTGATCTCGCGCACATAGGTGGTGGCGATACCCAGACCGCGCATGCGTTGCACGTAATCAGCGCCGTCGTTGCCCACGGTGGCCATGGGCAGGGGTGTGCCGCCCAGCACCTTGAGCGCATAGGCAATATTGCCGGCACAGCCACCGAAATCGCGGCGCAGGGTGGGCACCAGGAAGGAAACGTTGAGGATGTGCAGCTGGTCCGGCAGGATCTGCTCGGCAAAGCGCCCCTCGAAGTTCATGATGGTGTCAAAGGCCAGGGAGCCGCAAATGAGAGTTGCCATGGGTCTTGCTTGGTTGGAGATATCAGGGATAAAAAGCCAGCAGGCGATAGCCGGCGATGCGCTCGCCGTTGCCGTTGCCCTTGATGGTCAATTCCAGGGTGGTCTGCGCTTCGGATGCCGCCGCGATCACGCCGGACCGCAGGCCCAGCTCCTCGGGGCGAAACACCCGGCGGATCAGGGCACGATCCATTGTGTCGGTCAGCGCCAGCTCGACGGCTGGCGTCGCCAAGTCAATGGGCGCAGTATTCTTCAGCGTCAAGCTGAGCCGGTACACATCGCCCTTGGTCTTGCTGAAGGCCGAGCTGTCGATGACCACGGACTCGATCTGGCGCAATGGCCGCACCTGGCAGTCCAACAGCAGGCACATGTTCTCCAGCCACGGCTTGACGCCGGGTTCCAGGGCGGCCATGCGATCCCGCTCCTGCACCAGGACCTGGAGCGCCAGCCCCGTCATCAGCAGCAGACCAGCGACCAGCAGGGTTGCCCGCACCAGCGGGCGATGCCAGCGCGAGGCTTTCCGTGCGCTGTGCATGAACGACAGCTCGACGGGCGGCGCCGCCTCCACCATCGCCGCCTCCCGGTCGGGCAAGGTTTCAGCCGCTGCGCCGGAGCCTGCCGGCGCAGGGCCTCCCTGGGTGGAGCCGTCCGCGGGCGATGGTGAACTCGGCACCGCCAGCTCCACCATCGACGCCACCTCAGCCCCCCGTTGCTCCTTCAGCTCGAAGTCCACCACGCCTTGTGCCGGTGCAAGACGATCCTGCGAGGCAAGCTCAGCGGCTGCACCAGCCTGATCCGCCGGCACCGGAGTCCCGGACGCCATGGCGGCTGCCAGGGCGCCCTCGAACGGCACCGTGTCCGGTGCCTCGCTCGCCGCTAGCGCACTGGCTTGCGCCTCGGCCTGAACCAGGTGGGACGAGGCATTGAAGATCTCTTCACACTTGCCACAGCGCACCCAGCCTTCGGAAATACGCAGCTGGTCCGGAACGACCTTGAACATCGTCCGGCAGGCAGGGCAGCGTGTGATCAGGCTCATGGAGCACCGATTGTAGGGGTGCCCCGCAGGAAATCCGTGTCGTCAGAAGGAAGCCGTCATGAGCACCCAGCCGTCCTCGCTGTCCGCAACGGCCAGCTGGCAATAGGGCGCATAGGCCTGCTTGAGCTCGTCGACCTGTCGTTCCAGGATGCCCGCCAGCACCAGCGCCCCGCCCGCGGCAACACGCGAGCAAAGCAGCGGCGCCAGCACCTTGAGCGGTGTCGCCAGGATATTGGCCAGCACGGTCTGATACTGGCCTTGCGCCAGTTCCGGCAATCCGGCGCGCAACCGAGCGCCATTGGCCTCGGCGTTGAGCCGGGTCGACGCGACCGCAGCTTCGTCGATGTCGACCGCGTCAATATCGCGGGCGCCGAACTTGGCCGCCCCGATGGCCAGAATGCCGGAGCCGCAACCGTAGTCGAGCACCCGCCCCAAGGGCCGCTGCGGTGCCTGCGTCGCGATCCAGCGCAGGCACATGCGCGTGGTGGGGTGCGTGCCCGTCCCGAAAGCCAGGCCCGGATCGAGCCGGATGATGATGCGCGCCTGCGCTGGCGGCTCGTGCCAGGTCGGCACGATCCAGAACTCGGGCGTGATGTCCACCGGCGCGAACTGCGACTGCGTCAGGCGCACCCAGTCCTGCTCCGGCACCTCCGCCACGCCCAGCAGGCGACACTCGGCGAAGAAGTCCTGCGCCTGCAGCAGCGTGGCCGCCTCCTGCGCGGCGGCCTGCGTGGAGAACAAGGCCAGCACGCGCGAGCGTTGCCAGCCCTCGGCCGGCGGCGGCATGCCGGGCTCGCCGAACAGGGCCTGTTCAGCCTCGGTCTGGGCGTCGGCATCCTCGACGCTGACGCTCAGGGCATCGAGCGCGTCCAGCGCCTCGCCCAGCACCTCGACCCGCTCTTGCGGGCATAGCAGGCGCAACTCGTACATCGCTCAGCGCTTGTGATGCCGCATCCACTCCTCAAGGTAGTGGATGTTGGTGCCGCCGGCCATGAACTTGGCGTCGGCCATCAGCTCGCGGTGCAGCGGGATGTTCGTGCTGATGCCCTCCACCAGGGTCTCGGCCAGCGCCGTGCTCATGCGCGCCATGGCCTGCTCGCGCGTATCGCCATGCACGATCAGCTTGCCCACCATGGAGTCATAGTTGGGCGGCACAAAATAGTTGGTGTAGACGTGCGAGTCCACGCGCACGCCCGGCCCACCCGGCGCGTGCCACATGGTGATGCGGCCCGGCGAGGGGGTGAACTTGTAGGGATCCTCGGCGTTGATGCGGCACTCGATGGCATGGCCGCGAATGTGGATGTCCCTCTGGCTGAAGGGCAGCTTCTCGCCGGCGGCCACCATGATCTGCGTCTTGACGATGTCCACGCCGGTGATCATTTCGGTCACCGGGTGCTCGACCTGCACCCGCGTGTTCATCTCGATGAAGTAGAACTCGCCGTTTTCGTAAAGGAATTCGAAGGTGCCGGCACCACGGTAGCCGATCTTCTTGCAGGCGGCGACGCAGCGTTCGCCCACCCTCTCGATCAGCTTGCGCGGGATGCCCGGCGCCGGCGCTTCCTCGATGATTTTTTGATGGCGCCGCTGCATGGAGCAGTCACGCTCGCCCAGGTAAACCGCATTCTTGTGCTTGTCGGCCAGCACCTGGATTTCGATGTGGCGGGGGTTCTCCAGGAATTTCTCCATGTAGACCGCCGGGTTGTTGAAGGCCGCCGCCGCCTCGGCCTTGGTCATCTGCACCGCATTGACCAGCGCCGCTTCCGTGTGCACCACGCGCATGCCGCGGCCACCGCCGCCGCCGGCCGCCTTGATGATCACCGGATAACCGACAGTCTTGGCAATGCGCTTGATCTGGGCCGGATCGTCGGGCAGCTCGCCCTCCGAGCCCGGCACGCAGGGTACGCCGGCCTTGATCATGGCCTGCTTGGCCGAGACCTTGTCACCCATGATGCGGATGGATTCGGGCGTCGGCCCGATGAACTGGAAGCCGCTTTGCTCGACACGCTCGGCAAAATCGGCGTTCTCGCTCAGGAAACCATAGCCGGGGTGGATGGCCTCGGCATCCGTGACCTCGGCGGCCGAGATGATGGCCGGCATGCTGAGGTAGCTCTGCCCCGAAGGCGCCGGGCCGATGCACACCGCCTCTTCAGCCAGCTTCACATATTTGGCTTCGCGGTCGGCCTCCGAATACACCATCACGGCCTTGATACCCAGTTCGCGGCAGGCGCGCTGGATGCGAAGAGCGATTTCGCCTCGGTTGGCGACAAGAATCTTCTTAAACATGAGAACTCCCGGGGCTCATCGCCCCGCGCGCTGCGCGTGCACGCGCCATTTGCTGCGCCATGCCGGCGGCATGACCTCCCCGGTTTGCCACCAGGATCTTCTTGGACATGAGGCGGCAGCCTTATTCGATGATGAACATGGGCTGGCCGTACTCGACCGCCTGCCCGTTCTCGCACAGCACCTGGGTCACGGTCCCGCTCTTGTCCGCCTCGATCTCGTTCAGGATCTTCATGGCTTCAATGATGCACAGCGTGTCGCCTTCCTTGACGGCCTGGCCCAGTTCGACAAAGGGCTTGGCGCCGGGCGAGGCCGAGCGGTAGAACGTGCCCACCATGGGGGCCTTGACGGCATGGCCGCTGGCGGCCGGCGCCGCCGCAGGAGCGGCAGCCGGGGCCGCAGCAGCCGGTGCTGCCGCCGGGGCTGCGACCATCGGCACCGGCATGGGCGCTGGCATGGGATAGCCCTGGACCATGGCACCGCCCCCCTTGACGATGCGCACCTTGCCCTCGGCCTCGGTGATTTCCAGTTCCGACACGTTCGAATCAGACACCAGATCGATCAGGGTCTTGAGTTTTCGCAAATCCATGGGATCTCCAACGTCATTGTTCCAAGAATGCTCCAATTTAGAACAATTGGTAGCAATTTCCAGCCATCTACGGCGAATTCGTTCACCCAGGCAGGACCGGGCGCCATCATACGCGATCTCGAAATCGCTCTTTTGCGACCCTTGGCGCCTTATTTTGACTGGCGCCAGACAGCCAGATCGCGCTCATTGAGCTTGCCAATTTTAGTTTGCAGGATCGCGCCATCGGCGCCGATCAGCACAGAAAAGGGCAGTCCCCCCACCTGATTGCCCAGCTTCTTGCTCAAGTCCAGCCCCTGTGTGCCCGCCAGGGCAACGGGAAAGGCCAGTGGCTGGCGCGCCAGGAACGCCCGCACCGGCTCCGGCTTGTCGACGGCCAGGCCAAGTATTTGCCATCCATAGGCCGCATTTTCCTGGTAGAAAGCATTCAATAGAGGCAATTCCTCCACACAGGGCGGGCACCACGTGGCCCAGAAATTGATCAGCACCGGGCGGCCACGCAGGCTTTGCAGCGCAAGACGTGCGCCGGCTGGCGTATCAAAACCGAGATTCCAGAAATCCGCGTCCAGCCCGGCTACTGCGGGCTTGGGGCTGTAACGCCACCAGGCCAGACCCGCACCGGCCAGACCGGCCAGGGCCGCCACAGCGGCGAATAGTGCGCGGCGGCGCTTCGGGGCAAGGGGCTGAATTTCCTGTTGGGAGTCCATCAAATATTCTCTTTTTCCGCCAAAAGTCGGCGTACCGCCGTCAAATCACCTCGGGGCGCGCGATTCCTGCCGTCGCGCACCAACGCTCCGCGCAGGTCATCCCGATCATGGACCATCAAATGTACCCCGACCGTTTCGCCCAACTCCGGACAGGGGGCATGGAAGCTCAGGGCCTCGACCGGTTCGCGGTGCAGGCCGGTGACGGTCCGCGGTTCGTAGGCGATCCCCAGGTCGATGAGGGCGATCTCGGCTGATTTCTCGTCATCACAGAACAGCTGGAGATAGATGTCCGACAGCCGGGTGGCGGTGCCGTGCCAGACCGCCCCGCTGAGGTGCGGCCGGAAAACCGCCAGTTTCTCCATCCAGCGCGCGGCCAGCTGGCGCAAGGCCCGCAGCTCCGCCGGCTGGGTGTCGGCGCAATAGACCGCGATGTATTCGCGCACTGCATCCTCCACTTCGTCGTTGGCGGGCAGCGCGGTGCGCGCCGGCAGGCCGAGCTGCCGCACGGCGCGCCGCTTGGCCGGGCCATATTCCAGCCCTTCCTCCACCACCATCTGGGCCGCCGCAGCGGCGATTTCCTGTTGAGCGTTCACAGCCCGGATTCTGCTCCCGGCCCGGGCCCGCCGGGGCATGCCCCTAGAATCGCCCGATGCATATCCACATCCTCGGCATCTGCGGCACCTTCATGGGAGGGCTGGCCGCCCTGGCGCGCGAAGCGGGCCACAAGGTCACCGGCTGCGATGCCGGCGTGTACCCCCCGATGAGCGACCAGTTGCGCGCGCTGGGCATCGACCTGATCGAGGATTTCGGCGCTGAGCAGCTGGCGCTGCGGCCCGACATGTACGTGGTCGGCAATGTGGTCAGCCGCGCCCGCCTGCCCGACGGCAGCCCGAAATTCCCTCTGATGGAAGCCATCATGGAAGCCGGTCTGCCCTATACCAGCGGCCCGCAATGGCTGGCCGAGCATGTCTTGCAGGGCCGCCACGTTTTGGCCGTCGCCGGCACGCATGGCAAGACCACCACCACCTCCATGCTGGCCTGGATCCTGGAGGCCGCGGGTCGGCAACCCGGTTTCCTGGTCGGTGGTGTGCCGATGAACTTCGGCATCTCGGCCCGCCTCGGCGGCCCGGCGCCAGCCGGCGAGCGGCCCCTGTTCGTCATCGAGGCCGACGAGTACGACACGGCCTTCTTCGACAAGCGCAGCAAGTTCGTGCACTACCGGCCGCGTACGGCGGTACTGAACAACCTGGAGTTCGACCACGCCGACATCTTTGACGACCTGGCCGCCATTGAGCGCCAGTTTCACCACCTGGTGCGCACCGTGCCGGGCTCGGGACGCGTCGTTGTCAACGGGCTGGAGGAGAGCCTGGTGCGCGTGCTCCATGCCGGCTGCTGGAGCGAGGTGCGCAGCTTCGGCGAGGCCGTGAGCGACTTCAGTGCCCGTGGCGAGCCGCATGACTTCGAGGTGTTGCGGCAAGGGCAAGCTGCGGGGCGCGTGCAGTGGGAGCTGGCCGGGGTGCACAACCAGCTCAACGCCCTGGCCGCCATCGCTGCGGCCGAGCATGTGGGCATACCCCCGGCCGATGCCGCGCGCGCTCTGGGCTCCTTCCAGAACGTCAAGCGCCGGCTGGAGGTGCGCGGTAGCGTGCGCGACATCACGGTCTACGATGACTTTGCCCATCACCCCACCGCGATCAGGACGACGGTGGATGGCCTGCGCCGCAAGGTCGGCACGGGCGCGCGCATCCTGGCGGTGTTCGAGCCGCGCAGCAACACCATGAAACTGGGCACCATGAAGGCCCAGCTGCCCTGGAGCCTGGAAGAGGCCAACCTGGCTTTCTGCCACGCCGGTGGCCTGGGCTGGGACGCGCGCGAAGCGCTGGCTCCCATGGGTGCGCGCGCCAGGGTCGCAGATTCGATTGACGAAATCGTGCACGAGGTGGTCGCCGCGGCGCAGCCGGGCGACCACATCCTGTGCATGAGCAACGGTGGCTTCGGCGGCGTGCACCAGAAGCTGCTGGACGCGCTGGCCCGAGCCTGAGGCCGGCGGTATTTGGCGCAGGACACCGCGGAACCGGCTTTGCCGGTCCGCTGGTGTCGCCCCCCGCCAGGGGGGGTGTAGCGACACGCAGTGCGCAGCCTGGGGGTGAGCTTATTTCCGTCGTGTCTTGACGGCGTCGGACAGCACCTGCAGCACCTGAGTCGAATCGTCCCAGTTGATGCAGGCGTCGGTAATGCTCTTGCCGTATTCCAGCTTGGCCGGGTCGTCCTTGCCCGGCGTGAACTTCTGGGCCCCGGCGTTCAGGTGGCTCTCCACCATGACACCGAAGATGCTGCGCGAGCCGCCGGCCAGCTGGCCCGCGATGTCGCGCGCCACGTCGAGCTGCTTCTCATGCTGCTTGCTGCTGTTGGCGTGGCTGCAGTCCACCATCAGGGTCGGCGGCAGCTTGGCGGCCTCCAGCTCCTTGCAGGCCGCCGCGACGCTGGCCGCGTCGTAGTTGGGCGCCTTGCCGCCGCGCAGGATGACGTGGCAGTCCTTGTTGCCATTGGTCTGCACGATGGCCACCTTGCCGTTCTTGTGCACCGACAGGAAGTGGTGCCCGCGCGCGGCGGCCTGGATGGCGTCGGTGGCAATCTTGATGTTGCCGTCGGTGCCGTTCTTGAAACCGATCGGCGCGCTCAGGCCCGAGGCCAGCTCGCGGTGCACCTGGCTCTCGGTGGTGCGCGCACCGATGGCGCCCCACGAGATCAGGTCGCCGATGTACTGCGGCGAGATCACGTCCAGGAATTCGCTGCCCGCCGGCAGGCCCAGGCGGTTGATCTCGATCAGCAGCTGACGCGCAATGCGCAGCCCCTCGTCGATACGGAAGCTCTCGTCCAGATAGGGGTCATTGATCAGCCCCTTCCAGCCCACGGTGGTACGCGGCTTCTCGAAGTACACGCGCATCACGATCTCCAGCGTGTCCTTGTACTTGTCGCGCTGGGCCCTGAGGCGGCGCGCATACTCCAGCGCCGCCGCCGGATCATGGATGGAGCACGGGCCGATGATGACCAGCAGACGGTCATCCTTGCCATGCATGATGTTGTGGATGGCGTGGCGGGTGTGGGAGATCAGGCTCTCCACAGGCGTACCGCTGATGGGGAAGAAGCGGATGAGGTGTTCGGGCGGGGGCAACACGGTGATTTCCTTGATGCGTTCGTCGTCGGTGCGGCTGGTCTTGTCACCGGGATGCGCATACCAGGCGTCGGTGCTGGTGGGCTGGGCTTTGGCAGTCATCGTGTCGCTCCTTGGATTCGGTTTGGATGTGTGATGTGAGCCGGTCAAAAAAAAACCGCCGGCGGGGCCGGCGGTTTGTTGGAATTCGGTACGTTTCTGCTGGGTACGTTCAGAACTCTCTTCCGCCGGCGGCGCTTGAGAACCAAAAGTAGCCAAAAAAGTAGGAACGGGTCGAAACCATGGGCCCCAATATAGCACAGCTTGTTTAAGCCGTGCCTCCCACGGTCAGACCGTCGATCCGCAACGTCGGCTGGCCCACCCCCACCGGTACGCTCTGCCCTTCCTTGCCGCAGGTGCCCACGCCGCTGTCCAGCCGCATGTCATTGCCGATCATGGTCACGCGTGTCAGCGCATCCGGGCCGTTGCCCACGATGGTCGCCCCTTTGACCGGGTAGAGGATCTTGCCGTGCTCGACCCAGTAGGCCTCGCTGGCCGAGAACACGAACTTGCCGGACGTGATGTCCACCTGGCCACCACCGAAGTTGGTGGCGTAGAGGCCGCGTTCGATGCTGGCCACGATCTCTTCCGGCGCCTTGTCGCCGCCCAGCATATAGGTGTTGGTCATGCGCGGCATGGGAACGTGGGCGTAGCTCTCGCGCCGGCCGTTGCCGGTGGGACGCACCTTCATCAGGCGCGCATTCATGGCATCCTGCATATAGCCCTTGAGGATGCCATCCTCGATGAGCACGTTGCGCTGGGTGGTGTTGCCCTCGTCATCCACGTTGAGCGAGCCGCGCCGGTCGGCAATGGTGCCGTCGTCCAGTACCGTGACGCCCTTGGCTGCCACGCGCTGGCCGATGCGCCCGGAAAAGGCGCTGGAGCCCTTGCGGTTGAAATCGCCCTCCAGGCCGTGGCCGATGGCCTCGTGCAGCAGCACGCCCGGCCAGCCCGGGCCGAGCACCACGGTCATCTCGCCGGCAGGGGCCGGGCGTGACTCCAGATTGGTCAGGGCAGCACCGACGGCCTCGTCCACGTACTGGCGGATCATGGCCTCGTCGAAGTAGGCCAGGCCGAAACGGCCGCCCCCCCCGGAGGAACCCATCTCGCGGCGCCCCGCCTGCTCGGCAATCACCGTCAAGGAAAGGCGAACCAGCGGTCGCACGTCGGCGGCCAGCGTGCCGTCGGCACGCGCCACCAGCACCACGTCGTACTCGCCCGCCAGCCCGGCCATGACCTGCACCACGCGCGGGTCCTTGGCCCGCGCCAGCTTCTCCACCTGCTCCAGCAGCGCCACCTTGGCGGTGCTGTCCAGCGTGGCGATCGGGTCCGTGCCCGGATAGAGGGTGCGCGAAGCGGCGATCTTCTGCGTCGCGGCCGCCACGCGTGCCGACTTGCCGACGCTGGCGATGCTGCGCACGGTACGCGCCGCATCCAGCAGCGAAGCCTCGGAGATGTCATCGGAGTAGGCGAAGGCGGTCTTCTCACCACTGACGGCGCGCACGCCCACGCCCTGGTCGATGCTGAAGGAGCCGGTCTTGACGATCCCCTCTTCCAGGCTCCAGCCCTCGCTGCGGGTGTACTGGAAATAGAGGTCCGCCTCGTCCACGCGGTGGGCTCGGATCTCGCTCAGGGCGCGCAGCAGGTGCGATTCGTCGAGGCCGAAGGGCGTCAGCAGGAGCTCGCGGGCGATGGCCAGGCGCTCCAGGGTGGGTTCGCGGGAAATCATGGATTGATTGTAGGACGACCCTGCGCCCTCTGCCGGCCGGGGACACCCCGGCCTGTTCAGCTCTGGATCAGGCGCTTGGACTTGGCGATCGACATCAGCATGCCCAGCCCCAGCCCCAGGGTCACCATGGCCGTGCCGCCATAGCTGATGAAGGGCAGGGGCACCCCCACCACCGGCAGGATGCCGCTGACCATGCCCATGTTGACAAAAGCGTAGGTGAAGAAGATGGTGGTGATGCTGCCCGCCAGCAGGCGCGCGAAGAGGGTGGGCGCCTCCAGCGCGATATTGAGGCAGCGCAGCACCAGGAACAGGAAGCAGCCGATCAGGATCAGATTGCCGATGAGACCGAACTCCTCGGAATAGGCCGCGAAGATGAAGTCGGTCGTGCGCTCGGGAATGAATTCCAGATGGGTCTGCGTGCCTTGCATGAAGCCCTTGCCCAGCACACCGCCCGAGCCGATGGCGATCATGCCCTGGATGATGTGGAAACCCTTGCCCAGCGGATCGCGCCAGGGATCGAGCAGGGTGCAGATGCGCTGCTGCTGATAGTCGTGCAGCAGGGGCCAGCGCACGCCGGTAGCGCACAGGTCGGACTCGAAGACAACCAGCAGCAGGGCGGCTATCAGCCCCAGCGCCACGGGCGGCACGATCAGCTTCCAGCTCAGTCCAGCGAAGAAGATCACCGACACACCCGCCGTCAGCACCAGCAGCGCCGTGCCCAGATCCGGCTGCTTGACGATCAGCCCGACCGGCAGCAGCAGCAAGGCGCCGCCGACCAGGAAGTCCAGCGGCCGCAGTTGCCCCTCGCGCTTCTGGAACCACCAGGCCAGCATCAGCGGCACCGCAATCTTGAGGATCTCGCTGGGCTGGATGACCACGCCGACGTTGATCCAGCGTTTCGCGCCTTTTTTGGTGATGCCGAAGACGGCCACCGCGATCAACAGCGTCACGCCCAGCACGTACAGGGGCACGGCCAGGCTCATCAGGCGCTGGGGGGGGATCTGGGCCACCACGAACATGATGAAACCGGCGATCAGCATGTTGCGGCCATGGTCGACGAAACGCGTCCCGTGGTCGTAGCCGGAGGAATACATGGTCATCAGGCCTATGCCGGCCAGGATGAAGACGACAAAGGCCAGCGGCCCATCAAAGCCCTGGAACCAGGGCATGACACGCTGCAACAGGGTGGGTCGTTCAAAAACTACCGGCATGGCCCGCATTATCCCGCCATCACCCGGCGCCGGCGGGAGGCTGGCGGAAATTCTGCGATGGCCGGTCAGGCGATGGCAATCTCCACCACGGTGCGCCCGGGCACGCTGCTCACGCTCAGCCGCGCCCCGATGGCAGCCGCGCGCTCGCGCAGCGAGGCCAGCCCCTTGCGCGGCGAGCGCTCCACGTCGAAGCCCCGCCCGTTGTCGATCACCCGCAGCAGCGCCCCGCCGCCCTCACAGCCGCGCAGCTCGATGCGCAGCTCGCTGGCGTGTGCGTGCTGCAGCACGTTGGACAGCGCCTCGAACACCATGAATTGCAGCTGCCGCATGGCCTTGCCGTCCAGCCCGCCCAGCGGCGCCAGCAGGTCCACGTCCCACACCAGCTCGATGTCCGAGCTCTTGAAGCGCGGCTCCAGCCGGTAGCGCAGATTGGCCAGCAAGGTCGTCAGGTCGCCCGGCGGCAGGTTCATCGCGTCGATCGACAGCTTGAGCTGGTCCAGCGACTCGCGCAGCGTCTGCAGCAGCTCCTCCCCGCTGGCCTTGCCTGATTGCAGCTGGCGGATCGCCGCGCTGATGTGCGAACCCACCCCGTCGTGCATGTCGCGCAGGATGCGCGCACGCTCGGCCGCCCGCTCCTGCTCGCGCGCCAGCTGCTCCAGCTGCCGGTAGCTCGCCGCCAGCTCCTGCTCCTTCTGCCGCACCCGCGCCGCCATGTTGTCCATCAGGTCGCGCGCCTGGGCGCTGGCCTCCCGAAAGCGCGTGATCACGATGTAGCCCAGGGCCAGACCGAACAGCGCCGAGGAGTAGCGCATCCACGAGATCTCGTTGAAGTTGTCGGTGGCACGGATGACCAGCCAGTCCCGCACCCCCACGGCCACGTTCAGCACGCCGGCGGTGGCCACCAGCACACGCTCGGTCGTCGGCTGGTGCACGGCCGCGCCGAAATAGAAGATGCCGTAGCCGACGAAGAGCAGCGTGGCGAGGCCGTACCAGCCCGTCAGGTAGATGCCATCGTGGCGGCTCAGCGACAGCCACGCAATCGGCGCCGACGACAGCAGCAGGGCCGCCACCACCAGCCGCACCCAGCGCATCGACGGCAGACGATGCCATCCCGCCACGTGGTGGCAGAACAGGCCGGCACCGGATATCCAGCCGGCGTACGCCACGGTCTGGACCACACTCCACCAGGCCCATGACAAGGGCGGGTCGACCATTGCCGGGTCAATCAGGCGCAGCATCCAGCAGAATTCGGCCAGGCCGGCGCTGAGATACAGGCCTGACCGGCCGGGCAGGGCACCCCCCTCCGGTTCGACCTGGGTGAACCACAACAGCAGGGCAATGACGCCCACCACCATGCTGAACACCGCCACCGCGATGGAGCCGTTGACCACCAGGCGATGCGCCGATTTGTAGAGTTGGCGCACTTCCGGCTCCGGTCCGACCAGCAGGCCCGACAACCCGCCGCGTCGCCCCCCGTCGACGCTCAGGACGATACGGAAGTGATTGTCCCGCTGCAGCAAGCGGGCGGGGATCAGCACATGCTGCGGTGCCTTGGCATAGTCCTGATGCTCAGGCCGCGCCAGATCGCCCAGGCGCGACAGCAGGATGCCGTTGAACCAGATCTCGGCGCGATTCCCCACCCGGGCGAAGTACACGGCATAGGGTTCGTCCAGCGGCACCTCCAGGTGCAGCGGGATCTCGAACACGGCGGTGCCGGAGCGGGCGCCGTTGACCCGGTCCCAGTTATAGGGCAGCTGGACGTCGCGCTCCACCGTCCGCCCCTCGACAGTCGCGCTGACATGCGCCTGCCGCAGCTCGATCAATTCAGCCCGTGCCCCGCCCGCCCCGGCAAGCAACAGCATGAGCAAGGAAGTGAGGAGATGGCGCATGCGGGGCATGATGGACAGACGGCCTCAGCCGATCATGATCTCCACCACGGTGCGCCCGGGCACGCTGCTCACGCTCAGCCGCGCCCCGATGGCAGCCGCGCGCTCGCGCAGCGAGGCCAGCCCCTTGCGCGGCGAGCGCTCCACGTCGAAGCCCCGCCCGTTGTCGATCACCCGCAGCAGCGCCCCGCCGCCCTCACAGCCGCGCAGCTCGATGCGCAGCTCGCTGGCGTGTGCGTGCTGCAGCACGTTGGACAGCGCCTCGAACACCATGAATTGCAGCTGCCGCATGGCCTTGCCGTCCAGCCCGCCCAGCGGCGCCAGCAGGTCCACGTCCCACACCAGCTCGATGTCCGAGCTCTTGAAGCGCGGCTCCAGCCGGTAGCGCAGATTGGCCAGCAAGGTCGTCAGGTCGCCCGGCGGCAGGTTCATCGCGTCGATCGACAGCTTGAGCTGGTCCAGCGACTCGCGCAGCGTCTGCAGCAGCTCCTCCCCGCTGGCCTTGCCTGATTGCAGCTGGCGGATCGCCGCGCTGATGTGCGAACCCACCCCGTCGTGCATGTCGCGCAGGATGCGCGCACGCTCGGCCGCCCGCTCCTGCTCGCGCGCCAGCTGCTCCAGCTGCCGGTAGCTCGCCGCCAGCTCCTGCTCCTTCTGCCGCACCCGCGCCGCCATGTTGTCCATCAGGTCGCGCGCCTGGCTACGGTTGCGGTGAAATCGCGCGATCACCACGTACAGCAGGGCGAGGCCGAACAGGGTGGAGGAGTAGCGCTGCCAGTTGGTCTCCTCGAAGTTGTACTGCAGGCGGATCACCAGCCAGTCACGTACACCCACGACCACGTTCACCGTGCCGGCCAGCACCACCAGCCCCTGCTCCGCCGACCAGTTCTTCAAGGTCTGGGCGGCGTAGTACGCCAGGTATCCGACAAAGGACACCATGATCAGGCCCAGCCAGGCCGTCAGGTAGAGCTTCTGCTGCCAGAACTGGGCCAGGAAGGCGGCGGGTGCCGCCGTCAGCAGCAGGAAGCCGGCCCATCCCCGGACCCAGCGCATGCTCGCCCGCTGCTCCCAGCCCGCCACGTGCTGGCAGAACAGGGCCACTCCGCTGACCCAGCCGGCAAAGGCGAAGGTCTGCAGCACCGTCCACCAGGGCCACGGCAGCGGGGTCTGCTCGACCGCCTGGTCCAGCACGCGCAGCACCCAGAACAATTCGGCAAACCCCGCGCTCAGGTACAAGCCGTCGCGCGTGTCGCCCCGCCCCACCGACTGCCCCCGCTGCGTCAGCCACAACAGGAGCGCCGTCACGCCGACAATGAGGCTGAAGACTGCCACGACGACGGAGACCGTCACACGCCAGAAATACTCCCGGCGATAGATGTCCTCGACCGCATCCGCCCGGCCGATCACGGGGGCGGACAGCCCGCCGCGCCGGCTGCCGTCTGCCTCCAGCAGGACCCGCAGCACGTTGTGGCCCACCAGCAATTCGCCGGGCACCAGGAAGAAGCGCGGGGCCTTGACGTAGTCCTCCTGACTGCCGGTGCCGACGCCGCCCAGTCGCGACAGCAGATTGCCGTTGAGCCAGATCTCGGCACGATTGCCGATGTGCGAGAAATAGAGGCCATAGAGCGCCGTCGGATTACCGGTCAACTCGAACGGCATGACCAGTTCGGCCGAGCCGGAGCGGTTGCCGTGCATGCGATCCCAGGGATAAGGCAGGGAGGTCTCGCCGCTGTGGACGACGCCGTCCTGTAGGTAGCTGTAGCGCGCCGTCTCGATCTGCAGGGCCGGTGCCGGCACGGCGCAAAGCAGGCCCCCCAGGAACAACAGGGTGCGCAGCCAGCCCGCCATGCCCCTGTCAGCCCCGGATTGGCAGCAGGCCCAGACGCGAGGCCTCGAAGACCGCCTCATTCTTCGAATGGACGGACAGCTTGGAGTACAGGTTCTTGATGTGCGTCTGCACGGTGTGCACACTGACCGTCTGCAGGCGCGCGATCTCGGCATAGGAAAAACCGCGCGCAATCAGCATCAGCACCTCATGCTCACGCGGGGACAGCAGGGCTGGCTCGCCCGCCGGCTTCCTCGCCTCGCCCCCCTGCGCCGCGACGGTCGCCGCGGGCGCCGTGGTCTCGGGTGAACGCGGGCGCGAGCTCGCATATTTGGCCAGCACCTTGCGCGCGATCATGGGCGAAATCGGCGATGCGCCCGCCTTCATCTCCAGGATGGTCTGGGCGATGTCGTCCGGTGCGGAATCCTTGTGGATATAGCCCAGCGCCCCGGCCTCGATGCTGGCCAGGACGTTATCCTCATCGCCGAACAGGGAAATCACCAGCGGCTCGCAGCGCGGATGCAGCTTCGTCGCATGGCGGATCACCTCCAGTCCACTGCCGTCGGGCAGCCCCAGATCAGTCAGCAACACGTCAACCAAATTGGCGTCGTCGTCCAGCCAGGCCATCGCCTCAGCCACCGTCCCCACACTGCCCGCCAGGCGCAGCTCAGGGCAGCGGGAAACGCTGGCCGCAAAAAAATCCCGCATCTGCGAGTCGTCTTCAACTATCAGTACGTGCCACACCAACCGTGATCCCCTTATGACCCCAAGCGCACAAGCATAGCGGCAGAAGATCGGTCGCTTTTGCCCCTGACCTCCCATAAACATGGGAAGTCATGACTCCTTGCACTTTGCGCACCTTAACTCCACCTCAGGCCAAGGGCATCGTCGGTGCCGCCGTGGCGGCGGGCCTGCTTTCTCCCCCTATGATCCCGCGATGCCCACCAGCCATCTGCTTTACCTGCACGGTTTCCGCTCCTCGCCGCAATCCACCAAGGCGCAACTGGTGCGCCAGCACGTGGAGCGCCTAGATCCGCGGCTCACGTTCTGGTGCCCCCAGCTACCGCCGTCGCCGAAGCTGGCCATGGAGGAGGTGATGGCGGGCATTGCCGCCTGGCCGCGGGAGCACATGGCGGTGATCGGATCCTCGCTCGGGGGCTTTTATGCCACCTGGGTCGCCGAGCAGACCGGCTGCCGCGCCGCCGTACTGAACCCGGCCGTGCATCCGGAGCGCGACCTGGCGCGGTACATCGGCGAGCTCACCAGCTGGCACGACCCGGCGGACCGCTTCTACTTCCGACCGGACTACGTGGACGAGTTGCGCGCCCTGCAGTGCGGACCGATCACCCGGCCCGAGCGCTACTACGCCCTGATTGCCAAAGGTGACGAGGTGCTGGACTGGCGCGAGATGGTGGTGCACTACCCGGGCGCACAGATCCGCCTGCTCGAAGGCAGCGACCACGCCATCAGCGGGTTCGCCGATTACCTGGACGAGGTGCTGGCGTTTGTGGGCCTGCCCTGGCCGGCGGCTTAGGCGCGTGTCCTCTCCCGCCCCGGGCGTGAGGGGCTGGTCACCGGCGCTCATGGGACAATCCAGCCCATGTTTGCATTGTTCGATGAAGCCGGCAAGTTCCTCGCCGGGCGCATCCTGTCGGAGGCCGAGGCCTCGCTCCAGGTGGAGCTGGAATCCGGCAAGCGCGTGAAGGTCAAGGCGGCCCATGTGCTGCTCAAGTTCGAGAAGCCGGCCCCGGCGGAATTGCTGAGCGCCGCGCAAGACCTGGGCACGTCCATCGAGCTGGACCTGGCCTGGGAATTCGCGCCGCAGGAGGAGTTCGGTTTTGCCGACCTGGCCGCCGTCTACTTCCAGGACCCGCCCACGCTGCCGCAGCAGGTGGCAACGCTGCTGCGCCTGTACGAGGCGCCGCACTACTTCCGCCGCGCCGGCAAGGGCCGCTTCAAGAAGGCCCCGGCCGAGATCGTGCAGCAGGCGCTGGCGGCGATCGAGAAGAAGCGCCTGCTCCAGTTGCAGATCGCCGATTGGGCACAGGCGCTGGGGCGCGGCGAGTGTCCGCAGCCCATCCGCGAGCAGCTCTACAAGATCCTGTTCAGGCCCGACAAGAACGCCCCCGAGTACAAGGCCGTGGTCGAAGCCGCGCGTGCCACGCAGCTGGCGCCGCTGGAGCTGCTGCAGCGGGCCGGTGCCATCGACTCGCCCTACCAGTTCCACTGGCGCCGCTTCCTGTTCGAGAACTTCCCCAAGGGCTACGGTTTTCCGCCCCTGGTCGCCCCCGAGATCCGCGACGACCTGCCGGAGGCCGGCGTGCAGGCCTACTCCATCGACGACTCGGCCACCACGGAAATCGACGACGCGCTCTCGGTGCAGGGCCTGGGCACGGGCACGGTGACGGTCGGCATCCACATCGCCGCGCCGGCGCTGGCGGTGCAGCGCGGCGACCCGGTGGACAACGTGAGCCGCACGCGCCTGTCCACGGTCTACATGCCGGGCTACAAGATCACCATGCTGCCCGATGAAGTGGTGCAGCGCTACACGCTGCAGGAAGGGCGCGCCTGCCCGGCCGTGTCGCTCTATGTCGCCTTCAGGGAGGATACGCTGGAGGTGCTGGGCCACGACACGCGGCTGGAGCGTGTTCCGATCGCCCACAACCTGCGCCACGACCAGATCGACCACGCTGTCACCGAACAGTGGCTGGAAGACCTGGCCTTCCAGCCCACCGAGCCGGAGCCGGCGCCGCTGAACCCGGCCTTGCGCCAGGAGCTGGCCTTTCTGCACCGCCTGGCGCGGCACCTGAAGGCCCAGCGCGAACTGGTGCGCGGTAAACCCGAAACCTTCAACCGGCCCGACTACACCTTCAAGCTCGTCGGCAATGAAGGCGCCGAGCCCCATGGCCGCGAGCAGGTCGTGATTGGTACGCGCAGCCGTGGCGCGCCGCTGGACCTGCTGGTGGCCGAGGCCATGATCCTCGCCAACAGCACCTGGGGCCAGTGGCTGGCCGAGCTCGGCGTGCCCGCCATCTACCGCAGCCAGGCCAGCCTGGCGCCTGGCGTGAAGGTGCGCATGGGCACCAAGGCGCTGCCGCACGCCGGCATCGGCGTCAAGAGCTACGCCTGGAGCACCTCGCCGCTGCGCCGCTATACCGACCTGGTCAACCAGTGGCAGATCATTGCCTGCGCGCGCCATGGCAGGACGGCCGCGCTGGCCGCGCCGTTCAAGCCCAAGGACGCCGAACTGTTTGCCATCATCTCGGGCTTTGATGCCGCCTACAGCGCCTACAACGGCTACCAGGCCACCATCGAGCGCTACTGGACACTGAAATACCTGCAGCAGCAGGGCATCACCGAGCTGGAAGCGACGGTGTTCAAGGACAACCTGGCGCGCGCCGACACGCTGCCGCTCGTGCTGCCCGTGCTGGGCGCGCAAGGCCTGGCGCGCGGCACGCGCGTACGGGTGAAGCTCGGGGCCATCGACGAGGTGGCGCTGGACGTGACGGGCACGGTACTGGAGCGCCTGGACAGCATGCCGGCCGCCGTCGAGGAGGAAGAGGCGGAGGAAGCCGAGGCCGAACACCTGGCCGCCGGTCCGATCGCCATTGCCGTCGATGTGAACGAGTCGGCCGAGGCTTCGGGCGATAATGCTTCCTCGTGAAACTGCGCAATCTGAGCACCCTGCAGCTGGCCCTCGGCGTCTCGGTCGTGGTGCATGCGGCTTTGCTGACGGTGCGCTTCGTCGACCCCGAGGCGATCGAACGCGCTTTCCGCGATACGCCGCTGGAGGTCATCCTGGTGAATGCGCGCGGGCGCGAGGCGCCGGAGCACGCCCTGGCCATCGCGCAGGCGCGCCTGGCTGGCGGCGGTGACGCCGCCAGCGGGCGTGCCACCAGCCCGCTGCCCTCCAGCCTGATCTCCGACAGTGGCGACACGCTGGACGACGATGCCCGCAAGCGGGTGCAGCAGCTGTACCGGCAGCAGACCATGCTGCTGGCCCAGGTGCGCAAGCAGCTGGCCTCCCTGCCGATTCCCGACCCGCGTCAGGGCAAGCTCAGCGGCGAGCAGGTCGCCCAGGAAGAAAAGCGCCGCCTCCTGCTCAAGCAACTGGCCGAGATCGAGCGGCGCGTCAAGCAGGAAAGCCAGAAGCCGCGCAAGCGCTACATCGGCCCGTCCACGCGCGAGGAAGCCTACGCCATCTACTACGACCGCCTGCGCCGCGCCATCGAGGAGAAGGGCACCAGCAACTTCCCCAGCTCCGGCGGCAAGAAGCTCTATGGCGAACTGACCATGGTGGTGACGGTGGACCAGCGTGGCCACGTCGTCGCCACCGAGGTCGCACAGAGCTCCGGCAATCCCCTGCTGGACCGGCGCGCGGAGGTGATCGCCCGCAGCGCCGGGCCGTTTGGCCAGTTCACCCGGGGCATGCGCCAGCAGGCGGACCAGATCGTCGTCGTCTCGCGCTTCCGGTTCTCGCGCAACGAAACGCTGGAGACGCGCATCAGCGCGCCCTGAGCACGGCATGAAGGCCTGGTGGCGTTGGCTCGCGTTGCTGTTGCTCAGCCTGCTCGCCCTGCAGCTCTTCTTCGTGGGCCGTGTGGCGCTGATGGCCGTCGTGGATCCGAAGTCCACCACCTTCGAGCGCTCCGAAGCCTGGCGCATCCAGCAAGAGAAGGGCACGCTGCGCTGGCGCCAGCAGTGGGTCAGCTACGACCAGATCTCGGACAACCTCAAGCGCGCAGTGATCGCCTCCGAGGACGACAGCTTTGCCTGGCACGAGGGCGTGGATTGGGAGTCGATGGAGAAGGCCTGGCAGAAGAACGCCGCCGCCGAAGAGCGCGCCGCCAAGCTCGCCGCCAAGCTCGCCGCCCACAGCGAGCGTGCCGTCAAGCCGCCCAAGATCGTCGGCGGCTCCACCATCACCCAGCAGCTGGCCAAGAACCTGCTGCTCTCGGGCGAGCGCACCTTCCTGCGCAAGGGCCAGGAGCTCGTGCTGGCTTTTCTGCTGGAGCGGCTGCTGAACAAACGGCGCATCCTGGAGCTCTACCTGAACCACGTGGAATGGGGCGAGGGGGTGTTCGGCGCCGAAGCGGCGGCGCAGCACTACTACCGCAAGCCCGCGGCGCGCCTCACCGCCGGTGAGGCGGCGCGCCTGGCCGTCATGCTGCCGCGCCCGCGCTACTACGAAAAGCTGCCCAATTCGCTCTACCTGTCCGAACGCGCCGGCGTCATCGTCGGCCGGTTGTATCGGGCGGAACTCCCCTGAGGCCGGGAGCCGCACATGCGCATCATCGGCATCGACCCGGGCCTGCGCACCACCGGCTTTGGTGTGATTGATGCCGCCGGTGCGCAGCTGGGTTATGTGGCCAGCGGCACCATCAGCACCAGCCAGGTGGAACAGGGCGACCTGCCCGCGCGCCTGAAGGTGCTGTTTGACGGCATCCGCGAGGTGGTGGAACGCTACCAGCCGCAGGCCGCTGCGGTGGAGATCGTCTTCGTCAACGTCAACCCGCAATCGACCCTGCTGCTGGGCCAGGCCCGCGGCGCCTGCGTGACCGCGCTGGTAACGGCCGGGCTGCCGGTGGCCGAATACACCGCGCTGCAGATGAAACAGGCGGTCGTGGGCCATGGCCGGGCGCAAAAGGCCCAGGTACAGGAGATGGTGAAGCGCCTGCTCAAGCTGCCCGGCCTGCCCGGCCCGGATGCCGCCGATGCCCTGGGCCTGGCCATCACCCAGGCCCACGCCGGCGCGGCGCTGGCGCAGCTGGCCAAGGCCACGGCACTGACCCGCAGGACCAGCGGCATGTACCGCGCCGGGCGCAGCCGCTGAACCCCGGCCGGCAGCCTTGCCAGCGGCAGCACGGCCGGCTACATTGCTACCAACGCCATTGCCCAGAGGGGTCTACGGCATGCTGAAATTCTTCAAACGCAAGTCCGAGCCACCACGCACGCCCTCGGAGCGCCCCCGTCCCAAGCCTGCCGCCAGGAGCATCACACCTCCCGGTGAAGCGGCCCCATTGCCTGAAGTCAGTGAAGGCAACCTGGAATCCGACTGGGCGCTGTGGGAAGATTCGGTCGCCTTCCAGGACAGCCAGATGCCGTCCAATTTCAGCGAGCTGGAGTCGGTGAAAGTGCGCACGGATCCCGGCACAGAGGACAAGCCGGACCCTTACGCCGCGGTGCGCAGCCGCCGGCCGAAATAGCGGACGGACACGGGGCCTGGACTCAGGCGATGCGCTCCAGGACCAGCACCGCGAAGAAGCCGCCGGCCGCAATCAGCGACCATTTCAGGGTGAGCAGGCCCCAGCGCCGGTAGCGTGCCTCGCCGGTGCCGACGTAGAAGGCAAACAGCACGGCCGCGCCGATCAGCGTGAGCAGGATGAGCCAGCGAAACAGCAGCATGATGCGCGGTGGCCGTGGTCTTACCAGGCCCGCGCCGGCTGGGCAAAACCTTTCGGCGCCAGCTTCTCGTTCTCAAAGGTCACGGTTTCCCAGGCGTCCGTGCGGCTGAGCAGCTCGCGCAGCAGCTTGTTGTTGAGCGCGTGGCCGGAGCGGAAGGCGCTGTAGGCCGCCAGCAGCGGCTTGCCCAGGATGTAGAGGTCGCCCATGGCATCCAGGATCTTGTGCTTGACGAATTCGTCGTCGTAGCGCAGGCCACCGGCATTGAGCACCTTGTAGTCGTCCATCACGATGGCGTTGTCCAGCCCGCCGCCCAGGGCCAGGCCGTTGGCGCGCATCATCTCCACATCCTTGGTGAAGCCGAAGGTGCGCGCACGGGCGATGTCACGCGAGTAGTTGTGCACGCTCATGTCGAACTCGACCCGCTGGCCGGTGGAATCCACGGCCGGGTGATCGAACTCGATCTCGAAGTTGAGCTTGTAGCCGTGATAGGGGTCCAGGCGAGCCCACTTCTCGTTGGCACCCTGGCCTTCGCGCACCTCGATCGGCCTGGTCACGCGGATGAAGCGGCGCGGCGCATTCTGCAGCGCGATGCCCGCGCTTTGCAACAGGAAGACGAAGGAGGCGGCCGAGCCGTCGAGGATAGGCACCTCTTCAGCGGTGATATCCACGTAGAGGTTGTCGATGCCCAATCCCGCACAGGCCGACATCAGGTGCTCCACCGTGTGCACCTTGGCACCGTCGCGTCCCAGCGTGGACGCCAGCCGGGTGTCGCTGACCGCCATCGCGGACACCGGGATGTCCACCGGCTGCGGCAGATCCACGCGCCGAAAGACGATACCCGTGTCCGGCTGCGCCGGCCGCAACGTGATTTCGACCCGCTGGCCGCTGTGCAAACCCACGCCAACGGCGCGGGTCAGGGACTTGAGGGTGCGTTGCTGCAGCATGGCGCTATTTTAAGTGGGCGGGCACTTCCTCGCCCAGCTCCGGTTTCTATTGGATTGATAGTCTGGCAGGCGTAGCGAGCGGGCTCAGCTTGCGCCGAGGCGCACAGCCGTACTTCGGTACGGCGAGCACCATAGGCGCAAGATGTGCCCGCGCAGTAGCTTGACAGGCTATCAATCGGCTTGTTTGCGCAGGAACGCCGGAATCTCGAAGTCGTCCATGCCACCCGACGACAGCGCATCCACCTTGGCCGCGGCCTGCGTGCGGTCGCGTGTGCGCCAGACGCTGGGCGTCGCCATGGCGTTGTAGTCCGGCTGCGGCACGCCCGGGGCCGGCGCGGCCGGGATGCCCGGCACAGTCGCGTTGACGACCGGGTTGTTCAGCGTCGGCACCTGGAACGGGGTGTTGTCGGTGCCGGTGCGCAGCACCTGCAGCGGTGGCGCGGTGCGGCGCGCACCCTGGCGCGACAGGCCGGTGGCCACCACGGTGACGCGGATCTGGTCACCCAGGCTGTCGTCGTAGGCGGTGCCGTAGATCACGTGCGCGTCCGGCGAGGCGTAGGCGCGGATGGTGTTCATGGCCAGCTTGGACTCCGACAGCTTGAGGCTGCCCTTGGCGGCAGTGATCAGCACCAGCACGCCCTTGGCGCCGGAGAGGTCGATACCTTCCAGCAACGGGCAGGCCACGGCCTGCTCGGCGGCGATGCGCGCGCGATCCGGGCCGCTGGCCGCGGCCGTGCCCATCATGGCCTTGCCGGGTTCGCCCATCACCGTGCGCACGTCCTCGAAGTCCACGTTGACGTGGCCGGGCACATTGATGATCTCGGCGATGCCGCCGACGGCGTTCTTCAGCACGTCGTTGGCGTGCGCGAAGGCCTCGTCCTGGGTAATGTCGTCGCCCAGCACTTCCTGCAGCTTCTCGTTCAGCACCACGATCAGCGAGTCGACGTTGGCCTCCAGCTCGGTCAGGCCGGCGTCCGCGTTGGTCATGCGCCGGCCGCCTTCCCAGTCGAACGGCTTGGTCACCACGCCCACGGTCAGGATGCCCATCTCCTTGGCCACGCGGGCAATCACCGGCGCCGCACCGGTGCCGGTGCCACCGCCCATGCCGGCGGTGATGAAGAGCATGTGCGCCCCGGCGATGGCGGACTGGATGTCCTCCACCGCGGCTTCGGCAGCCTCGCGGCCCTTCTCGGGCTTGCTGCCGGCCCCCAGGCCGGTGCCGCCGAGCTGGATGACCTTGTGCGCGCTGCTGCGGCTCAGGGCCTGCGCGTCGGTGTTGGCGCAGATGAACTCCACGCCCTGCACATCGCGTTCGATCATGTGGTCGACGGCGTTGCCGCCGCCACCGCCCACGCCGATGACCTTGATCTGGGTGCCCAGGTTGAAGGCTGCGTCTTCAATCATTTCGATACTCATATCCGTTCTCCTAAATTTGCTTTGCCCTGTTGCGTCCTCGTGTGCTGCTCACGGTGGCGGCCAGCCTGGCGGGCCGCTGCACCGCCGTCTTCGGTGCGGACTGCCCCGGGCCAACCACAGCTTGTTCTTGCTTGTCATGGTCAGAAATTCCCGACGAACCAGTCTTTCACGCGTCCCAACGCCGTCTTCATTGATCCGTGCTGCTGCGCCACCTTGTAACCGCGCAGGCGTGCCAGCCGCGCTTCCTCCAGCAGGCCCATCACGGTGGCTGCGCGCGGCTGGCCCACCATGTCGGCCAGCGCGCCGCTGTACTTCGGCACGCCGCGGCGCACCGGCTTGAGGAAAATGTCCTCGCCCAGCTCCACCATGCCCGGCATCACCGAGCTGCCGCCGGTGAGCACGATGCCCGAGGACAGCACCTCCTCGCAGCCCGAGTCGCGCAGCACCTGGTGCACGAGCGAGAAGATCTCCTCCACGCGCGGCTCGATCACGCCGGCCAGCGCCTGGCGGCTGAGCATGCGCGGCCCGCGGTCGCCCAGGCCCGGCACCTCGACCTGCACGTCCGGGTCGGCCAGCAGCTGCTTGGCGTAGCCGCTCTCGACCTTGATGTCCTCGGCGTCCTTGGTCGGCGTGCGCAGCGCCATCGCGATGTCGCTGGTGATCAGGTCGCCCGCGATCGGGATCACCGAGGTGTAGCGGATCGCGCCACCCGTGAACACCGCCACATCTGTGGTGCCGGCACCGATGTCCACGCAGGCCACGCCCAGCTCCTTCTCGTCCTCGGTCAACACCGCCAGGCTGGACGCCAGCGGGTTGAGCATCAGCTGCTCCACCTCCAGGCCGCAGCGGCGCACGCACTTGATGATGTTCTCGGCCGCGCTCTGCGCGCCGGTGACGATGTGCACCTTGGCTTCCAGGCGGATGCCACTCATGCCGATGGGCTCGCGCACGTCCTGGCCATCGATGATGAATTCCTGCGGCTCCACCAACAGCAGGCGCTGGTCCGAGGAGATATTGATGGCCTTGGCCGTCTCCACGACACGCGCCACGTCGGCGGCGTTCACCTCGCGGTCCTTCACCGCCACCATGCCGCTGGAATTGATGCCGCGGATGTGGCTGCCCGTGATACCGGTGTAGACGCGCGTGATCTTGCAGTCGGCCATCAGCTCGGCTTCTTTCAGGGCCTGCTGGATGCTGTGCACGGTGGCGTCGATGTTGACCACCACGCCCCGCTTCAAGCCATTGCTCGGCGCCACACCCAGGCCGGCCAGCTTGAGCTCGCCGCCGGGCAACACCTCGGCCACCACCACCATCACCTTGGCGGTGCCGATGTCCAGCCCCACAACCAGATCCTTGTACTCTTTTGCCATGTCGGGAGTCCTGCTGTATCCGTCTACTGCCTCTTTGCCTGATCCTGCCCAGCCACCGTGGTCACGCCGCGCAGGCGCAAGGCATAACCCTGGCCATAGCGCAAGTCCGCACCTTCCAGTGCACTGAGATTGCGACCGTGGTGCGCCGCCACCTGACCCACGGTGCCGAGAAACTGCCGCACCCGCGCCGTCACCTCGGCGGGCTCGCCGCTGCCCAGTTCCAGGCTGGCACCGCTGGCCAGCTGCGCCTGCCAGTTGCCGCGGCTGCTCAGCACCAGCTGCTCCAACGGCAGGTCCAACGCCTCGAACAGGGGCTGCAGGTCACGGTACATGGCCAGCACCTGGGCCGACTGTTCCGCCGGGCCGTCCAGGCGCGGCAGCGTCTCCTGCTCCACCTCGCCCAGATTGGCTTCGAACACTTCGCCATAGCTGTTGACCAGGGTGGACTCGCCCTCCTCGCCCCAGTAGGCCACTGCCTGGTGCTCCTGCAGGATGACACGCAGGCGATTCGGGAACTCCCGCTGCACCACGGCCTTGCGCACCCAGGGCACGGTCTCGAAAGCCTGCCGCACGGCCCCCAGGTCCACGGTGAGGAAGGTGCCCTTGAGCTGCGGCCCCACGTGCGCGCGCAGAGTCAACGCGCTGTTGTGGCTCACATCACCCAATACCGTCAGACCCCGGATGGCGAACACCGGGTGATGGGCCAGCCAGCGCCCGCCCATGCTCAGGCCCAGCAGCACGAACGCGAGCAGCAGCAGATTGGCTGTCAGGTTCATGAGCTTGACGTCGAGCGGCACGGGCAGGCTTTGCGTCATGTCGGCTTGCCTCCATGATCGAGCGCGGCGTTCTGCAGCAGCAGCACGCACAGATCCTCGTAGCTGATACCGGCCGCGCGCGCCGACATGGGTACCAGCGAATGCCCGGTCATGCCCGGCGCGGTGTTGATCTCCAACAGGTAAGGCTGGCGCGTGCGGGCATCGATCATCACGTCGGCACGCGCCCAGCCGCGGCAACCCAGGACCTGGAAAGCCTGCAGCACCAGCGCCTGGATCTTCTCCTCTTCGCCTGCGGGCAGGCCGCAGGGTACGAGGTATTGCGTGTCGTCGGTGAAGTACTTGTTCTGGTAGTCGTAGTTGCCGCCCGGCGCCACGATGCGGATCACCGGCAGCGCGCGCGCCTGGGCACCGCTGCCCAGCACCGGCACCGTCACTTCCTCGCCGCTGACGAACTGCTCGCACAGCACCTGCGCGTCCTCCTTGGCGGCGCGCGCATAGGCAGCGTCGCACTCCTCGAGGGACATGACCTTGCTCAGGCCGATGGACGAGCCCTCGCGCGCCGGCTTGACGATCATGGGCGCCCCCAGCTCGGCGAAGGCGGCGCGCGTGGCGGCCGCGCTGGCCACCTTGCGCCACTGCGGTGTGGGCAGACCCTCGGCCAGCCAGATGCGCTTGGTCATGACCTTGTCGATGGCGATGGCCGAGGCCATGACGCCGGAGCCGGTGTAGGGAATGCCCAGCAGCTCGAGCGCGCCCTGGACCGTGCCGTCCTCGCCGAAACGCCCATGCAGGGCAATGAAGCAGCGCGCAAAGCCCTCGCGCTTGAGCTCACCCAGGTCGCGCTGCGCCGGGTCGAAGGCATGCGCATCCACGCCGCGCGACTGCAGCGCCTTGAGCACGCCCGTGCCCGACATGATGGAGATGTCACGCTCGGCAGAGGAGCCCCCCATCAGCACGGCAACTTTTCCGAGATTCACTTGATCCTCACTCACTTCTTGCCCGAGAGCTGCGCCTGCAGCTCCGCCACCTTGGCCGGCACACCCCCGATGGAGCCGGCCCCCATGCACATGACGACGTCGCCGCCGCGTGCGTTGTCCAGAATGGCCTGCGGCATGGCCGCGATGTCGTCCACGAACACCGGCTCCACCCGGCCCGCCACACGCAGCGCGCGGGTCAGGCTGCGTCCGTCGGCTGCCACGATGGGCGCCTCGCCTGCGGCGTAGACTTCGGCCAGCAGAACGGCATCGGCCTCGCCGATCACCTTGACGAAGTCCTCGAAACAGTCGCGCGTACGGGTGTAGCGGTGCGGCTGGAAGGCCAGCACCAGGCGCCGGCCCGGAAAAGCACCGCGCGCCGCCGCCAGCGTGGCTGCCATCTCCACCGGGTGGTGGCCGTAGTCGTCGATCAAGGTGAACGTGCCGCCGTCCTTCGCGCTGACGTCGCCGTAGCGCTGGAAGCGCCGGCCCACACCCTTGAATTCGGCCAGGGCCTTGCACAGCGCCGCGTCGGGAATGTCCAGCTCGGCCGCCACCGCAATGGCCGACAGCGCATTGAGCACGTTGTGCCGCCCCGCCAGGTTGAGTACCACGTCCAGGTCCGGCAGCACGACGCCATTGCGCCGCTGCACCGTGAAATGCATCTGGCCATCCACCGCGCGCACGTTGACGGCGCGCACCTGCGCGCCCTCGTTGAAGCCGTAGCTCGTGATGGGGCAGTTGACCTGGGGCACGATCTCGCACACCGCCGCGTCGTCGGTGCACAGGATGGCCGTGCCGTAGAAGGGCATGCGATGCAGGAAGTCGACGAAAGCCTGCTTCAGGCGCGCAAAGTCATGCCCGTAGGTCTCCATGTGATCGGCATCGATATTGGTCACGATGGCCATCACCGGCAGCAGATTGAGGAAGGAGGCGTCGCTCTCGTCGGCCTCGACCACGATGTAGTCGCCGCTGCCCAGCCGCGCGTTGGCACCGGCGCTGTTGAGGCGTCCGCCGATCACGAAGGTCGGGTCCAGACCGGCCTCGGCCAGCACACTGGCCACCAGGCTAGTCGTGGTGGTCTTGCCGTGCGTGCCGGCAATGGCGATGCCCTGCTTCAGGCGCATCAGCTCAGCCAGCATCACGGCGCGCGGCACGATGGGGATCCTCCTCTCCCGCGCAGCCAGTACCTCGGGGTTGTCCGGCTTCACGGCGGTGGAGGTCACCACCGCGTCGGCACCGGCGATGTGGGCGGCCGCGTGGCCGACGCAGGTCTTGATACCCAGCGAGGCCAGACGCCTGAGCGTGGCGCTCTCGGCCAGGTCGGAGCCGGAGATCATGTAGCCCAGGTTGTGCAGCACTTCGGCGATACCCGACATGCCGGCGCCGCCCAGGCCTACAAAGTGAATGTGCTTGATGGCGTGTTTCATGATGCGAGCTCCTCGCATGCGGCAGCCACCTGATCGGTGGCGTCCGTCCTGGCCAGCTGGCGTGCCTGGTGGGCCCACTGCAGCAGCGTGTTGCGGTCGGCCTTCTGCAGCAGGCGCGCCAGCCGTTCCGGCGTCATGTCCTGCTGGGGCAGCAGCAGGCCGGCACCGCGGTCGACCAGGAAGCGGGCGTTGGTCGTCTGGTGGTCGTCCACCGCGGCGGGAAAGGGCACGAAGATGGCCGCGGCGCCCACGGCGGCAATTTCCGTCACCGTGCTGGCACCGGCGCGGCAGACGATCAGGTCCGCGTCGGCAAAGGCGGAGGCGGTGTCCTCGATGAAAGGCGTGAGCTCCGCGTCGACGCCGGCCGCCTGGTAGTTCGCCCGCAGCGCATCGATCTGTGCCGCGCCGCTCTGGTGCAGCACCTGGGGCCGCTGCTCGACCGGGATCAGAGCCAGGGCGCGCGGCACGACCTCGTTCAGGGCTTTCGCGCCGAGGCTGCCCCCCACCACCAGCAGACGCAGCGGCCCGCTGCGGCCGGCAAAGCGCGCCGCCGGTACGTCCTGCTGTAGGAACGCGGCTCGCAGGGGATTGCCCACCCAGCGCGCTTTTTTCAACACATCGGGGAAGGCCGTGAACACGCGATCGGCCACACCGGCCAGTACCTTGTTGGCCAGGCCGGCGACAGAGTTCTGCTCGTGCAACACCAGCGGCTTGCCCAGCAGCACGCCCATCAGGCCGCCCGGGAAGGTGATGTAACCGCCCAGGCCGATCACCACATCCGGCCTCACCCGTCGCACCACGCGGAGGCTCTGCCAGAAGGCCTTGAGCAGACGCAGCGGCAGCAGGGCCAGTGTGAGCGGCCCCTTGCCGCGCACACCACCGAATTCGATGCTCTCGAAGGCAAAGCCGCGCGGCGGCACCAGCTTGCCCTCCATGCCCCGGGCGTTGCCCAGCCAGTGCACGCGCCAGCCTTTTGCCCGCAAGGCCTCGGCGACGGCTAGCCCCGGGAAGATGTGCCCCCCCGTGCCCCCGGCCATCACGAGTGCGCACTTGCTCATGAGCGCCCCCCATGCATCAGCCATGGCGCGTGCCGCACCCTGCAGCGCTGCGCGCCGTGCCGGTTCTGTTGAAACAGACAACTCATGTCCGGCCTCCGTGCATGAGCCACGCCGCGTGCCGCGTCATGCCGCGCTGCGCGCTGTGCCCTGTTTTGGTGAAACAGACAGCTCATGCCCGGCCTCCGTGCATGAGCTGTCTGTTTTCATAATCAATCCGCAGCACGATGGCCACCGCCACCATGTTCATCAGGATGGCCGAACCGCCGTAGCTCATGAAAGGCAGGGTCAGGCCCTTGGTCGGCAGGGCGCCCAGGTTCACGCCCATGTTGATGAAGGCCTGGAAACCCATCCATACGCCCACGCCCTGCGCCACCAGGCCGGCGAAGACGCGGTCCAGCGCAATGGCCTGGCGGCCAATGTGCATGACGCGGCGCGTCAGCCAGAGGAAAAGCACGATGACGGTGAGCACCCCCAGCAGGCCGAACTCCTCGCCGATGACGGCGAGCAGGAAGTCGGTGTGCGCTTCGGGCAGCCAGTGCAGCTTCTCCACGCTGCCCCCCAGCCCGACGCCAAAAATCTGGCCGCGCCCGATGGCGATGAGCGAGTGCGAGAGCTGGTAACCCTTGCCCAGGGTGGCCTTCTCGTCCCAGGGGTTGAGGTAGGCAAAGATGCGTTCCCGCCGCCACTCGCTCATGGCGATCATCAGCACGAAGGCCACCAGCAGGATGGTGGCGATCAGGAAGAACATGCGCGCGTTCACGCCGCCCAGGAACAGGATACCCATGGCGATCACGGCGATCACCATGAAAGCGCCCATGTCGGGTTCGGCCAGCAGCAGCAGTCCGATCACCGCCACCGCGGCGCCCATGGGCGCGACGGCACGGAAGAAATGTTCCTTCACGTCCATCTTGCGCACCATGTAGTCGGCCGCGTAGAGCAGCACGGCCAGCTTGGCCAGCTCGGAGGGCTGGAAGTTCATCACGCCCAGGAAGATCCAGCGGCGTGCGCCATTGACGCCCTTGCCCACCCCGGGGATCAAGACCGCCACCAGCAAGAGCAGCGCCACCACCAGCAGCCAGGGGGCGTATTTCTCCCACTTGGCCATCGGCAGCTGAAAGGCGATGAGCGCCGCCACAAAGGCCACCGCCAGCGAGAACAGGTGCCGGCTGAGGAAGTGCGTGTGGGCGTAGCGGGCGAACTTGGGGTTGTCCGGCAAGGCAATGGAGGCCGAGTACACCATGACCAGGCCCCAGGCCAGCAGGGCCACCACCACCCAGATCAGCGCGTGATCGAAATCCGACAGCCGCACCGGCTGGCTGCCGCTGCGCCCGAGGGCGTGCGGCCCCAGGCGCACCGGCAGGGCATCGCTCGCGGGCGCGCCGCCGAACCAGCCACGGATGCGTTGCACGACGGCCGTCACGCCAGCCCTCCCTCGTCGGAGATCGCCTGGACCGCTGCGACGAAGACACGCGCGCGGTGCTCGTAGTTGTCGAACATGTCAAAGCTGGCACAGGCCGGTGACAGCAGTACGGCATCGCCCGGCTGCGCCTGGGCCTGCGCAATAGCCACCGCTTCGGGCAAGGTGGCCGCGTCGAACAGGGGCACGCCGGTGCCCTGTACGGCGGCCCGGATGGCCGGCCCATCGCGGCCGATCAGCACGACGGCGCGCGCATAGCGCTGCACCGGGCCATAGAGCGGCGCGAAGTCCTGCCCCTTGCCGTCACCGCCGAGAATGACGACAACCCGCCGCTCGGCGCCCAGCCCGGTCAGCGCCGCCACCGTGGCGCCGACATTGGTGCCCTTGCTGTCGTCGAAATATTCGACCTCGCGCACCATGGCGACCGGCTCCACACGGTGCGGCTCGCCGCGGTATTCGCGCAGGCCATAGAGCATGGGGGCCAGCGTGCAGCCGGCCGCCTGCGCCAGTGCCAGGGCGGCGAGTGCATTGGTGGCATTGTGGCGGCCGCGGATGCGCAGGGCACCAGCCGGCATCAGCCGCTGGATGAAGAGTTCCACCTCTTCACCGCGCTTGCGTTTTTGCGTCTCGTCGGCTTCCATCGCCCGCACCAGCCAGGCCATGCCGTTGACGATCTCGATGCCGTAGTCGCCCGGCCGCTGCGGCATCTCGGCGCCAAAGCTCACGTAGTCGCGCCACTGCGGCTTCTGCAGCTTGACGCGCACCGGCTCGGGCAGCATGGCCATCACCGCCGGGTCGTCACGGTTGAGCACCAGCAGCCCTTTGCTGCCGAAGATGCGCGCCTTGGCCGCCGCGTAGGCCTCCATGCTGCCGTGCCAATCCAGATGATCCTGCGTGACGTTCAGCACCACGGCCGCGGTGGGCTCAAAGCCCTGCGCGCCCTCGAGCTGGAAGCTCGACAGTTCCAGCACCCAGACCTCCGGCAGGGTGCCGGTATCGAGATGTTGCGTCAGCACGTCCAGCAGATTCGGGCCGATATTGCCCGCCACCGCCACCGTCTTGCCGGCCTGCGCCACCAGCTGGCCGGTCAGCGCCGTGGTGGTTGTCTTGCCGTTCGTGCCGGTGACCGCAAGCACCCTGGGCGCGTAGCCGCGCTCGGTCTGCAGGTCGCGCAGCGCACGCGCGAACAGGTCCAGCTCGCCGCCGACCCACAGGCCGATGGCCTGCGCCGCCTGCCAGAGCGGCGCGACGGCGGCTGGCGACAGGCCCGGGCTCTTGAAGACAGCGCGGATGTCCTGCCCCTCGATCAGGCCGGGCTCGAAGGCGCCGGCACGGAAGGTCACCTGCGGCAACTCGGCCCGCAGCTGCGCCAGCTGCGGCGGCGCCTCGCGCGTGTCGACCACCGTCACCCGCGCGCCCTGGCGCACGCACCAGCGCGTCATGGCCAGCCCCGAAGCACCCAGGCCCAGGACCAGCACGTGCTGGTCCTTCAGCGGCGACACCACCGGCTCGGCCCCAGGCTCCTGCGCCTCTGTCGCTTCGTCGGCGCCCGCATCGGCCTCCTGCACTGGCGCCGATCCGGGCTCGGCCGTGGCGGAGGGTGTCGGCTCCGGCACGTGGGCCTCGGCAAAGAGCTGCGCGACAAAGGCGGCGGCATCGCGCGCGGCCGTCAAGGTCTCGGGCAAGGGACGGGCAGCGCCCTTGCCGGGCGCCGCGGGCTGTGGGGTGGCCCCTGGCGGCGCAGACGCTGGAACCGGCTCTTGCGCCGGCAACTGCGGCGCATCTTCCGCCGCGGGCTCGGACGGCGGCAGCGACACCTGCTCCGCCGGCTCCTCGTAGGGCGGCTGCGTCGGGATGTCGCTGGGATCGTCAGGTTCGTTCACATTCATCGCAATTTCAGGGTCGACAGACCGACGAGGCACAGCAGCATGGTGATGATCCAGAAGCGCACCACCACCTGCGTCTCCTTCCAGCCACTCTTCTCGAAGTGGTGGTGCAGCGGCGCCATCTTCAGGATGCGCCGGCCCTCGCCGTATTTACGTTTCGTGTACTTGAAATACGAGACCTGCAGCATCACCGACAGAGCCTCGACCACAAAGATGCCACCCATGATGGCCAGCACGATCTCCTGCCGCACGATGACGGCAATCGTGCCCAACGCTGCGCCCAGCGCCAGCGCGCCGACGTCGCCCATGAAGACCTGGGCCGGATGGGTGTTGAACCACAGGAAGGCGAGCCCGGCGCCGGCCATGGCCGAGCAGAAGATAAGCACTTCGCCCGAACCGGGGATGTGCGGGAAGAACAGGTATTTGGAATAGACCGCGCTGCCGGTCACGTAGGCGAACACGCCCAGCGCCGAGCCCACCATGACCACCGGCATGATGGCCAGGCCGTCCAGGCCGTCGGTCAGGTTCACCGCGTTGCTGGCGCCGACGATGACCAGGTAGGTCAGTATGACGAAGCCGATCACGCCCAGGGGGTAGCTGACCTGTTTGAAGAAAGGAAGCAGCAGGCCGGCTTTCGCCGGCAGTTCGACCGAGAAACCCGACCGGACCCAGGTCATGAAAAGCTCCCACACGCCCTGGTTGCTGCTGCCGGAAATCGAGAAGACGAGATAGAAGGCGGCGATCAGGCCGATCACCGACTGCCACAAATACTTTTCGCGCGAGCGCATCCCTTCGGGGTCCTTGTTGACCACCTTGCGCCAGTCATCGACCCAGCCGATGGCGCCGAAGCCCAGGGTCACCAGCAGCACGATCCACACGAAGCGGTTGGACCAGTCGAACCACAGCAGGGTCGAGATGCCGATGGCCAGCAGGATGAGCACGCCGCCCATGGTGGGGGTCCCGCTCTTGGACAGGTGGGTCTGCATGCCGTAGCCACGCACGGGCTGGCCGATCTTCAGCTCGGTCAGACGACGGATCACATAGGGGCCGGCGACCAGACCGATCAGCAGGGAGGTCACGGCGGCCATGACGGCGCGGAAGGTCAGGTACTGAAACACCCGGAAGAAGCCGAATTCGGGTGAGAGGGTCTGAAGCCACTGGGCCAGGCTAGGCAGCATGATGTTCGTCCTTGTTCTGTTCGGCGTACGCGCTCACCGCCTGCACCACGCGCTCCATGCGCATGAAGCGCGAGCCCTTGACCAGCACGCTGGCGACCCGCGGCAGCAGCTGCATTGCCGCGTCATTCAGGCTGTCGATGTCGGCGAAATGGCGGCCGGCGCCGTAGCTCTGCACGGCCTCGGCACTCTGCTCTCCCAGGGCATACAGATGCTCGATGCCGCGCTCGCGCGCATAGGCACCGACCTCGGCATGAAAGCGCGGACCTTCATTGCCCACCTCGCCCATGTCGCCCAGCACCAGCAGGCGCGGCCCCGGCAGGCCGGCGAGCACGTCGATGGCGGCACGCACAGAGTCGGGGTTGGCGTTGTAGCTGTCATCCACCAGCGTCAGTGCACGGCCGCCCAGCTGCAGGACCAGTGCGCGCGAACGCCCTTTCACGGGCTCGAAGGCCTCCAGTCCCTGCGCGATGTACGCCAGCGGCACGCCGGCCGCCAGGGCACAGGCCGCAGCGGCCAGCGAGTTCTTCACGTTGTGCAGGCCCGCCACGCGCAGGGTGTAGCTCAACGCCCCCGCGGGCGTCCGCGCGCGCACCTGCCAGGCCGCGCCCGTCCAGGCCGGCACCTCACCCTGCACGTCGGCAGCGCCTGGCTGCCCCGTGATGGCGAAGGTCAGCTGCGCGCGGCTGGCCGCCAGCTCATGCCACAGCGGGCTGTAGGCGTCGTCCGCCGGGTAGACCGCGGTACCGCTGCCACCCAGCGCTTCAATCACGGCGCCGTTCTCGCGCGCCACCGCCTCGATGGTGGCCATGAATTCCTGGTGCTCGCGCTGCGCATTGTTCACCAGCGCCACCGTCGGCTGCGCAATGGTCGCCAGCGCGGCAATCTCCCCCGGGTGGTTCATGCCGAGCTCCACCACCGCCACCTCGTGCGACGCGCGCAGGCGCAGGATCGTGAGCGGGACGCCGATGTCGTTGTTCAGATTGCCTTCGGTGGCCAGCGTGGCCTGCGGCTTCCAGGCGCGCAGGATGGCGGCGATCATCTGCGTCACCGTGGTCTTGCCGTTGCTGCCGGTAACGGCGATCAGTGGCACCTTGAACTGCGCGCGCCAGCCGATGGCCAGCTGGCCCAGGCCCGCCTTGCTGTCGGGCACCACCAGGCCGCTCAAGCCACTGGCACGCAAGGCGGCCTCGTCGCTGCACAGGGCGGCCACCGCGCCGGCCGCCCTGGCCTGCAGCAGGAAGCTGTTGCCGTCGAAGCGCTCGCCCCTGAGCGCCACAAACAGGTCGCCCGGCTGCAGCGTGCGCGTGTCGCTGTGCACGCGCTGCACCCCCACCAGGCCGTCGCCCACCAGACGGGCATCGGCCAGCCAGGGCAGGGCTTGCTGCAGAGTGAGCATGATGGATGCGCTCATGCCGCCGATCCCCGGCTGCGGGCCTGCAGAGCCTGCCGCACTTCGCGGCCGTCCGAGAACGGGACGCGCACGCCGGCCGACTCCTGGTAGTCCTCGTGCCCCTTGCCTGCCACCAGCACGACGTCGCCGGCCTGCGCCTGCGCCAGCGCGTGCGCGATGGCCTGCGCGCGGTCCAGCACCACCTGCACAGCGCCATGTTGCGCCAGGCCGGGACGGATCTGGGCCACGATGGCCTGCGGGTCCTCGCTGCGCGGGTTGTCGCTGGTCAGCACGATCTGGTCCGCATGCGCAGCCGCCGCTGCGCCCATGAGCGGACGCTTGATGGGGTCGCGGTCGCCACCACAGCTGAACACGCACCACAGGCGACCGCCGCGCTGCGCCGCCAGCGGCCGCAGTGCACGCAGCACCTGCGCCAGCGCGTCGGGCGTGTGCGCATAGTCCACCACCGCCAGCGGCAGGGCGTCGCCGCCCTGGAATTCCATGCGCCCCGGCACCGGGTGCAGGACGCGGCAGGCTTGTACCGCCGCCTCCAGCGGCACACCCAGCGTGCGCAAGGCAGCAATCACACCCAGCAGATTGCTGACGTTGTAGTCACCCAGCGTCTGGGTTTCAAGGGTCAGGCACTCGGCGCCCTCGCAGACGTCGAAATGCACGCCATGGTCGCCCATGCGGATGTCACGCGCCGTCAGGCGCGCGCCCGCGTCGGCACCCAGCGACACCGTCCACAGGTCCAGCGCGCGTCCGGCGAGGGTTGCCGCGAGTTCATGCCCTTTGGGGTCGTCCACGTTGACAACCGCGGCGCGCAGGCCCGGCCAGTCGAACAGCGCCGCCTTGGCGCGCCAGTACGCCTCCATGCTGCCGTGGTAGTCCAGATGGTCCTGGGTGAAATTGGTGAAGATGGCGGTGCGGATGCGCGTGCCATCCAGGCGCCGTTCCTCGATGCCGATGGAGGAGGCCTCCATGGCACAGGCGGCCAGCCCCTCATCGACGAAGCGGCGCAGCGTCTGCTGCAGCAGGACCGGATCGGGGGTGGTGAGACCGGTGCTCACCACGCTGGCTTCTTCCTGCGCGCCGGGCACAGGCGCGCGGCCCACGCCCAGCGTGCCGATCAGGCCGCAGGGGACGGGCGGCTGCAGCGCCGACAGCGCCTGTGCCAGCCACCAGCTCGTGGAGGTCTTGCCATTGGTGCCGGTCACAGCCAGCACCTCCAGCTGCTGCGAGGGCTGCTCGTAGTAGGCAGCCGCAATGGGTCCGCTGGCGGCCTTCAGTCCCTCGTAGGTCGCGATGCGCTCATCGGCAAAGGCGTAGGGCCCGACTCCGCGGCGCTCGACCAGGCAGACCGCGGCGCCCTGGGCCAGGGCACCGGCGACGAACTGGCGGCCATCGCGCGCCGCCCCCGGCCAGGCAATGAAGCCGTCGCCCGTGCCCACCTTGCGGCTGTCGGTCTGCAGCGTGCCGTGCACGCTGGCCTTGAGCCAGCGCGCGGCCTGCTCGGGGGTCTGCAGCTGCACGCTCACAGCGGTGCCTCCTGTCCTTCGACACGGGCCACGATCTGCGGCTTGACCTCGATGTCCGGCTGCACGCCCATCAGGTGCAAGGTCTGCTGCACGGTCTCGCTGAAGACCGGGGCCGCCACGTCACCGCCGTAGAACTTGCCGGCATCGGGCTCGTCGATCATGACCGCCACGATGACGCGCGGCTGCTCGATGGGCGCCATGCCGACAAAGAAGCCGCGGTACTTCTTGTCGGCGTAGCCGCGCCCTTCCTGCTTGCGCGCGGTGCCGGTCTTGCCGCCCACCGAATAACCCACGGTCTGCGCCTTGGGGGCGGTGCCGCCGGGACCGGTGGCCATCTGCAACATGCGACGGATCGCACGGGCGTTCTTGGCCTGGATCAATCGCACGCCGGTGACCGGGCCCTGCGCCTTTTCCAGTGTGATGGGCAGCAGCTCGCCGTCGTGCGCGAACACGGTGTAGGCATGCGCCAGCTGCACCAGGCTGGCCGACAGGCCATAGCCGTAGCTCATGGTGGCGTGCTCGATGGGCCGCCACGTCTTCCACGGCCGCAGGCGACCGCTGACGGCACCGGGGAACGGCAGTTGCGGCCGCTGGCCGAAGCCCACCTGGCTGTACATCTCCCACAGATCCTGGGCCGGCATCTGCATGGCCAGCTTGGTAATACCGATGTTGCTGGACTTCTGGATCACCTCGCTCACGGTCAACATGGCGTAGGTATGCGTATCGGTGATGGTGGCGCCGCCCAGGCTGAAGCGCCCGTTGGGGCTGATCTGCAGCGTGGTGCCCGGCGTGGCCACCCCTTTTTCCAGCGCCAGCGCGGCGACGAAGGGTTTGACGGTGGAGCCCGGCTCGAAGGAATCGGTCAGCGCGCGGTTGCGCATCGGCGCATCCTTGAAGCTCTGGCGCTTGCCCGGGACGTAGCTGGGGTAGTTGGCCAGGGCCAGCAGCTCGCCGGTCTGGGCGTCCAGCACCACGACGCTGCCGGCCTTGGCCTGGTTGTCGCGCACCGCCTGCTTGAGGCGCTGGTAGGCATAGAACTGGATCTTGCTGTCGATGGACAGCTGCACGTCGCGCCCCTCCACCGGCGGCACGGTCTCACCCACCACCTCGACCACATTGCCCAGGCGGTCCTTGATGACGCGGCGCGAGCCGGGCTTGCCGGCCAGCGTCTGGTTGAAGGCCAGCTCCACACCCTCCTGGCCGTGGTCCTCGATGCTGGTGAAGCCGACCAGGTGCGCGGCGACCTCACCCTCGGGATACTGGCGCTTGTACTCCTTGCGCTGGTAGATGCCCTTGATGTTCAACGCCGCAATCTGCCGGGCCACCGGCTCGTCGACCTGGCGCTTGAGCCAGACGAAGGTCTTGTCCTCGTCATCCAGCTTGCGCTTGAGTTCGGACAGCGGCATGTCCAGCAGGCGCGCCAGGCGCTGCAACTGCTTCGGATCGCCCTCCACGTCCTCGGGAATCGCCCAGATGCTGGGTGCCAGCACGCTGGTGGCCAGGATCTGGCCGTTGCGGTCCAGGATGCGGCCGCGGTTGGCCGGCATCTCCAGCGTACGGGCAAAGCGCACCTGGCCCTGCTTCTGGAAGAAGTCGTTGGAGATGACCTGGATGTAGGCCGCCCGCCCGGCCAGCACCACAAAGCTCAGCGCCAGCATGGCCACCACGAATTTGCTGCGCCATACCGGCGTGCGGCTGGCCAGCAGCGGACTGGAGGTGTACTGGATGCTGCGGCTGCTCATTGCAGTCGCCCTCCGGATACCTGCGGCTGCACGACCGCGCCGGGCCGCACACTGCCGCTGTAGGGCTGGTAGCTCACATAGTCGGTGATCGCGGGCGTGGCCACACGCATGTCCAGCTTGTCCTTGGCCAGCTTTTCGACACGCTGCACCGTGGCCTGCTCGCGCTTTTCCAGCTCCAGCTGTTCGCGCTCGACTTCGATGCGGCGCGCCTCCAGCGCGGTGCGCTCCAGTTCGGTCACGAGCCGGCGCGACTCGTACTGCACATTGACGAGGTACAGGGCACTGGCCAGTACGGCCAGCAGCAGGACCAGGTTGACCCGCGTCATGAGAATGCGGCCCCCACGGTTGCCCACTGCGTGTGACGCCCTGCCCCCCGTGGGAGCCGCGTTTCACCTTGGGACGGCCCGGCGGTGAAACCACCTGCGATGCAGCGCTTGGAGATTTCGCGGCTCATGCGGCTGTCCTCACGGCCACGCGCATGATGGCGCTGCGCGCCCGCGGGTTGGCCGCCACCTCGGCCGCGGAGGGCTTGATGCGGTCGAGCGCGCGCAGCTTCATGGGTTTCGGCGGTGCAAACGGCGCCCGGCGGTCGTACACCTCGCGGGCATGCTGCGCGATGAACTGCTTGACGATGCGGTCTTCCAGCGAGTGGAAACTGATCACGACCAGCCGTCCTCCGGGTTGAAGTACATCCAGACTTGCCGCTAGCGCTTCTTGCAGCTCCTCAAGCTCGGCGTTGATGAAAATCCGAAGAGCCTGAAATGTGCGCGTTGCAGGGTTCTGGCCCGGCTCGCGGGTTTTGACCGCGTCAGCCACGAGCTGGGCCAGTTCGCCGGTGGTTGAAACTGGGCCCCGTTCCTGTCGGCGCGCGACAATCGCCTTTGCAATCGGGCCAGCAAACCGTTCTTCACCGTAGTCACGTATCACCTCCGCGATCTCTCGGGTTTCGGCTGTCGCCAGCCATTGCGCCACGCTCTGGCCCCGCGTGGTGTCCATGCGCATATCCAGCGGGCCGTCGAAACGGAAGCTGAAACCGCGGGTCGGGTCGTCGATCTGGGGCGAGCTCACGCCCAGGTCCATCAGGACGCCGGCCGCACTGGCGGGCGGCAGTTCGTGCAGGTGCCGGAAGCCCTGGTGCCGGATGGCAAAGCGCGGATCGGTAATGGTGTTCGCCTCGGCAATCGCCGCCGGATCCTTGTCGAAGGCGGTGAGCCGCCCGCGCGGCGACAGCCTGGAGAGCAGCAGGCGCGAATGGCCGCCGCGGCCGAAGGTGGCGTCCACATAGGCGCCATCGGCCGGGTCCGCATCGGGCACATCCGGCAGATCCTGCGGCTTGTTGAGCAAGGCTTCGATCGCTTCGTTCAACAAGACGGTGGTGTGTGTCCATGGGGCGTTTTCCACCGTCTTCCTTCAAAAGGAGAAGTCCTTGAAGACGTCGGGCATCTCGCCCTGCATGGCCTGCGCCTCCTGCGCGTCGTAGATGGCCTTGTCCCAGAGCTCGAAGTGGTTGCCCATGCCCAGCAGCATGGTGTCCTTGCTGATGTTGGCGGCGGCGCGCAGCTCGGGCGAGATCAGCACGCGCCCGGTGGCATCCATCTCCACGTCCATGGCATTGCCGAGGAAGATGCGCTTCCACCACTGCGCTGCCATCGGCAGCGCCGCGATGCGCTCGCGAAACTTCTCCCACTCGGGGCGCGGGAAGACCATCAGGCAGCCGTGCGGGTGCTTGGTGATGGTGAGCTGGCCGGCCGCGGTGGCGCTGAGCACGTCACGATGCCGGGTCGGCACCGACAGCCGCCCCTTGGCATCCAGACTCAGCGACGAAGCCCCTTGAAACACGCGCACAACCCCTTTTCAACACCAGCACCGGAGGGTGAAAAGCGCGAAGGCACTTTTCACCACTTAATTCCACTTTTTTGCACTTTAGCAGCAAATCAACCGAGAACAAGAGGCGCGCACGGGAAATTTTTCAATGAAATCAAGGACTTAGAAGCACTTTTGCATTGATCGACGCGGAAAAAAGTGTTCTAAATGAAGGACTTAGAAACCGATATGAATGTGATGCATGAAGCAGAGCGAGGCGCCGCCAAGGCGCCGGGGCGCGAGCAAAAAAGCCACGCAGGGTGCCTCGGACTTCATTCCGGCCCAGCAACGGCGCCCGCGCGCCAGCCTCAGAGGATGTAGCGCGAAAGGTCCTCGTTGCGGCTGAGGTCCGCCAGGCGCGCGTCCACATAGGCAGCATCGATACGCACCGTCTGGGCGCCCAGGCGCGTGGCATTGAAGCTGACCTCGTCCAGCAGGCGCTCCATCACCGTGGCCAGGCGGCGCGCACCAATGTTCTCGGTACGCTCGTTGACGTCAAAGGCGATCTGCGCCAGCCGCGTGATGCCCTCGGGGGTGAACTCCAGTTGCACGCCTTCCGTCGCCAGCAGCGCCTGGTACTGCTTCACCAGCGAGGCATGGGTCTGCGTCAGGATGGCCTCGAAGTCCTGCACGGAAAGCGAAGCCAGTTCCACCCGGATCGGGAAGCGCCCCTGCAGTTCGGGAATCAGGTCGCTGGGCTTGCTCAGGTGGAAGGCGCCGGAGGCGATGAAAAGGATGTGGTCGGTCTTGATGACGCCGTACTTGGTGGAGACCGACGTGCCCTCCACCAGCGGCAGCAGATCGCGCTGCACCCCCTGGCGCGAGACCTCGGCCGTATTGCCACCGTCGCTGCGCGAGGTGACCTTGTCGATCTCGTCGATGAAGACGATGCCGTTCTGCTCGGCGTTGTGCAGCGCCTGGGTGCGGATCTCGTCCTCGTTGACCAGTTTGGCCGCCTCTTCATCCACCAGCATTTTCATCGCCTCGGCGATCTTCAGCTTGCGCAGCTTGCGTTTGCCGGCCCCCAGCTGGCCGAACATGCCGCGCAGCTGCTCGGCCATGTCCTCCATGCCCGCCGGGCCCATGATCTCCAGTTGCGGACGCGGCTCGGCCACGTCGAGCTCGATCTCGCGCTCGTCGAGCTGGCCCTCGCGCAGCTTCTTGCGGAAGACCTGGCGCGCCGTGCTGTCCTTGCTGCCGCTGCCCTCGGCCGGCTCCGGCGCCCCAAAGTCGGAGCGCGGCGGCGGAATCAGGATGTCCAGGATGCGCTCCTCCGCCGCATCTTCGGCGCGCGTGCGCACCTTCTTCATCTCGACCTCGCGCGTCTGCTTGACGGCCACTTCCATCAAGTCGCGGATGATGGAGTCCACGTCCTTGCCCACATAGCCGACCTCGGTGAACTTGGTGGCTTCCACCTTCACGAACGGCGCATCGGCCAGCCGGGCGAGCCGGCGCGCGATCTCGGTCTTGCCGACGCCGGTGGGGCCGATCATCAGGATGTTCTTGGGCGTGATCTCGGGCCGCAGCGCGGCATCCACCTGCTGGCGGCGCCAGCGGTTGCGCAGCGCGATGGCCACGGCGCGCTTGGCCTGCGCCTGGCCGACGATGTGGCGGTCGAGTTCGGAGACGATCTCCTGCGGGGTCATGCTGCTCATTCCAGCACCTCGATCGTGTGATTGAGGTTGGTGTAGATGCAGAGCTCGCCGGCGATCTCGAGCGACTGCTTGACGATATCCACCGCGTCCAGTTGCGTGTGCTTGAGCAGCGCGATGGCCGCCGACTGCGCATAGGCACCGCCCGAGCCGATGGCCACGATGCCATGCTCCGGCTCCAGCACGTCGCCGTTGCCGCTGATGATGAGCGAGCACTCGCGGTCGGCCACGGCCAGCATGGCCTCCAGCCGGCGCAGCACGCGGTCGGTGCGCCAGTCACGCGTGAGCTCGATGGCGGCGCGTTGCAGGTGCCCCTGGTGTTTTTCCAGCTTGGCCTCGAAGCGCTCGAAGAGCGTGAAGGCGTCGGCCGTGGCGCCGGCAAAGCCGGCCAGCACCTTGCCGTGGTAGAGCTTGCGCACCTTGCGCGCGGTGCCCTTGACGACGATATTGCCCAAGGTGACCTGGCCATCGCCGCCGATGGCCACCTGCAGGCCGGCCGGCGTCTGGCGCCGCACGCTGATGATGGTGGTGCCGTGAAACTGTTCCATGGCCATATTGTCCGGCATTCGCCAGCGCCGGCCCGGTCAGCTCACCCATTTCCCTGGCCGGGCCACCGGGTGTCCGCCTGAGGGGCCCGAGGCCTGCGGTTCCCAACCTGCCGGCGCAGGCTTGGACAGGCCGAAGAGAGCGAGCCTGGGGCGCCGTCGCCGTGCGAGCGACCCGCAGTGAACGGGCGTCGAGGGGGCAACCCCTCAGCCGGCGCGGGGGACGACGCGTGCGTGCTCGGTGATGCCGATCACGTTGAAGAAGGCCGCCACGATGCGGTTGACATCGCGGAACTGCACCTGACAGCCCTTGCCCTGCTGCTCGGCCACCCAGTTCAGGATGCTGCCGGCGGCGGTGAAATCCACACGGATCAGTCGTGCGCAGGAGATCACCAGGCGATGCGACTCCTCCATGCCGGCTTCCAGGCGCGCCAGCACATCGCCCGCGTCGCCCAGGATTTCGCCCGAGAGTTCGACCACGGCCGGCGGCTGGTCTTCCAGGCCGACCGGCACGGTCAGGCCCTGCAGCGGATCATCCCAGGTGGAGTGCGGATGATCCCAGTTGGACCGCAGGTCTTCCTCCTCCAGGGCATGGGGATCACTCAGATCCTGCAGCTCGCAGGTACAGCGCGGGTCCTGCCAGGAGGGCGGCGAGACCTCGAAGGTCACGCAGTAGTCCAGCGCCACCAGCTCGAAGGCGTCCTGCAGGCGCATGATGCGCAGCGCGTCCATGCGCAACTGCCAGCACACCGGATCCACCGTGCGGTCGCCCGAGGGCGTCAGTACCTGCAGCGCCCGCTCCAGAGCGGCGTGGCCGCGGCAGACCAGCGTGGCGGGCGTCACAGCCCAGTAGGCCACCAGACGCGCCAGCGGCGTCACGGCATCGAGCCCGATGTTGGACAGCGCACTCCAGTCCAGCAGCAAGGGGCCCGGCACGCGGGTCAGGGCCTGCAGTTCTTCCAGTGCCGCCGCCGACAAGGTGGCCGGGCTGCGCCAATCCGGCTCACCCCCGGCAGAGGCCGCCCGGGTCTGGCGTGTCGGCGCGGCGCTGGCACTCATGCGCGCCAGCTGGTCGGGGGTGGAGAACCAGGCCGGCGGCGACCGGCCAAAACGGTTGGCAAACTCGATGGCCACGCTGTCAAAGCGTGCCTGCTGGCCCGTGGCGCGGTAGAGGTCGAACAGCGCCGACATCCAGGCCTCGGCCAGATCGGGCCGCAGATGGGCCCCCTGCAGCGCCGCCATCAGGCTTTCCTCGGCACCAGCATCGTCGCCATTGGCAAAACGGATGGCGGCTTCTTCCAGATCGGGGTCGGTGAGGCTGTCGGCCGGCACCGCCGCATACAGGCGCTGGGTCGAGAAGCCGGCCCCCATCGGAACCCGCGGCGCCACCGTGGCCATGCCCGGCATTGCCGGCGACTGTCCCATGAGGGGCCGCGGTGCCGCCGGCGCGGACGTGGCAGGCGCCACCGAGCCCGGCACCGTGGGCGCAGCCTCGGCCATCTGGGTGGGCGTGTAGGCCGTCGGCGCATCGGTCCACTGACCGCTGGGGATGACCGAGGACGCCTCGGTCGATTCGAAGTGGCTGTCCTCGTCCTGCTGGGAGGCACCGGCGATGCGGCCCACGACCGAGGGACCGGGCGGCTGGGTCGGTCCCGCCTCGGGCCGCAGCCCGGCCGAGTGCGGGAAGCCGCCACCGCCGCGGGCGGCTTCGCCCTCGCCTTGCTTGCCCTTCCACCACTGGCGCGACATCTGCGCCTCGATCTCGTCGATCTTCTTGAGCGTCTCGGCACGATCGTCGTGGTTGGACGTCATGCTGCTCTGGAAGAAAGACGGCCGGCCCGCCTGCTCGGCGCCCGTGAGCGGCTCGCGGCGGCGCAGCTTGCGCAGGTGATCGAACTCGCGCTTGCGCACGAAGTCGTTTTGCCGCTTGCGCTCGATCATCTCCTTGAGCGCTTCGCGGCTGTAACCGCTGTCCGGTCCGCCCTCCTTATCGTCCAGCTCGGACCAATCCTTGGTCGGATTGCGTACGAACTTGGCTACCTTGGACAGCAGGCCGCTCGATCGGGTTTCGCCTTCAGCCATGTCTTGCGGTCATGAGTCGGATGCCGTGGTGGAAAGCCGTTGCGGCAGGCTCAGTCTCCAAACATCTTCTGCTTCAGCTCGCGCCGCTGCTGGGCTTCCAGCGAGAGCGTGGCCGTGGGTCGCGCCAGCAGCCGGCCGACACCGATGGGCTCGCCGGTCTCGTCGCAATAGCCGTAGTCGCCGGCATCGATGCGGGCGATGGACTGCTCGATCTTCTTGAGCAGCTTGCGCTCGCGGTCACGCGTGCGCAGCTCCAGGGCGTGCTCTTCCTCGATGGTGGCGCGGTCGGCCGGATCCGGCACGATCACCGTCTCTTCGCGCAGATGCTCGGTGGTCTCGCCGGCATTGTTCAGGATGTCCTGCTTGAGCTGCTGCAGGCGCATGCGGAAGGCGGCCAGCTGCTTGTCGTTCATGTATTCGCTGTCGGGCATGGCCATCAGCTCGTCGTCGGTCAGCGCTTCGCCGGGCTTGGTCTTCCAGTTGTTGGCCAGCTTCGGGTCTTTCTTGACGGCGGAGGGCAGAGGGGGGGCAATCAGGGTCTGGGACATGGTGGGGGTGTAACTGGCCTTGACAGCGGTGGAAGCCACCGTCTGGGCCATGGAGGGAACAGTCAACTGGGCAAGGCGGGTCGCCGCCTTGCTGGTACGCACCGGCGCCTCGGGGGCCGCAACCGGCGCCGCGGGCTTCACGGGCTCGGCCTTCGGCGCTGGCCTCACAACGGGCTTGGCCACCACCGCGGCCGGCGCCGGCGCCTTGACGGGGGCCTTGGCCGAGGGCTTGGCAACCGCCTTGGTCTTGGGGGCCGCGGCCTTGACCGGCGCCTTCTTCACCGCCGGCTTGGCGGCCGCCTTGGGTTTGGAAGCCACCGGCTTGACCGCCGCCTTCTTGGCAGGCGTCTTGGCCACGGCTTTCTTGGCCACCCCAGGTTTGGCAGTCTTCACGGCCGGCTTGGCCTTGGCCGCCGGCTTGGCAGCAGCCTTCTTCGGGGTCGGCTGGGCCTTGCCCGCAGCGGTTTTGGCTTTGGAAGACACGGACACCTTTCCTGGTTTGGCTTTCACTTCTTGTCTCCTGGCAGGCGGGGCCTGCGCGCGTTTCTTCTGGCCTGCTGTTATACCCGCATTGGGGGCCCGTCAGCGGGTTCCGGCCAAAATTTATGGCGCGCGAGTGTACCGCCTTTCACGGGTCTGACACCGGGGTTGCGAAACCGAGACAGATCGTTGGGAGCCGTCCCGCCGCGGGGCTCGGAACCTGTGCAGCAATCGTTGCGAGCGGCCCGGGCGCAAGGCGGACACAGCCCGGCCGCCGCAGCGCGCTTCCCCCTGGCGAGGAGGGCCAACACCGCCCAACACCGCGATCAGGCGGCGCCGCGCATCCATGCACCCGTTCTCAGACCAGGCTCTGCTCCAGCCCTTGCAGCAGGATGTCCTTGGGCAGGTCGATGCCGATGAAAACCATCTTGCTCAGGCGCTGCTCTCCCTCGGCCCACTGCGGCCCCAGATCGCTGCCCATGAGCTGGTGCACGCCCTGGAAGATGACCTTGCGGTCGGTGCCCTTCATGTGCAGAACGCCCTTGTAGCGCAGCATGCGCGGGCCGTAGATGTTGATGATGGCGCCCAGGAAATCCTCCAGCTTGGCCGGATCGAAAGCGCGTTCGGACCGGAAGACGAAGCTCTTGACATCATCGTCGTGATGGTGGTGGTGGCCAAGGCCGTGCTGGTGCGAGGGGTGGCTGCACTGCTCGCCGGGCGCGTGGTCATGGTGGTCGTGGCCATGTCCGTGCACATGCTCGCAGTGCCCATGCTCGTGGTCGCAATGGCTGTGGTCGTCCTCGTCCTTGAGGAAATCCGGGTCGATCTCCAGCTTGGCGTTCAGATTGAAGCCGCGCAGGTCGAACACCTCGCTGATCGCCACCTCGCCGAAGTGCACGGCCTTCTGCGGCGCGCGCGGGTTCATGTGTTTCAGGCGGTGCTGCAGGGCGTCCACCTCATCCGCGCCGACCAGGTCGGTCTTGCTGATGAAGATCTGGTCGGCGAAACCCACCTGGCGGCGCGCCTCCTGCCGGTCATTGAGCTGCTGGGCCGCGTGCTTGGCGTCCACCAGCGTCAGGATGGAATCCAGGAGGAAACTCTCGGCGATCTCGTCGTCCATGAAGAAAGTCTGCGCCACCGGGCCGGGATCGGCCAGGCCGGTGGTCTCGATCACCACGCGCTCGAAGTCCAGCAGGCCCTTGCGCTTCTTGGCCGCCAGCAGCTGCAGCGTGGAACGCAGGTCTTCGCGGATGGTGCAGCAGATGCAGCCGTTGCTCATCTGGATGATCTGCTCCTGGGTGTCGGAGACCAGGATGTCGTTGTCGATGTTCTCCTCGCCGAACTCGTTCTCGATCACGGCGATCTTCTGGCCGTGCGCTTCCTGCAGTACGCGCTTGAGCAGGGTGGTCTTGCCGGAACCTAGGAAGCCGGTGAGGATGGTGGCGGGGATCAGGGCCATGGATGCAATCTCAGAAGGGAGTGGCCGCCAACTTGCACACGATGCAATTGGCCAGCGAAGCGGTTGGGGGGATAGATGGGGAGTTTAGCGGCTGGCTCAAGGGCCGGCTGGCCTGGGGTTACCCGCTCCGCCGTCAGCCCTTGCGCATCACCACCAGGCCCTTGAGGTACTCGCCTTCGGGGAAGTTGATGGTCATGGGGTGGTCCGGGGCGCCGCCCAGACGCTCGTGGATGTAGCCATCCACGCCGGCGTCCAGGCCCGCCGAGGCCACGATCTTGTGGAACAGATCGGCACTGATGCCACCGGAGCAGGAGTAGGTGAACAGCACGCCGCCGGGCTCCAGGATCTTGAAGGCCAGCCGGTTGATGTCCTTGTAGGCGCGCGCGGCGCGCTCGGCGTGGGCCGCGGTGGGCGCGAACTTCGGCGGATCGAGCACGATGGCGTCGAACGTACGCCCCTCCTGCGCGAAGCGGCGCAGGCTGGCGTTCACGTCGGCGTCGAGGAACTCGGTGCGCGCCAGATCGAAGCCGTTGAGCGCCACGTTGGCGCGCGCCTGGTCGATGGCCGGGCCGGACGAATCGATGGAGGTCACATGCGCGGCACCGCCGGCCAGGGCCGCCACACTGAAGCCGCCGGTGTAGCAGTAGCAGTTGAGCACACGCTGGAACTGCAGGCGCCGCGTGGTATCGGCAAAGTGCCTGCGACTGTCGCGCTGGTCCAGGTAGAAGCCGGTCTTGTGGCCATGGGCAATGTCCAGGCCGAGCCGCCAGTCGTGCTCGCGCAGCACCAGCGCCGTGGGGCCCTCGCCGTGCAGCCAGCCGGTGGCCTCGGGCAGACCTTCGAGTCCGCGCGCACTGGCATCCGAGCGCTCGTAGAGTCTGCTCAAACCGGTCTCGGCCAGCAGCGCATCGGTGAGCACGGCCTTCCAGCGCTCGACGCCGGCACTCAGGAACTGTGCCACCAGGGTGTCGCCGTAGCGGTCGACAATGAGTCCCGGCAAGCCATCCGCCTCACCGTGGATCAGGCGCATGCCGTCACTGCGGATGTCAAAACGCGCGCGGGCCCGGATGGCACCCGCCACGAGGCTGCGGAAAAACCCCGCATCGATGCGCTGCGCCTCGTCAAAACTCCAGGCGCGCGCGCGAATCTTGGACTGCGGGCTGAAGGCCGCCCAGGCCAGGAACTGGCCGCTGTGCGACTCCACGCGCACGGTCTCGCCGGCGTCGCCGCCTCCCTTGGCGATGGCGGACTCGAAGATCCAGGGATGGCGGCGCAGCAGCGAGCGCTCCTTGCCGTCCTTGATGCGTATCACTTTCATACCGGGATTGTCGGGCTTTTCCGGGCTTCCAATCGGCGCCAATTTCGCTAGAGTGTCCGACATGAGCAGATATGCGAGGAGTCAGGCATGCGTTTGAAGGACATCAAGATTGGCAGCAAGTTGATGGGCGGGTTCCTGCTCGTGCTGGCCCTGGCCGCCGTCCAGGCGCTGGTGGCCATCTTCGGCACCGCTGCCCTCAACAGCCATTCGCGCGCGCTGGCCGAGCACTGGCTGCCGGCCACGTCGCACGCGGGCGCCATAGGCACACAGTCCAGCCTGCTGCGGGCGGCACAGTTCCAGCAGGTGTTGAGCTTCGGCGAGGACGAGCGCAAGGCGCTGGAAAAGCAGATGGAGGGCCTGCGCGACCAGGTCGGTCAGAGCTTGCAGGCCTATGCGGCCCTCTCCCTGGAAGACGCGGAACGCGCGCACCTGGCGAAGTTGCAGGACGCGTGGAAGAAATACGTGGCCCAGCAAGCCGAAATCGTGGACCTGGCGCGCCAGCGCCGCGACGAGGAGGCCCTCGACATCCTCAAGGGCCCCGCGTTGCAGACCTTCCAGACCCTGGGGGCGGAGCTGCGCGCCATGGCCAAGATGGCCGCCGACGGCGCGGAGCAGGCGCGCAGCGCCAGCGCCGAGCTGCAAACCGTGGTGACGTACGCCAACCTCGCCGGTCTGGCCGTCACCATCGTGCTGGGCCTGCTGATCGCACGCGCGCTGACGCGCGCCATCACCGGCGGCGTGAGTTATGTGGCGGCGCTCACCCGCAAGGTGGCAGAGGGCGATCTGAGCTCGCCCATCAACCCCAATACGCGCGACGAGATCGGCCAGCTGCTGCACGACCTGCGTGACATGCAGGCCTCGCTGACGCAGCTGGTGGTGCGCGTGCGCCAGGGCAGCGAAGGGGTGGCGACCGCCAGCGCCGAGATCGCGCAGGGCAACAGCGACCTCTCGGCCCGTACCGAGAGCCAGGCCAGCGCACTGGAAGAAACCGCCGCTTCGATGGAAGAGCTCGGCTCCACCGTCAAGCAGAACGCCGACAACGCGCGCCAGGCCAACCAGCTGGCGCAAAGCGCCAGTTCGGTTGCCATCAAGGGCGGCGAGGTGGTGGCCCAGGTGGTGGACACCATGAAAGGCATCAACGACGCCAGCCGCAAGATCCACGACATCATCAGCGTCATCGACGGCATTGCCTTCCAGACCAATATCCTGGCCCTCAATGCCGCCGTGGAAGCCGCGCGCGCCGGTGAGCAGGGCCGCGGTTTTGCGGTGGTGGCGGGTGAGGTGCGCTCGCTGGCGCAGCGCAGCGCCGAAGCGGCCAAGGAGATCAAGCAGCTCATCACCGACAGCGTGAGCCGGGTCGAGCAAGGCAGTGCCCAGGTCAACCAGGCCGGCCACACCATGGACGAAGTCGTGGCCAGCATCCGCCGCGTGACCGACATCATGGGCGAGATCAGCGCCGCCAGTTCCGAGCAGAGCGCCGGTGTCGCGCAGGTCGGTGAAGCCGTTACCCAGATGGACCAGACCACGCAGCAGAATGCCGCGCTGGTGGAGCAGATGGCCGCCGCTGCAGGCAGCCTGAAGTCACAGGCCCAGGATCTGGTGCAGACGGTCGCGGTATTCAAGCTGGGCAGCGACGCCGGAGCCGGCCTGGCCCGCGCCGCGCCCGCCGCCCCGCCCCGGCCGGCCAGCGCACCCGCGCCGAAAACGCCGATGGCGCGGATCGCACGCCCCCCGGCGCCACCGGCCACCGCCCGGCTGGCCGGCCACCGCCCGGCCACGCCGGTCGCCGCCGTCACCCCCCGGACGCCGGCCAAGCCGGCTACGGCGGACGATGGCGAATGGGAGACCTTCTAGGACGGGTGCCCGACGGCAAGCCGCCCCGGCTCGCTATTTGCTGCCGCCCTTGGCGCGCGCCCGCGGATGCGCCGCGTCGTAGGCGCGCGCCAGATGCTGGAAATCCAGCCGTGTGTAGACCTGGGTGGTGCTGATGTTGGCGTGCCCGAGCAACTCCTGCACGGCGCGCAGGTCGCTGCTGGACTGCAACACGTGGCTGGCAAAAGAGTGGCGCAACATGTGCGGGTGCACGGGCGTGGCCAGTCCGGCCCGCAGGCTGCGGCGCTTGAGGCGCTGCCAGACCGATTGCGCCGTGAGACGCGTGCCGCCGCGGCCGATGAACAGGGCGGGCTGCCCGGCGTCCACCCCGCCGTGGGCACGCACCTGCAGCCAGCGCTGCAGCGCCTCGCGGGCCGCGCGCCCGACGGGCACCGTGCGCCGCTTGCTGCCCTTGCCCAGCACATGCGCCTCACCCGCCTGCAGGTCGATCCAGCCGCGCGCCGCGCCGCTGGCCGCCACATCCAGGCCCGTCAATTCCCCCACGCGCAGGCCACTGCTGTAGAGCAGCTCCGCGATGGCCGCGTCGCGCGCCTCCAGCCAGGGATCACCCTCTTCGGCGCGGAAACCCGCCAGCTGCACAGCGTCGTCGACACTGAGCGCCTTGGGCAGGGGCTTGGCCACCTTGGGCGCACGTACGTCCTGCACCGGGTTGCTGGCCACCAGACCCTCGCGCCCCAGCCAGGTGTAGAAACCGCGCCAGCCCGACAGGATGAGCGCAATGCCGCGCCCGCTGCGCCCGCCGCCGTGCATCTGCGCAATCCAGCGCCGCACATGGGCGCTGTGCACCTCGCACAAGGCAACCCGGGCCTGCGCCGCAAACTCGCCCAGCTTGCGCAGGTCCAGCGCATACAGTTCGACCGTGCGCTGCGCCAGGCGCTTCTCGACCCGCACGTGCTCCAGGTAGCGTTCGATCAGGGCTTGATCGGCGCTGGCAGGCACGGCGCTCGGCTCCACGGCCTACCTCAGCGGCGACAGCGCGGCGCTCGCGACCTCGGCGATGCGCGCCAGGAACTCGGTCCCCATGGTGCTGGTGTAGCGCTGCGAATCCGGCGAGGCGAGCACGACCATGCCGAAGGCCGGCCCCTGGTTGCCGGCGTCCAGCGCGCGCAGCGGCAGCAGGGCCAGCGAGACCGCCTGGGCCGGCTGCTCCAGCCAGCTGGTGGCTTCGAAGCCGGAATTCACGCCGCAGAAGGGCTCTTGCAGGGAGCTGGCAAACAGCCGCGCGTCCTCGCTCACGCCCTGCGCGAACGCGGCCCCGGCAAAGGCCGGCGCCACGTCCCAGACGCGGATGGCCGCCTGCGGCACGGCGAACTGCAGTTGGATGGAACGGGCAATGGCCGCCGGCCTGTCGGCCGGCTGCTGCGTGAGAAACAGGTCGCGCGCCCAGCACAGCATGCGGTCGGACAAGGCCAGGTTGTCACTGCCGTGGCGGATCATGTCGATCAGCCGGCCTTCGAGCATGCGGATCTTCTCGCGCAGCATTTCGGCCTGGCGCTCCTGCAAGCTGACGGCGCGCCGGCTGTGCGGGCTGATCAGGCGCACGTCGGCCAGCAGATCGGCCTGGCGCTCGAAGAACTCCGGGTTGTCGCGCAGGTAGTGGGCGATGTCTTGTTCGGTGATGGTGCTCATGAGATTTGCGGGAATTCAGTTCAGTTCGGGCACGTCCACTTCGCCCTGGAAGACAGTCGTGGCCGGGCCGGTCATCCGGACCGGGGTGGTGCCACCGGCCCACTCGATGGTCAGCACGCCGCCGTGTGTCTCCACATCCACGCGCGCATCGAGCAGCCCCAGGCGGATGCCGGCCACCACGGCCGCGCAGGCGCCGGTGCCGCAGGCCAGCGTTTCGCCGGCGCCGCGCTCCCACACCCGCAACTTCACGTGGCGGCGATCCAGCACCTGCAGAAAACCGGCGTTCACACGGCGCGGGAAGCGCTTGTGATTCTCGATCAGCGGTCCCTGGGCCTGCACCGGCGCCGTCTTCACGTCGGCCACCAGTTGCACGGCATGGGGATTGCCCATGGACACGACGGCCACCTGGACCGTGCTGTCTGCCAGTTGCAGCGGCCAGGTCTGCCAGGCGCCACTGGGCACCGGCGCGAGGCCGGCCGCGTCAAACGGAATACGCTCGGGCTCGAAGATGGGCGCGCCCATGTCCACGGTCACGCGACCGTCGGGCGTCAGGTGCGGCTCGATGACCCCGCCCAGCGTCTGTACGCGCAGGGTGTCCTTGGTGGTCAGGCCCTGGTCGCGCACGTAGCGCGCAAAGCAGCGTGCGCCGTTGCCGCACTGCTCCACCTCGGCGCCGTCGGCGTTGTGGATCACGTATTCGAAATCCAGGCCCGCCGACGGCGCCGGCCGCACGGTGAGGATCTGGTCGGCCCCCACGCCGAAGTGCCGGTCGGCCAGCCAGCGGTACTGGGCCGTGCTCAAGCCCAGACGGCCCCGGGTCTCGTCGAGCACCACAAAGTCGTTGCCCGCGCCCTGCATCTTGGTAAAGCGGATACGCATGGCGCCAAATTATCCGCCGATTCACCGGCTATCCTTGGGACCTGTTTCTGCCACCGACGAGAAAACAACGATGCGACTGCCCGACTGGACGCCCGAACGCAAAGCCCAACCGACCGAACTGGTGGAGGCCATCAAGGCCCGCCGCGGCGGCGCCCTGATCAATTTGGACAAGGCGCTGCTGTGGAGCGAGCCGCTGGCGCGCGGCTGGAACACCTACCTGCGCGCCGTACGTACCGAGCTGCCAACCAGCCGCAAGCTGCGCGAACTCGGCATCTGCACCGTGGCACTGCTCACCGGCGCCCGGTACGAGTACCACCACCACGCGCCCGACTTCCTGGCGGCCGGCGGCACGCAGGCCCAGCTCGACGCGCTCAACGCCTTCGTCCAGGCCGATCCGCGCGGCCTGCCGGCCGACCCGGCGCTGGACGAGGTGGAACGCCTGGTCATCCGCTATGCGGCGCAGATGACACTGGACGTGAAGGTGGCCGACGAGGTCTTTGACGCCCTGCGCCGGCACTTCGACGCGACCGGCATCGTGGAGCTGACCAGCGCCATCGCCACCTACAACATGGTGGCGCGCTTCCTCGTGGCGCTGCAGATCACACCAGAAGAATAAGTTGCGGCATCGCCGGAGCCCCCGGGGGAACGCCGCGGAACCGGCTTCGCCGGGCCGCTGGCGTTGCCCCTGGGGGGGCTAAGACCCCCACGGCAATGAGCGAACGAAGGGAGCGCAGCCTGGGGGAAACCTAGTCCGGCTTGATGTCGTTGTCCTTCACCACCTTGGCCCAGATGTCCATCTGGTGCTCGACGAAGGCCTGGCCGGCCTGTGGCGTGCCGCCCAGCACGTCAATGCCCTGGGTCTCCAGGCGCTTGGCCACGTCAGGGTTCTTCATGACCTTGTTGATGGCTTCGTTCATGCGTTTGACGATCGGCGCCGGTGTCTTGGCCGGGGCCAGTACGGCCCACCAGGCCGGGGCCTCGAAGCCGGCAAAACCGCTCTCGGCAATCGTGGGCACGTCCGGCAGTTCGCGCGCGCGCTTGCTGCTGGTCACCGCCAGCGGCCGCAGGCGCTTGCTGTCGATGTGCGGCTTGACGACGAAAACCGAGCCGATGGCCAGCGGCACGTGGCCCGCGACGGCGTCGTTCATCAGCGGGCCGCCGCCCTTGTAGGGCACATGCACGAAGTTCATGCCGTTGTTCTTGCCCAGCAGGGCCATGGCGAGGTGGCCCAGGCTGCCCGAGCCGATGGAGCCGTAGCTCGCCCCCTTGGCCGTCTTGCCGGCGGCCAGGACGTCGGCAAAGGTCTTGAACTCGGAACCGGCATGGGTGGCCAGCACCATGGGCGAAGTGCCGACGACGACGACGGTCGTCAGGTCCTTGCGCGAGTCGAAAGGCAGATTCGGAATCAGGCTCGGATTCACACCATGGGTATCGAACACCACGGCAAAGGTGTAGCCGTCCGGCGCGGCGGCGGCCACCTGGGCCGCTCCGATGGAACCGGAGGCGCCACCCTTGTTCTCGACAATGACGTTCTGCCCCAGCTCCTGCTGCAGATGCGGCGCCAGCAGGCGCGCCACCTGGTCCACCGAACCGCCCGGCGGAAATACGGCCACCAGCTTGATGGGTTGCTTGCCCGGCCACTCCTGGGCCTGCGCAGCGGGCGCGAGACCCGCCAGGCACATCAGCGCCAGCAACAGCGGCAGGAATTTCTTTCTGTTCATCGTGCGTCTCCTCAGGGTTTTGGTATCGTGGCATGGTAAGAGCAAACCCCGCCATGTCCAGTACGCAAGAACCCCATGTCGGCCTGCACGCGACCCCCCCGTGGCAGCACGAGCGGGCAGTGGCCCTGCTGCCGCACCTGCAGCGCCTGACGGCCCCCAACCCTGGCGTCATGACCGGCCCCGGCACCAACAGCTACCTGGTCGGCGAGGCCGCCACCGGCTGGATCGTCATCGACCCCGGCCCGGACGAGCCGCCCCATGTCGAACGCCTGTGGCAGGCCTGCGGCGGTGACATCCGCCTCATCGTCTGCACGCACTCACATGCCGACCACGCGCCGGCAGCCCGTCCCCTGCAGCGCCTGTGCAGCGAGCGCGGCCGGCGCGTGGCGCCACCGGTGCTGGGCCGGCCCTCCGCGCCGACCGCACGCGCCGACAGCCACTTCGCGCCCGACCGCGTGCTGGACGACGGCGAGGTGCTGGCCCTGCACGCACCCGACGGCGGCCTGCGCCATGCCCTGCATGTCCTGCATACCCCGGGGCACGCGGCCAACCACCTGTGCCTGCTTTTGCCCGGCCAGCGCGGCGACGGGCTGCTGTTCTCGGGTGACCACATCCTCAACGGCAGCACCACCGTCATCAACCCGCCCGACGGCAATATGACGCACTACCTCGACGCACTGGACGCGCTGGACGCCGCCTGCGCGCGGCTGCAGCTCGAATACATCCTGCCCGCCCACGGCCACGTGCTGCCGCAGGCACGGCCCGCCATCGCCCGGCTCAAGGCGCACCGCCTGCAGCGCGAGGACAAGATCCGCCGTGCCATGCAGGCGCTGCCCGGGGGCACGCTGGACGACTGGCTGCCCCTGGCCTATGACGACGTGCCGGCGCAGCTGTGGCCCATGGCCCGGCGCTCCCTGCTGGCGCACGTGGAGCGACTGCAGGAAACGCGCTGATACACTGGCCCGCACACAGGTTTCACCAGGGAGGGTGGATGGTCAGCAATAACAGCCGCCACGGCATCGACGCCTATCGCCTGAAGTTTTCCGGGCGCGGCAGTGAGTACTTCCGGGTCTGGATCGTCAATGTGCTGCTGTCCCTGCTGACCCTGGGCCTGTACACGCCCTGGGCACGCCAGCGCACGGCGCGCTATTTCTACGACCACACCGTGATCGCCGGCAGTCCGCTGGAATTTGCCGCGCCGCTGCGCAAGATGGTGCTGGGCTTTGTCATCTTCGTGCTGCTCTACATCGCCTTCAAGATCGCCTCCGAGACGGGGCAGGACACCGCGGTCTCGCTCTTCATCCTGGCCGCCGCCCTGCTCGCTCCCTACATCTGGGGCAGCGCCATGCGCTTTCGCCTGGCCAGCACGCGCTGGCGCGGCCTGCAATTGCGCTTTGCCGCGAGCTGGAAGGACGTCTACCTCGCGAGCTGGCCGCTGTTCGCGATGGCGGGCCTCTGGATCGGCATCACCTACGGCCTGGACGCGCTGGCGCCGGAGCTGCCGGTGGCGCCGCCCGCGCGCGCACCGCGCAGCGCCCCGCCCTTCCCCGGCCTGGCGCGGCTCAACGCCGCCACGGGCTGCCTGATCGTTCTGGGGGTCGTGCTCAGCGTGCTGTGCGTCATCCGCATCGAATACAACTACAAGAGCCTGCTGGTGCTGCGCAGCAGTCTGGGCGGCCAACGGGGCCGCTGGAAACCGGTCTACGGCGACTTCGTGCGCATCTGGCTGGCTACCATCGGCGTATTCATCGCCGGCGCGGCCCTGGTCGCACTGCTGGCGGTGGGCCTGGGGCTGGCGGCCGGCCTGACCTTTGGGCATCTGCCGCGGACCGGCATGGTGTTCGTGCTGGCGGTCTTTGTCGGTGTGCTGGCCTTCATCGCCGGGCTGGTCATCGCCTCGGCGCCGGCACGCGCCTACCGGGAAGCGCGCATGTTCCGGCTGATCTGGAGCAATGTGGGACTGAGCCAGGTCGCGCGCTTCAAATGCGAGCTGCGGCCCTGGGCCTACGTGCGGCGACGGCTCAAGAACCTGCTCTTCACCGTGCTCACGCTGGGCCTGTACCGCCCCTTTGCACGGGTGAACGAGTACCACATGAAGGTCGACTCAGTGACCCTGCACGTCAAGGGCGGCCTGGACCAGCTGGTGGGCCAGATGGTGCGGCAGCAACACGCGCTGGGCGATGCCCTGGCCGACATGGCCGGGCTGGACATCGTAGGCTAGTCCGCATGGCCGAGGCAGAGCTGATCCGCGCGCGCTGGTTCAACGGCCGCAGCAGCCGCGCGCGCGACGTGCTGATCGCGCTCGAACCCGGCCGCAAGGGCCCGGCGCTGCGCCTGCATGTGCTGGATCTGGCGCATGCCGCCTCGCGGCGCTTTGAGCATGACGAGGTGGAGTGGCCGCCGCAGTGGAGCGCAGGCCACGTGCCCGAACGCATCACCGTGGCCTTGCGCGACCACGGCAGCGTGGAGATCGCCCAGGCGCAGGCCTGGCAAGCGGCGCTGGCCGCCGCGGGCGCGCGCCCCACGCTGGCGCAGCGCATGCAGACGCGCTGGCCCGCGCTGCTGGGCGCGCTGGCTATCGCCACCCTGGCACTGGCCGGGTTCTACCGCTACGGCACGCCCTGGGCCGCAGCGCAACTCACGCGCCAGGTGCCGCTGGCGTGGGAGCTCAACCTCAGCCAGCAGGCGCTGGCCCAGGTCGACGCGCGCTGGCTCCAGCCCACGCGGCTGCCACCGGAGCGCCAGACCGAGCTGCGGGCCCAGTTCAACACCCTGCTGGCGGGCCTGACCCCGCTCAAGCGCTACCCGGCCTATGCCCCGCGTTACGAGCTGCAGTTCCGCCGCGGCCTCGGCCCGAACGCCTTTGCCCTGCCGGGCGGCACCGTGGTGATGACGGATGAACTGGTGGAAGCCGCAGCACGCCACCAGCTCGGCGACGCGGCCCTGCTGGGCGTACTGGCCCATGAGATCGGGCATGTCGAGCACCGCCACGGCACGCGCCTGGTGGTGGAGCAGGGTGTGCTCAATGTCGGCCTGGGCCTGGCGCTGGGCGATGTGTCGAACCTCGTGTCCATGACCAGCACCCTGCTGACCGGCCTGGCCTACCGCCGCCAGCACGAGAGCGAGTCGGACTGCTTTGCGCTGGCCCTGATGGCACGCGCCCAACAGCCCACCGCCCCCATGGGCGAGCTGCTGCTGGCCCTGTCGCGACAGCCCCGAGACAGCCGGGAACCCGGGCGCAGGCGCGGGTTGCCGGACTGGCTCAGTACCCACCCGGCCACACCCGAGCGGGCCGAATTGTTGAAGGCGGGCGGCACCTGCGCGTCGTGAGCGCTCAGGCGTGGAACAGGCGGTCGCGTGCCGCCTGGGTGATGGCCGCCACCGCCGGATGCGTGATGCGGCGCTCCACCGAGACGGCGTAGAACTCCTCCACCAGCTCCTCGCTGCGGCCCAGCACCTGCACCCCGTACTGCGCCACGGTCTCATCCTCCAGCACGCTGGGCGACATGAACACGCCCCGCCCTTCGCGGCCAAAGGCCATCATCAACGCACCATCGTCGAACTCGCCCACGATGCGCGGCTGGATCTGCTGGCGCGCCAGCCAGCCTTCGAGCTGCTGGCGCACCGAGGAGGCCGCCCCCTGGATCAGCATCGGCGCGCCGTGCAGGCAGTGCGGAAACGCCCCCTTGAGTGCGCGCCGCAAGGCGGGCGCGCAGAAGAAGCTCATGGGTGAGGCTCCCAGCGCATGGTTGAAGGCCTTGACGCTGATGCGCCGCGTCAGCGGTTCGTCCGCGATCACCAGGTCCAGCCGCTGCAGGGCCAGCTGCGCCAGCAGCTCCGGGAATTTGCCCTCCATGCCGATCAGCCGCACCGGCACCTCCAGGTCCATCGCCGGCTCCAGCAGCCGGTAAGCCACCGATTTGGCCACCGAATCGGCCACGCCGACGCGAAACTCCAGCGCCCGCGCGCCGCCGCCCGACTGGCGCAACGCCGCCTCAAGCTCGGCCCCCAGGCTGAAGATCTCGTCGGCATAACCCAGCGCCACGCGGCCATCCTCGGTCAGCTCCAGGTTGCGGCCGCTCTTGCGAAACAGCTTGCGCCCCAACCGCTCCTCCAGCAGCTTGATCTGCCCGGACAGGGTCTGCGGCGAGGTGTGCAGCTGCTCGCCGGCCTTCACGATGCCACCCGAGCGCGCCGTGACCCAGAAGTAATGCAGGTGCTTGAAGTTCATGGCCACTCCAAAATTGCGATTTTCTCGAAATGATTTCAACAAAAATTCGAATTTACTTCAAGCTCGGGAGTCCCTAAATTGTGACTTGTGCCGCTTCGCCGGCACCCATCTGCCCGAAGGAGAACACCATGCGTCTGAGTGCCAAGAGCCGTTTTGCCGTCGCCGCCATGATCGACCTGGCCCTGCGCGAGCAGTCGGGCCCCGTACCCCTGAATGCCATCGGCAGCCGGCTGCAGATTTCGCTCTCCTACCTGGAGCAGCTGTTTGCCAAGCTGCGCCAGAGCGGGCTGGTCGACAGCACGCGCGGGCCCGGCGGTGGCTACACCCTGGCACGCAGCGCGCTCACCATCAGCGTGGCCGACATCATCAGCGCCGTGGAGGGCTCCAAGGTGCTGCACGCGGATGAAGCCTCGGAAGCGGGGGAGGCCGGCTGGCAGATGACGCGTGATCTGTGGACCGGCCTGAGCAGCCGCATGATGGAACACCTGCAGTCCATCAAGCTGCAGCAGCTGTGCGAAGAGCAGCGTGCCAAGGGCGTGCAGGTCGAGGAGCGCCCGGCCGGCCGGCGCGGCATCTTCACTGCGCGCAAGCCGGAGCCGGTGAAGACCAGCGCGCCGAACTCGGTATTCGCGCTGGCCGCCGCCTTGGCGGCCAAGCACTGAGGCCGGCGCCGACACGGCTGCCGCCCGCGCGGCCGCCATGGAAAGAAGTGTGAAGTCAGCCGATAAGCCGGATTCTGTGCACCGCGGTTGCCCGCGGCGTGACCGCCATTAATCTGGGCCGGGGGTCGCCCCACCGGCTCGGTGCTACCTACCCGCCAGCTCTGCGGAGCCACATCAACGCTGGCCTACTTGGTATTGCTGCGCGTAGAGATTGCCCGTTTCACCCGATGCGGGTTGCCCCGCACCGACTCGTCTCTGTTGCTCTGATCCTCACCTCACGGTGGAGAGGTGTTACCTCCTACGCTGCCCTGTGCAGTCCGGACGTTCCTCCAGTGCCTGGTTTCCCAGCTTGCACCAGCGGCGGTCTGGCTGACTTCACGGCATGGATTATCCCCTGCGGCGACAATTCCTGCATCGAACCATCCGAACGAAGGAGCCCAGATGAAAGCCGTCAACATCCTGCAGACTATCGGCAACACACCGCACGTACGCATCAACCGCCTGTTCGGCAGCGGCCACCAGGTGTGGATCAAGTCCGAGCGCGGCAACCCGGGCGGCTCCATCAAGGACCGCATCGCGCTGGCCATGATCGAGGAGGCCGAGAAGAGCGGCCAGTTGAAGCCCGGCGGCACCATCATCGAGCCGACCTCCGGCAACACCGGCGTCGGACTGGCCATGGTGGCCGCCGTCAAGGGCTACAAGATGATCCTGGTCATGCCCGACAGCATGTCGATTGAGCGGCGCCGCCTCATGCTGGCCTATGGCGCCAGCTTCGACCTCACGCCGCGCGAAAAGGGCATGAAGGGCGCCATCGCCCGCGCCGAGGAACTGGTCGCCTCCACGCCGGGCGCCTGGATGCCGCAGCAGTTCGAGAACCCGGCCAATGTGGCCGTGCACGCGCGCACCACGGCGCAGGAAATCATCCAGGACTTTCCCGAAGGCCTGGACGCACTGATCACCGGCGTGGGCACGGGTGGTCACCTGACCGGTTGCGCCCAGGTGCTGAAGGCCAAGTGGCCCCGGCTCAAGGTGTACGCCGTCGAGCCGGTGGCCTCGCCCGTCATCTCCGGCGGCGCGCCCGCGCCCCACCCCATCCAGGGCATCGGCGCCGGCTTCATCCCCAAGAACCTGGACACCACGCTGCTCGATGGCGTCATCACCGTCGACGCCGAGGCCGCGCGCGAGATGGGTCGCCGCTGCGCCCGGGAAGAGGGCATGCTGGTGGGCATTTCCTCCGGTGCCACACTGGCAGCCATCGCGCAGAAGCTGCCCGAACTGCCGGCCGGCGCCACGGTGCTGGGCTTCAACTACGACACCGGTGAGCGCTACCTGTCGGTGGAAGGCTTCCTGCCGACCTGACCGGTATCATGTCGGCTCCTTGCTTGATCAACACAAGCCATGATCCGACTGACCGAACTCAAGCTGCCGCTGGCAGACCTGCCCCTGCCCGAGCGGCGCGCGGCCGACGCCCCGGCCGAGACCGATGCCGACCGCGTGCCCGCGCCGCACCCCCTGGCCGCCCTGCGCCGCCTCGCGGCAACGGCCCTGCACATCCAGGAGACCGAGATTGCCGAACTGCGCGTCTACAAACGCAGCTTCGATGCACGCAAGAAGGAGCTGCAGGCGGTCTACATCGTTGACCTGACGCTGCACGATGCCGCGCTGGAGGCGCGCCTGCTGCTGCAGCACGCCGGCCATCCGCACATCATGCCCAGCCCGGACCTGGACTACCACCCGGTGGCGCAGGCACCAGCCGGCCTGCAGGAACGGCCGGTGGTGGTGGGCTTTGGCCCCTGCGGCATCTTCGCCGCCCTGCTGCTGGCGCAGATGGGCTTCCGGCCCATCGTGCTGGAGCGGGGCCGCACCGTACGCCAGCGCACCAAGGACACCTGGGGCCTGTGGCGCAAGAAAGTGCTGCAGCCGGAATCGAACGTGCAGTTCGGTGAAGGCGGCGCCGGCACCTTTTCCGACGGCAAGCTCTACAGCCAGATCAAGGATCCGCGCCACCTGGGCCGCAAGGTCATGGACGAATTCGTCCGGGCCGGCGCACCGGAGGAGATCCTGGTCGAGGCGCATCCGCACATCGGCACCTTCAAGCTGGTCAAGGTGGTGGAGGGCATCCGCGAACAGATCATTGCGCTGGGCGGTGAGATCCGTTTCGAGCAGCGCGTCACCGACGTGCTGCTGGACGAGACCCCGCACGGCAAGCTCTTGCGCGGCCTGCAGGTCATGGACCAGACCACCGGCCAGAGCTACGAACTGCCGGCACGCCATGTCGTCATGGCGCTGGGCCACAGCTCGCGCGACACCTTCGCCATGCTGTGGGACCGTGGCGTGGCCATGGAGGCCAAGCCCTTCTCGGTGGGCTTTCGCATCGAGCACCCGCAGGGCGTGATCGACCGCGCGCGCTGGGGCCAGCACGCCGGCCACCCCCTGCTGGGCGCGGCCGACTACAAGCTGGTGCACCACGCCAAGAATGGCCGCGCCGTCTACAGCTTCTGCATGTGCCCCGGTGGCACGGTGGTGGCCGCCACCTCGGAGCCCGGGCGTGTGGTGACCAATGGCATGAGCCAGTATTCGCGCAATGAGCGCAACGCGAATGCCGGTATCGTGGTCGGCATCGATCCGGCCGACTTTCCGAACGGTCGCGATGATATGGCCGACTGGGTCGCCGCCTTTGGCGACACCGATGGCACGCGGTATGCCTCCCAGGCCGCGGCGATGGTGCAACGCCACCCGCCGCAACACCACCCGCTGGCCGGTATCGTGCTGCAGCGCCGCTTGGAGGCCCGGGCTTACACCCTCGGCGGTGGTACCTATGAGGCGCCGGGCCAGCTGGTGGGTGACTTCATCGAGGGCAAGCCCTCCAGCCAGTTCGGCAGCGTGCTGCCTTCCTACAAACCTGGCGTGAAACTGGGCGGCCTGGATGAAGCCCTGCCCGCCTACGCCATCGAGGCCATGCGCGAGGCGCTGCCGGCCTTCGGGCGCAAGATCAAGGGCTTTGACATGCGTGACGCCGTGCTGACCGGCGTCGAGACACGAACCTCCTCGCCGCTGCGCATTCCGCGCGGGGACGATCTCCAGAGCCTGAATGTGCGCGGTCTCTACCCGGCCGGCGAGGGCGCGGGTTATGCCGGTGGCATTCTGTCCGCCGGCGTGGACGGCATCAAGGTGGCCGAGGCGGTGGCCCGGGACATGCTTGCATGAGCGCCGGCGTGGACCTGCCCTCGCTGCGCTGGACCCTGCAGGACCAGCTGACCTTCTGGCTCTACCGCGTCGGAGCCTATGTACTGCTCAACCTGATCGACGAGCCGGCCTGGCTGGCGCTGATCTTCTGCTGAGGGCACCGAAACCGGCCGCGGCTCAGTTCTTGGGCTTGTACGGCGGGGGCGGCGGCAGCGGCTTGTGCGGCTTGCGGATGATGGGCAGCGGCGGCGTGTCCGTCCCCGGGGGCACCGGCAGCGCATCGGCGCCGCAGGCCGCGCGCACCCGCGCACCGTACTCGGTCAGCGGATACTGCGAGGGCTCCATCACGTTGCGCTGCTTGAAGACGTTGTAGGCCGCCCAGGCCTCCTCACACGTCTGGGCCGCGACTGCGGGACTGACCACAACAACGGCCAGCGCCGCGGCGGTAGAGACAAAGCGTTTCATGGCAACCTCACTTTCCTGACTGCGATGGCAAGTTTAGGCGCTTGCGCACGAAGGTGGCGAATTCCGCCGCCGGCATGGGACGGGCAAAAAAGTAACCCTGCGCCTCGTCGCAACCAAACTGGCCCAGCTGCGCCAGCGTGGCGGCGTCCTCCACCCCCTCGGCGAGTATGCGTAGGTTCAGGCTGGTCGCCATCTGGATGATGGCGCGCACGATGGCCGCGTCGTCCGGGTCGCGGGCCAGGTCGTGGATGAAGCTCTTGTCGATCTTGAGCTTGTCGATGTCGAAGCGTTTCAGATAGGACAGGCTGGAATAGCCGGTACCGAAATCATCCACCGCCAGCCTCACGCCCAGTTGCTTGAGCCGGCGCACACTGGCCAGCGAAGTGTCGCGAATCAGGATCGACTCCGTCAGTTCGAGTTCGAGATTCTGAGCCTCGAAGCCGGTGGTCTGCAGCGCCCGCACCACGGCCTGCTCGACGTCCCCGCGGCGGAATTGCACGGCCGACAGATTGACGGCCACGCCCAGCGGCGGCAGGCCCGCCTGTCGCCAGGCGGCCGCCTGGCGGCAGGCCTCCAGCATCACCCACTCGCCGATGGCCACGATCAACCCGGTCTCTTCGGCCACCGGAATGAAGTGGTCCGGCCCGACCAGGCCACGCTCCGGGTCGCGCCAGCGCAGCAGCGCCTCGGCGCCGACCACGCGCCCCGTGGCCAGTTCGAACTGCGGCTGGTAATGCAGTTCGAACTCGTCGCGCGCCAGGGCGCGCCGCAGGCCGCTCTTGGTGCGCAGGTGCTCCACCGCCTCCCGATTCATCTGCTCGTCGAAGAAGCGGTACTGGTTGCGTCCGGCCTCCTTGGCCCGGTACATCGCGGTGTCAGCCTTCTTGAGCAATGTGTCGAAGTCGCGCCCGTCGTCCGGGTACAACGCCACGCCGATGGAGGCCGCCGTGCTGAGTTCATGCCCTTCGTGGTGGATGGGCAGCTGCAGCTTCTCGCGGATCTTGATCAGCACCGGTGTGATCACCTCGGTGCCGCGCAAATCCGGCAGGATGATGAGGAACTCGTCCCCCCCCTGGCGGCTGATGGTGTCGGTCTCGCGCACGCACTCGCCCAGGCGCGTGGCAATCTCCTTCAGCAGGGCGTCGCCCACCGCATGCCCCAGGGAATCGTTGATGGTCTTGAAGTTGTCCAGGTCGAGGAACAGCAGCGCCATGCGGGTATGGGAGCGGTCGGCGTGGCCCTTGGCCTGTTCGAAGCGGTCCTGCAACAGCATGCGGTTGGGCAGGCCGGTCAGCACGTCGCGGTAGGCCAGGAACTCGATGCGTTTCTCCGCGGCCTTGCGCTCGGTGATGTCGGTGTCGATGGCCAGATAGCCATGGATGGCACCATCGGCATCGCGCAAGGGCGCCAGGGTGGTGCGCAGATCGAACAGGGTCCCGTCCTTCTTCTGGCGTCGCACCTCGAGATCGACAATGCTTTCCCCCTTGAGCACGCGGTCGCGCAACTCCTCGGACTCATGCTCCTGACCGGGCGGCACCGACAGCAGGGGCTTGCCCACGATCTGGGCGGCGCTCCAGCCAAACAGCCGTTCCGCCGCCGGGTTCCAGGCGGTGACGATGCCGCGCCGGTCGCGTGTGTAGATGGCCACCGGCGAGGAGCGGACCATGGTCTGGTTCAACTGCTTCTCCGCGTCCAGGGTCCGGTAGGCATGCGCCAGCGCGCTCATGGCCTGCGCCTGCCGCTTCCAGCCCCGGTAGACCAACCAGGCCAGCCCCAGCGACAGCAGCGCGATGACACCCGCCAGACTGGCGGCCTTGGCGGCATCGCGCCGCCAGGCGTCGAGGTAGTCCTCGCTCGCCAGCCCCACCTCCACATAGAGCGGCAAATCGCCCAGGCGCCGATAGGCGAAGCGGCGCGTCAGGCCGTCCTGTGCCGAGCGGGCGCGGTAGCTGCCCTCGATGGGCTGGCCGGCAATCCTTGTACGCAGGGCGTCGGCGGCGCCATCGACGTCCGCCGGGGCAGCGCCATCGCCAGGCGGATGGCGCACGATCAGCCGCAGGTCCTGGCCGTACAGCCTGACCGAGCCCGAGCGGCCCAGCGCCAGGCCGGCGAACGTCTGTCGCACATAGTCCAGCGGCAGCGAGGCAACGATGGCGCCCGCGAACCGCCCGTCCGGCAGACGCACCGCACGCGCCAGGGACAGACCCCACTCACCGTGAGGCCTGCTGGCCGCAGGCCAGCTGATCACCAGGCCCTGCCCGGGATCGGCACGCAGGCGGGCAAAGCAATCGCGCTCGGCGATGGAGGCCCGGGTAGTAGGCCGGATCCCGGTGCCATGAGTGAACTCACCCGCGCGGTTCGCATAGCGCAGGCCATTGAGCACCTCCAGCTGGAACAGCTGCCGCTCGAAAAAAGCATTGAGTGCGGGGGTATCGATGCGGCCGCTGGCGAGCTGGCGGGCGACGAACTGCGAGCCCAGTTGCAGCGTCCGGTCGATCGAACCGATGTCGGCTGCGATATCGTGGTCGAGCAGCAGGGCCAGGTTGGCGAGCTGGGTGGTGGCGGCTTCCTCGTACTGTTCGCGGCTCTGCAACAGGGCCCATGCGACGAGACCGACGACGAGCAGGTTGACCGCAAGCAGGCCGAGCCCCAGTCGCCAGAGAAAACCGGCCGACGACAAGGGGCGCGCGCCTATCGGCAGCGGGATGGGCGAGCTGGCAGCACGCGGTGCATCGATACCGGAATCCCAGTCCTGCAAGTCAGCCTCCCCCGGGTCGACTCCGCCCGGTCGGCATTCATTGTGTTCAATGCCGGAGACGCATGCAAGGAAATCCACCCAACAAGAAGGCCCCGTCCGTGCAAATTTCTCACAGGGGAAACGGTCCGGCGCAAAAACAAACGGCCGGATCTTCCGATCCGGCCGCTGTCACAGGCGATGAGGGCTCAGCCTTGCATGTTCTGCAGGGCGGCGATGCGCTCCTCGATCGGCGGGTGGGTCGAGAACAAGGCGCCGATGCCGCCGGCGATACCCATGGCGGCCATGCTCTTGGGCAGTTCGGCCGTATGCAGGCCGCCCAGGCGGGCCAGGGCGTTGATCATGGGCTGGCGCCGGCCCATGAGCTGGGCCGAGCCAGCGTCGGCACGGAATTCGCGCTGGCGCGAGAACCAGGCCACGATGATCGCCGCCAGGAAGCCGAGCACGATGTCGAGCACGATGGTGGTCACGAAGTAGCCGATGCCCGGGCCGCTGTCGCGGTCGTCGCCCTTGCGCAGGAAGCTGTCGACGGCGTAGCCGATCACGCGGCTCAGGAACACGACAAAAGTGTTCATCACGCCCTGGATCAGCGTCATGGTGACCATGTCGCCGTTGGCGATGTGCGCCACCTCGTGGCCGATGACGGCCTCGACCTCCTCGCGCGTCATGTTCCGCAGCAGACCGGTGGAGACCGCCACCAGGGCCGAGTTCTTGAAAGCGCCGGTGGCGAAAGCGTTGGGATCCCCCTCGAAGATGCCCACCTCGGGCATGCCGATGCCCGCCTGGTCGGCGAACTTGCGCACGGTGTTGACGATCCAGGCCTCGTCCGGCGTCTGCGGCTGCTCGATGACCTGCACGCCGGCACTCCACTTGGCCACGGGCTTGCTGATCAGCAGCGAGATGATGGCACCGCCAAAGCCCATCACCAGCGCAAAACCCAGCAGTGCGCCGAGATTCAGGCCGTTGGCCGTCAGGTAGCGATTGACGCCCAGCAGGCTGGCCACGATGCCCAGCACCACGACAACCGCCAGGTTGGTCAATACGAACAGGATGATGCGTTTCATGTTTTCCTTCGACAACAGCCCGATCACAGCGAGCCGATGGCGCGAATGGTAAGGGCGAAACCCGGCAATTCAAGCGTGTGCCCGCAATTTCCCACGTGCCTGTGGCGATTTGCGCCTAACCCGCTGTCGCGGCACGCGGCGGGCGAAACACCTGGGCGTCATCGTAATAGGACGGCACCTCGTTGGGTGCCCACCAACCGGGCACACCCAGCACCGGCAGTGGCACGAAAGGCTTGGCGGCGAGCCGCTCGGCGGACAAGGCCTGCGCCAGCCAGGCATCCAGCGCCGCCGGCGCGACATCCTGCGGCACGCGCAGCACATGGGCCGTGATGGCCTTGCGCGGCTGCACCAGTTTTTCCAGCAGGGCGTGGCCGAACAGGATCAGGCGCGCCTGCGCCCACAGGGGACGCAGCCCGATGAACAGGCGTTGCCATTGACGCGCACAGAGTGCGTCCCACAAGACGTCCGGCGCCTGCAGCAGGGCGGCATTTTCATCGAAGACCGTGATGGCATCACGCACCGGGCCGCGCACCGGCTGAACGCCGTCGAGCGCGATCTGCGCCGCCTGCAGCTGGTTCAGCCGGCGCTTGGTATGCGGAAAGTGCAGCCAGACCAGGCCGTTGAAGAAATCATGCAGGCCCTCACGCGTCGGGACCTGTGCCGTGTCGAAAACAAACTGCTCGTAGGCCATGCCGGCCGGCAGCTCGGCCTGCGCCACAAAATGCACGGGCGCAGCCACCTGGTTGAGTGCGTCGCACGAACTGCTACCGGCGTTGACCTGCTGCGCCAGCGGCGCACCAATGGCACGGTAGGGCGCGAGCCAGGGAACCGACCAGTCGACGCCCGAGATGGCGTCCGTCATCCCGTGCGCGCCGACTTGGCCTGGCGCTTGTCGCGTACCGCGACTTGCGACGTCCCCTCATTCGCCATTTCGAACAGCTGGGTCGCGGCAAGCAGCTTGGTCAAGGTCGCGTAGCCGTAGTTACGGGCATCGAATGACGCCTGGTTTCCGATCTGCTGACCGACCGCCCCGACACGCGCCCAGCCATTCTCGTCAGCAGCCGCCTGCACCGCATTGCGCAGCAGGGTCACGAGCCTGGTGTCCTGCTTCAACTGGGCCGTCGGCACTCGCAAGGGGGCCGCCTGGACAGATTCGCCGGCTTCGGCGGCTTCCTCGGCTCCCAGCTTCTCCAGGTAGAGGAAGCGGGAGCAGGCATTGACAAAAGGCTCGGGCGTCTTCTGTGCCCCAAAGCCATAGACGGCCGCTCCTTTGGCACGCAGATGCATGACGAGCGGCGTGAAATCAGCGTCTGACGACACGATGCCGAAGGCATCGGGCCGGTCCGTGTACAGCAGTTCCAGTGCGTCGATGACCATCGCCATATCGCTGGCGTTCTTGCCCTTGGAGTAGTCAAACTGCTGCATCGGGCGGATGGCATGCTCGTGCAGCTTCTCCTCCCACCCCTTCAGCTCGGCCTTCTTCCAGTTTCCGTAGGCGCGCCGCACATTGGTGACGCCAAAGGTGGAAAGCTCCGACAGAATGAGCCCGATCTTGCCGGCCGGGGAGTTGTCGGCGTCGATCAGCAGCGCGATGTGCGCCTCCGGCCGACCACCCTCGCGCGCACTCACACCATTCTCCATGGCAGCGCCTCGCCCGCACGCAGCGGCTTGAGCTCGGCCTCACCGAACGCGAAACTCTCGGGCGGTGTCCAGCGCTCGCGCTTGAGCGTGATGGTGCCCTGGTTGCGCGGCAGGCCGTAGAAGTCGGCGCCGAAGAAACTGGCAAAACCCTCCAGCTTGTCCAGCGCGCCGGCGGCGTCAAAGGCCTCGGCATACATCTCGATGGCGGCATGGGCCGTATAGCAGCCGGCGCAGCCCACGGCATGCTCCTTCAGGTGCGCCGGGTGGGGTGCGCTGTCGGTGCCGAGGAAAAACTTGGGGTTGCCGCTGGTCGCCGCCGCCACCAGCGCCTGGCGGTGCACTTCGCGTTTCAGCACGGGCAGGCAGTAGTAGTGCGGGCGGATGCCGCCGGTGAAGATGGCGTTGCGGTTGTACAGCAGGTGGTGCGCAGTGATGGTGGCAGCGGTGTACGGGTCGCTCTCCAGCACGTACTGCGCGGCTTCCTTCGTCGTGATGTGCTCGAACACGATCTTGAGCTCGGGAAAGTCGCGGCGCAGCGGCTTGAGCTGCTTCTCGATGAACACGGCCTCGCGGTCGAAGATGTCGATCTCGGGCGAGGTCACCTCGCCGTGCACCAGCAGCAGCACACCTTCGCGCTGCATGGCCTCCAGCGTCTTGTAGGTCTTGCGGATGTCGGTCACGCCGGCATCGCTGTTGGTGGTGGCGCCCGCCGGGTAGAGCTTGCAGGCCACCACGCCCACCGCCTTGGCACGCTCGATCTCCTCCGGCGGCAGGTTGTCCGTCAGGTACAGCGTCATCAGCGGCTCGAAGGGTACACCTTCGGGCACGGCGGCGCGGATGCGCGCCCGGTAGTGCGCCGCCTCGGTCGCCGTCGTCACCGGCGGCTTGAGGTTGGGCATGATGATGGCGCGGCCGAACTGGCGCGCCGTGTGCGGCACCACGGTGGACAGCGGGGCGCCGTCGCGCACGTGCAGGTGCCAGTCGTCGGGACGGGTGAGGGTCAGGGTATCCATGGCCGGATTGTCTCACCCTCCCCCCGGGCCTGCCGTGGCTACAGGGTGTAGTGGCCGCTGGCTTCCGGCTGGAACAGGATCTCCAGCAGGCGCACGGCGTGCTGCCGCCCGTCCGGCGTCTGCCAGTGGGCCTCGGCGCCTACCGGCAGGCCCAGCAGGCTGGTGCCCGCCGGCGACAGCACGGAAATGAGGCCCCGGGCCGCATCGGCATCGGCCGGGTAACACAGGGTCAGGCGACGCTGCTGGCCACTGACCAGGTCCTGCAGCTGGAGCTGCGAGTGCATGGTGGCGACATCGGGCGGCACCTCACGCGGCGGCACCAGATCGGCCTCGGCGAGCAGTTCGGCCAGGGGGCCGGGGACGCCCTGTTG
>JAJZUZ010000019.1 GCA_021845965.1 Pseudomonadota bacterium | reverse complement strand
GTGAACGACATCAACCCGGCCGTGCAGGCGCGGGCCCATGAGGCGGCCAAGGCGGACCCGCTGCAAGGCGGCAGCCAGGCGGACAATTCCACCAAGGGCTGGACGCAGCGCAAGGAAGAGGTGAGCAAGCCGCAGGAGGCGCCGCCCAAGGAGCCGCTGTCCAAGATGCTGCTGGACCACATCCACAACGTCTGGAGCGCCAGCGCCCGCGTGGTGGAGATCTGGCTGCAGAACAACCCGGCGCAGAATCCGGCCGCCAACCAGCAGGTTCAGGCGCAGGCCCAGGCCGCCAGCCGGCAGGCCGATCCGCTGGCGACACCGGGCGTGATCGCCAAGGAAGTGCTCACCTATTCGCCGACGAAGATCAAGAAACCCGAGAAGGCCGAGTAAGGCCCGCGCCGGCTCGCGGCCCGGTGGTGCCCGCCGGGGCACGCATTAACATCGGGCCATGCACCACAAGACCGCCCTCGTCCTGTTCTCCGGCGGGCAGGATTCCACCACCTGCCTGGCCCACGCCCTCAAGTCCTACGAGCGCGTCGAAACCATCGCCTTCGACTACCGCCAGCGCCACCATGTGGAACTGGAAGCGCGTCTGCGTGTGCTGGCCGAGATCCGGCAGCAGTTTCCGCAATGGGCGCCCCGGCTCGGTCAGGACCATGTGCTGGACCTGGCCGTGCTGGGCCACGTGAGCGAGACCTCGCTCACGCGCGACATGGCGTTCAAGATGGAAGAGAGCGGCCTGCCCAACACCTTCGTGCCAGGGCGCAACCTGCTCTTCATGACGCTCGCCGCGGCCGTGGCCTACCGGCGCGACCTGCAGGTCATCGTGACCGGCGTGTGCGAGACCGATTACTCCGGCTACCCCGATTGCCGCGACGACACCATGAAGGCCATGCAGCTGGCGCTGTCGCTGGGCATGGACAAGCGCTTCCTGATCGAGACGCCGCTGATGTGGCTGGACAAGGCCGAGACCTGGAGCCTGGCCGAGTCATTGGGCGGCCCGGCGCTGGTGGACCTGATCGTGGAGCACACCCATACCTGTTATCTCGGTGACCGTGAGCACCGGCAGGCCTGGGGTTATGGCTGCGGGCAGTGCCCGGCCTGCGAGTTGCGCGCGCGCGGCTGGGAGCGCTACAAGACCCCCAGGCCGGGTTGAGGCCACAGCTTTCGGCAAGAACAGACGGCGGAGCGCCGTGGAGCCGGCTTTGCCGGGCCACTGCCGTTGCCCCTTTGGGGGGGTGGCATCGCGAACAAAGGGAGCGAAGCCTTTGGGGGCTCTCTAATTCGCCTGCTTCAGTTCGAAGCGTGCCACGGTCTCGTCGCTGTGCTTCTCCAGCGTCCAGCGCTGCGTGTGAAACGTGGCAACAGTTTGCCGGTGCGCTATTGAAACAATAGCGCCATCGCCGGACTTCACCAGCTCCATCAGGCGGCGGTAGAGCGTCTGCTCGGCCTCTTCGTCCAGCGCGCTGGTGGCTTCGTCGGCAAACACCCAGGCCGGCTTCTTCAGGAACACGCGGGCCAGCGCGAGGCGCTGCAGCTCGCCGCCCGAGAGCTTCTGGCCCCAGGCGTCCACCACATCAAGCTCGCCGACCAGCTGCGGCAGCAATGCATCACGCAGCGCCTGCTGCAGCGTCGCGTCGTCGTAGCGGGCGGCCGGCTCGGGGTAGGCCAGGGCATCGCGCAGGCTGGCATTGGGAAAGTAGGGATGCTGCGGGATGAACATGCTCGACGCCGGCAGCGCAACCCGCCCTGAGGCCAGCGGCCAGATGCCGGCCAGGGCGCGGAACAGGGTGGACTTGCCGCTGCCCGAGGGGCCACCCAGCAGGATGCTGTCGCCGGGCTGCACCTGCAGCTCGGCCTGGTGCAGCAGGCGCCCTCCGGTGGGCAGATCCAGCGTCAGCTTGCTGGCCTGCAGGCCGCCGCCATTGGCAGATTCGTGCTTCAGCGGTGCGGCGCGGCTGGCATGCTGGATGGCGCTCTCAAAATGCGTCAGGCGGTCGGTGGTGGCGCGCCATTCGGCCAGGTTGTCGTAGTTGTCGATGAACCAGGAGAGCGAGTCCTGCACGCGGTTGAAGGCGGAGGAGATCTGCATCAGCTCGCCCAGCTGGATGGCGCCGCTGAAGAAGCGCGGCGCGGCCACCAGGAAGGGGAACACCGCCGAGGCCTGGTAGAAGGTGGAGGTGAACATGGTGAGACGCTTCTTGGCGTCGATGAGCTGCAGGTAGTTGCGCAGCACGTGGTCGAAGCGCAGGTTGAGCTGCTGGTTCTCCACCGCCTCGCCGCGGTCCAGGGCGATGGCTTCGCTGTACTCGCGCACGCGCACCAGGTGGTGGCGGAAGTCGGCCTCGCGGCGCTGCTGCTCATAGTTCAGTGGAATCAGCCGGCGGCCGACGTAGTGGGTGAGCACGGTACCCACACCGCAGTAGAGCACGGCCACCCAGAGCATGAAGCCGGGGATGTCGAACTCATGTCCGCCCCAGTTGAAGCTGAAGACACCGCTGAGCGTCCAGAGGATGCCTACGAAGCTGACGAAGGTGACAAGCGCGTTGAGCAGCTCCATGCTCAGGCCCACCGTGCGCGAGGTGAAGAGGTTCAGGTCCTCCTGCATGCGCTGGTCCGGGTTGTCCGGCGACTGGTCCGGACCCAGCTTGGCGTAGCGCGTGAGCTCCAGGTGGTAATAGACCTGGTGGCCCAGCCAGCGCCTGAGGTAGTGGCGTGTCATCCAGGCGCGCCAGCGCATCTCGAGCTGCTGCGTGAGATAGAACTTGTAGACTGCAATCGCCACGTAGATGAAGGCCAGCACCGTGTAGCGCAGCAGCTGTTCCAGGAACACCGGATAGTTCTTGTCCTGCAGCGCGTCGTAGAAGTAGCGGTTCCACTCGTTGAACAGCACCAGCGTGTAGACAAAGCCGAGGTTCAGCGCAACGATGGCGGCCAGCAGGGCGCGGGCGCGCCATTTCTCCTCGGACTTGAAGTAGGGCAGGGACAGGGCCCAGGCACGGACCAGGAAGGTCTTGAACAGCTTGGCTTTGTGGAGCAGGGTCATGAGAAGTGCTCGCTCAAATGTGGCTGGCCCGAGGAGTCAGCCGAGTGACACAGAACTTGTCCAGCAATCGTCGCGGGCGACCCGAGGGCCAGGCGGACGGAGCACGGCCACCGCGACGTATTCGCCGTAGGTGAGGAAGGTGCGCATCGCCCAACGCCGCCATCGGGTTGCGCAGCAGATTGATGCACGAGTCCTCAGGGGTTGGCGACGCCACTGGCCACATGCCCGGCGGGCACGTGCCGCGCGGCGGATTCGATGTGGCCGGTCTGGTCGTCGAAGAAGAAATCGGGCTCGAACTCGCGCAGGAATTCACCCTTGGGCAGGCCGCCGAGGAACATGGCCTCATCCACTTCCACGTTCCATTCCATCAGCGTGCGGATGGCGCGTTCATGGGCCGGCGCGCTGCGTGCCGTCACCAGGGCCGTGCGGATGTGCATGCTGGGCGTGCCTTCCTGCTGCAGGCGATGCAGCGCCGCCAGCAGCGGCTTGAAGGGCCCGGCGGACAGTGGCTGGTTCGCCTTCGCGCGCTCATGCTGCTGGAAGGCATTCAGGCCCTCGGCCTGAAAGACGCGCTCGGCTTCATCCGAGAACAGCACGGCATCGCCGTCGAAGGCGATGCGCACTTCGTGCGGGTGGTTGTCCTGCGCCAGCGCGGCGTGGGTGGCCACGGTGGCGGCCGGAAAGCCCTGACTGAGCGCGGCGCGCACATCGTCGGGGTTGGCCGAGAGGAAGAGGTTGGCATTCAGCGGCTTGAGGTAGCGCCAGGGCGACTGGCCGCGCGTGAAGGCGCCGCGCTCGATCGGCAGGCCGTAGTGCTGCGCCGAGCGGAACACCCGCATGCCCGAGACCGGGTCATTGCGCGAGAGGATGACCACCTCCACGCGCTGCGCCTGCGTGTCGTTGAAGGCCAGCAGCTTCTTCACCATGGAGAAGGCCACACCCGGCTTGGCCGGCTTGTCGAGCTTGTCCAGCTGCAGCTTCATGTAGGCACGGTCCTTGTGCGGGCCGTGGCCGTGTTCGAAGACCTTGTTCTCCTCCTCGAAGTCAAACAGGGCCCGCGAGGAGATGGCGACGACCAGCCTGCCGTCCAGAGTGGCTGCCATGCCGCCCTTTCAGCTGGCCCAGCGGGCCAGCAGCTCCACGTCTTCCGCGAACATCTGCCCGCGCTCGCCCTGCAGCAGCTTGCCGTCGCGCCCGCGCACCATCGTGATGGGCAGGCCCTTGGGTTTGGGCAGCACGCGCTGGATGTCGGGCGTGACGAAACCGGCCGGGAAGGTGTAGCCCTTCTTCTTCAGGTAGGCCAGCGCATCCTCGCGCTTGCGGTCGATGGAGAGGGTGAGCAGCTGCAGGCCGCCGGCGCCCTTGGCGCGCTCACTCAGCCAGAGCTTGTGGATCTCGGGGCTTTGCAGCGCGCAGAAGGGGCAGTCGCTGGCCCACCAGTAGATCACCAGCACCTTGCCCTCGGCCTGGGCGGGGCGGAAGCTGCCGCCGCCGAGCAGCGCTACCTCGGGCAGGGTGATGTGGCTGCCCAGCGCCGGCATGGGCGGGGCCTTGGCTTCCATGGCGGCGGGTGTGGGCGCGCCGGCGGCGGCCTGTGCCAGCGCCTGCCCGGCAGGCCCCAGGGCCAGGCCGCTACCCAGCAGCGTGGCGCCGGCGACGAAGTTTCGGCGTTGCGGATTCATGCCAATCATCTTAGCGTCTGGCGGCGCCAACGCCATCGGGCTTGCCCTCAGGGCCCGCGCCGGGCTAGTACCTCGCCGCCGGCGACGGCGAGCACTTCACCCTCGGCCAGCGGCTGCCAGGTTTCATCGCTCAGCGGCACGCTGGCCAGCAAGACCACCTGCTGGTAGCCGCCGCCCACACGCAAGCCGCTGGCATGCAGTGCCTCGTTCTCCGGTGCGCAGCGGCGTTGCAGCCAGTGCAGGCCCGGCGGCGCCAGGCGGCCGTCTGCCTGCAGGCGCCGGTGGCCGTGCGCGAACAGGAGTTCGCCGTCGGTGTAGAGGAAATTGGCCGGACCGAGCGGGCGCAGCATGGCAGCGAAGGCGTGCACCACCTCAAGCCGCTCCTGCAACGAGGGCGCGCCGTGTCGCCACAGCGGCTCCAGCTGCGTGAGGAGCGCGCAGAACGCGGACTCGGAATCGGTGTCGCCCTGCGGCCGAAACAGCGTCGACGCGGGAGAGGTCGCCGGGGGCAGGCCGGGCAGGTCGCCGTTGTGGGCGAAGACATGGCTGCGTCCGTGCAACTCGCGCACAAAGGGCTGGGTGTTGGCCAGGCTGCGGGCGCCGCGCGTGGCGTGGCGGATGTGCGAGAGCGCCAGCGTGGTCGGCGGCCCTTCCTCGGCCAGCTGGCGCACCAGCGGGCTGTCGGCGGCGGGCGCGGCGTCGCGGTAGGCCAGGACCTCGTTGCCCTGGAAATAGGCCACGCCCCAGCCATCGCGGGCGCTGTGGCCGGGCGTGCTGCGCGCCGCCAATGCCGCGAGCGACAGGCTCAGGCGCGCAGGTTGCCGGCAGGAGATGGCGAGCAGTTCACACATGATCGGAAGGATGGTGCCAAAACCGCGGCCCGCCCTGGTGTGTGGCCAAGCATGGGTCGGGGTTATCAGGAACGGTTATACACTAGGGGGTATTGGTAAACCCTTGGATCCATCGCCATTGAGGCAGCCATGATTCCGATCAAGACCGAATCCGCCTGGCGCGGCACCTCGGATTGCCGCAACTGCGGCATCCGCGACATGGTGCTGTTCGCCGACCTGAACGAGCAGGACTTCGGCATGATCCACGCGCCGATCGATGACCTCGAGTTTGCGCAGGGCGGCGTGCTCTACGACAGCGGCACACGGGCCAAGGGCATCTTCACCCTGCGCCGCGGCATGATCAAGCTGGTGCGCGTGACGGCCGACGGGCGCCAGCGCATCGTGCGCGTGCTGCGCCCGGGCGACGTGGCCGGCCTGGAGGCGCTGGGTTCGGGGTACTATGACTGCGACGCGGTGGCGCTGACGGAGATCGCGGTGTGCCGCATTCCGCTGGAGGTGATCCATACCCTGGGGGCGAGCAGCCCGCGCCTGCACATGCGCCTGATGCAGAAGTGGCAGCAGGCGCTCAAGGATGCCGATGACTGGCTGGCGGACCTGAACTTCGGCACCGCGCGCCAGCGCGTCTCCAACTTCATCCTCAAGATGCGGCATCCGGCTGACGGCCGCACCGTCACGCTGTTTGCGCGCGACGACATGGGCGCCATGCTGGATCTCAAGCTCGAGACGGTGAGCCGGGAAGTCAGCCGGCTGGTCCGTGAAGAGGTGCTGGAGCCGCTGGACAAGCACGGCCGCATCTACCACCTGCGCGAGCCACAGCGCCTGCAGGAAGCGGCCTGACGCCCGACCGTCGCCGCAGAACGTGTGAAGAAATCGTAGCGAGCGGCCCGAGCGCAAGGCGGACGGAGCGCAGCCACCGGAACGTACTTCCTGTACGTGAGGATGGTGAGCACCGCCCAACGCCGCGATCGGGTCGCGCAGTAGATTTATTCACAAATTCTCAGGCCCAGGAGTCGATCAGCGGCTCCGCCTGCTCGATCAGGAACTTCTTGAAAGCCTGCGCCGCGGGCGAGAGCTTCTTCTGGCTCAGATGGGTGACGTACCACTTGCCCACGATGGGCATGCCGCTGATGTCGAGCAAGGCGATGTGGCCAGCGGCCAGTTCGTGGCGCACCGTGCGCAGCGACAGGAAGGCCAGGCCCATGCCGGCCATGACGGCTTGCTTGATGGTCTCGTTGCTGGGCATTTCCATGGCCAGCTTGATCGGGATCTCGTACTGCTGGAACAGGCGCTCCATCGCTGCGCGCGTGCCCGAGCCCTGCTCGCGCACGACAAAGGGGTAGTCCTTCACCATGTCGAAGGCCATGCGCTTGCGGCGCACCAGCGGATGATCCGGCGGCGCAATGATGCCCAGCGGGTTGCCGGCAAAAGGCGTGGCTTCGCAGTCCAGGTTGGCGGGCGCGCGCCCCATGATCACCAGATCCAGCTCGTTGCGCGAGAGCATGCCCAGGATGTTCTCGCGGTTGTCGATGTTCAGCGCGACCTCGATGCCCGGCATGAGCTTGGCGAAGCGCACCAGCAGCATGGGCACGAAGTACTTGGCCGTGCTGACGATGCCCAGCTCGATGCGGCCCTTCTTGGCGCCCACCAACTCCGCCATGCTGGCTTCGAGATCCTTGAGCTTGCCCAGCGCCGCAATGGCGTGGGTGAGGAATTCCTGGCCGGCATGCGTGAGCTGGATGTTGCGGCCCACCGGTTCGATCAGGGCCAGGCCGAAGGCTTCCTCCAGCTGGCGGATCTGCATGGAGACCGCCGGCTGCGTGACGAACAGGCGCTCGGCGGCGCGCGAAACGGACTTTTCGCGGGCTACCTCGATAAAGGTCTGGAGTTGCTTGAGGGTGTAGTTACGCATGGAGTGAATCAGAAAATCCTGATGTCATCTCAAACATTTATTATATTTGTTGATACTAATCTTCAGCGGCCCAGGCCTTGGGGCCTGTGCGCCCATGAGAAATGAGGCGGGGCAGGTCTTCTCAGACCATGCGGGGCCGGCGCTCGAAGATCCAGTGCCGGAAGGAGCTGGCCGCGGCCGACAGCTGCTTGCCACTCGGGTAGACCACGTGCCAGCTGCGGATCAGGGGGAAGCCCTTGACGTCGAGCTGGATCAGCTCCTTGAGCGCCAGCTCGGACACCACCGTGGTGGCCGAGAGCACGGCCAGTCCGAGCCCGCCGGCCACGGTCTGCTTGATGGCTTCGTTGCTGCCGACCTCCAGCCGGTTCTTCAGTGTCACGCCGTGGCTGGCAAAGAATTTCTCGGCCGTCAGCCGTGTTCCCGAGCCGGGTTCGCGCAGGATGAAGGGCTCGTTGGCCAGCTGTTCCGGCTCGATGCCGGTGAGCCCGGCCAGCGGATGGTCCGGATAGGTCACCACCACCAGCGGGTTGTCGGCAAAGGGCTCGCAGACGACATCCATCTGCTCGGGCGGCTGGCCCATGATGTACAGGTCGTCCTGGTTGCTGGCCAGGCGCTGCAGCAGGTTTTCCCGGTTGCCCACGAACATGGCCGCGTCGATGCCTGGATGCGCGGCGCAGAAGCTGCCGAGCAGCTTGGGGATGATGTATTTCACCGTGGTCAGGATGGCGATGCGCAGGCTGCCGCGCTCCACCCCCTGCAGCGCTGACAGATCCTGCGACAGGCGTTCCATCCGGTTCTCGATATCACGGCAGGCGTCGGCCAGGGTCTGGCCGGCCGCGGTCAGGTAGATCTTCTTGCCCAGCTGTTCGAACAGGGGCTGGCCGATGGTTTCCGACAACTGCTTGACCTGCAGCGAGAGCGTGGGCGGCGACAGATGCAGGGCTTCGGCCGCACGGGCAAAGCTGCCATGTCGGGCGACGGTGGCAAAGATGCGCAGCTGGTGCAGGGTGGCGTGACGCAGATTCATCTTCAGTAGACGCTTAACATTTAGAAAAATAAAATATTACAGTAAAAATAATTAACTTTCCAAAATTAATGGTTGACTTAAGAATTCAGTCCGGTTCAAGACAAAGCCCTTGCGCGAGTTTTGAGCGCAAGGAGACGAATCCTCGTTTTCAGACCCTTACCTTAGGAGCAACCATGGCAGTCAAAACCTACAACGCCGGTGTGAAGGAATACCGGAGCACGTACTGGGAACCGAATTACACCGTCAAGGACACCGACATCCTGGCGGTGTTCAAGATCACTCCGCAGCCGGGCGTGGACCGCGAGGAAGTGGCCGCCGCCGTGGCGGCCGAATCCTCCACCGGCACCTGGACCACCGTCTGGACCGACCTGCTGACCGACCTGGATTACTACAAGGGCCGCGCCTATCGCATCGAGGACGTGCCCGGTGACGACACCTGCTTCTACGCCTTCGTGGCCTACCCGATCGACCTGTTCGAAGAGGGTTCCGTCGTCAACGTGCTGACCTCGCTGGTCGGCAATGTGTTCGGCTTCAAGGCCCTGCGCGCCCTGCGCCTGGAAGACGTGCGCTTTCCGATCGCCTACGTCAAGACCTGCGGTGGCCCGCCCCACGGCATCCAGGTCGAGCGCGACATGATGAACAAGTACGGCCGTCCGCTGCTGGGCTGCACCATCAAGCCCAAGCTCGGCCTGTCCGGCAAGAACTACGGCCGCGCCGTGTACGAGTGCCTGCGTGGTGGCCTGGACTTCACCAAGGACGACGAGAACGTCAACAGCCAGCCCTTCATGCGCTGGAAGCAGCGTTTCGACTTCGTGCAGGAAGCCACCGAGAAGGCCATGCGCGAGACCGGCGAGCGCAAGGGCCACTACCTGAACGTGACCGCACCGACGCCGGAAGAGATGTACAAGCGGGCCGAGTACGCCAAGGAAATCGGCGCGCCCATCATCATGCACGACTACCTGACCGGCGGCCTGACGGCCAACACCGGCCTGGCCAACTGGTGCCGTGACAACGGCATGCTGCTGCACATCCACCGCGCCATGCACGCCGTGCTGGACCGCAACCCGCACCACGGCATCCACTTCCGCGTGCTGACCAAGGTGCTGCGCCTGTCCGGCGGCGACCACCTGCACTCCGGCACCGTGGTGGGCAAGCTCGAAGGCGACCGCGCCTCCACCCTGGGCTGGATCGACATCATGCGCGACAGCTTCATCAAGGAAGACCGTTCGCGCGGCATCTTCTTCGACCAGGACTTCGGTTCCATGCCGGGCGTGATGCCCGTCGCCTCCGGTGGTATCCACGTCTGGCACATGCCCGCGCTGGTCAACATCTTCGGCGACGACTCGGTGCTGCAGTTTGGCGGCGGCACCCTGGGCCACCCCTGGGGCAATGCGGCCGGTGCCGCGGCCAACCGCGTCGCGCTGGAAGCCTGCGTCAAGGCGCGCAACGAAGGCGTGGCCGTGGAGAAGGAAGGCAAGGCCGTGCTGACCGAGGCTGCCAAGCATTCGCCCGAACTGAAGATCGCCATGGAAACGTGGAAAGAGATCAAGTTCGAGTTCGACACCGTGGACAAGCTCGACGTCGCCCACAAGTGATCTGACAGACACGCAAGTCAAAACGAATTGAAAGGAATCTGAAATGCAAGACTATCACTCCCGCCTGTCTGATCCGGCCAGCCGCAAGTTCGAGACCTTCTCCTACCTGCCCGCGATGAGCAAGGACGAAATCCGCAAGCAGGTCGCCTTCATCGTGGGCAAGGGCTGGAACCCGGCCATCGAGCACACCGAGCCCCAGTACCTGATGGACTCCTACTGGTACATGTGGAAGCTGCCGATGTTCGGCGAGACCGACATCGACAAGATCCTGGGTGAGGCCGAGGCTTGCCACAAGGCCAACCCGGACAACCACGTGCGCCTGGTCGGCTACGACAACTTCAACCAGTCGCAGGGCGCTTCCATGGTGATCTACCGCGGCAAGACCGTCTGATGATCACGCCGGGGCCTGGACCCCGCCCCGGTGATTCACGCCGGCCCGACCGGGCTGGCGTGGACAGTCTCAAGCGGCTGGCCGCCGCCGGCCGCTTCAGACTGTGACCCTTTTGGAGACGAACATGAGCCATCCCATGGACGCCTACCGCGTCGCCCAGGAACCCTATTACCGTCCCGTGGCGGACGAGGTCAGCCTGTTCGAGGCGGCCTATTCGGTCCGCATGCCCATGATGCTCAAGGGCCCGACCGGCTGCGGCAAGACGCGCTTCGTCGAGTACATGGCCTGGAAGCTGCAGAAGCCGCTGATCACCGTGGCCTGCAACGAGGACATGACGGCCTCCGACCTGGTGGGCCGCTTCCTGCTCGATGCCCAGGGCACGCGCTGGCAGGATGGCCCGCTGGCCGTGGCGGCGCGCCATGGCGCCATCTGCTACCTCGACGAAGTGGTGGAAGCACGCCAGGACACCACGGTCGTGATCCACCCGCTGACCGACAACCGCCGCGTGCTGCCACTGGAGAAGAAGGGCGAGCTGATCAAGGCGCACCCGGACTTCCAGATCGTCATCTCCTACAACCCGGGCTACCAGAGCCTGATGAAGGACCTGAAGCAGTCCACCAAGCAGCGTTTCGGTGGCCTGGACTTCAACTACCCCGAGCACGCCGTCGAGACCGAGATCGTGGCGCACGAGACCGGCGTCAGCGCCGAGGTGGCCGGCAAGCTGGTGTCAATTGCCGAGCGTGCGCGCAACCTGAAGGGCCACGGCTTGGACGAGGGCATCTCGACCCGCATGCTGATCTACGCCGGCAGCCTGATCGCCCAGGGCGTGGCGGCCCAGGCGGCCTGCCGTGTGGCGCTGGTGCGGCCGATCACGGACGACCCGGACATGCGCGACGCGCTGGACGCCGCCGTGGCGACCTTCTTCTGACGCGCGCTGGCGCATTCCTCCACACGGGCCGGCAAGGGCACACGCCATGTCCATCCATCTGGACGAGAACACCGAGTGGCTCCAGGAGCTGGAGCCTGAAACCCGCGCGCTGATGCTGCACGCCTGGCCGGATGCGGCCAAGGTGTTCTCGGCGCGGGGGCTGGACAACTACGCCAAGGGTGCCGTGGCGCTCAAGGGCCTGGGCCGCGGTGCCGGCCTGGTGCAGGCGTGGATCGAGGCCGCGCCGCTGGTGGCCAAGGAAGTGGGCGAGGACGTGGTCGGTGACCTCGCGACCACCGCGCTCATGCTGGCGTCCAAGACCTCGGGCACGGTGATCGAGCTGGTGCTGTCCACCGCACCGACGGCCGCGCGCCGCCTGGGCGACGCGGCGCTGTTCCAGCAGTTCCTGCAATTCCTCAACACCCTGCTGGCGCAGGCGCCGCGCGGCGTGCGTCCCATGCTGGACAAGCTCGACGTGCTGCTGGGCCAGCTCACGCTGGGCGGTCTGCGGCGCTGGGCCACCTGGGGCGCGCACGCGCACCGCACCAACTACGAAGAGCAGATCCGCTACTTCGGCCTGGACTCCAAGGAGTCGCTGGCCGTGCTGCAGAACGAGCGCAAGGGCACGTTGTTCGTGGACGTGCAGCGGCGCATCAACATGTACCTGCGCGCGCTGTGGGGGCGCGATTTCTACATGCGTCCCACCGCCGGCGACTTCGAGTCGCGCGAGGGCTACAAGCCCTTCGTCGAGGACTACTTCATCCACCTGCCCGACGCCTACGACGCCGTAGCGACCGACCGCGGCACCGTGGCGGCCAGCGAGCTGTACCGGGCCGCCTCGGCGCACGCGGCCGCGCACCTGGTCTACACGCGCGAACCCATCTCGGCCGAGTCGCTCAACCCCTGGCAGATGGCCTGCATCGCGCTGCTGGAAGATGCGCGCGTCGAGGCCTTGTCCATCGCGCAATTCCCCGGCCTGCGTGAGCTCTGGGCCAGCCTGCACGTCGCCACGCCGGCGCAGGATCGCAGCGCGGGTGACTTCCTCAGCCGGCTGGCGCGCGCCCTGCTGGATCCGGGCTACGCCGACGGACACCCCTGGATCGTCCAGGGGCGGGCGCTCTGGGCGCAGGCGCAGGAGCGCGTGCAGCAGAACCCGCACGACAACACCGTGTCGTGGGAAATCGGCGTGGCGCTGGCACACAGCTTCCGCGAATTGGTCGGGCTGGGCTACCAGCCGCGCACCGACCTCCAGAGCGCGGCCTACCGCGACGACAACCGCTACTTCTGGGCCTTCGAGGAATTCGACTTCGGCAAGTCCGCGGCGGCCGGCTACGAGTCCGTCAAGCAGGTGCGCAAGTACGTCAACCTGATGGAGTTCGCCAACGAGCTCGACGTGGAGACGGCCGGCGACGACGCGCAGGAGATCTGGGTGCTGGGCACCGAGCTCTTCCCCTACGAGGACCTGGGCGTGTCGTACAACGAGTCCGAGGGTCGCGAGCCGGTCATCGACCCGGTGCACTACGCCGAATGGGACCACCAGATCCAGCTGGAGCGGCCGGCCTGGGTCACGGTGCAGGAACGCCGCCCCAAGGCCGGGGACCCGGCCGTGGTGGACGCCATCGTGGCCGAGCACCGCCGCCTCATTGGTCGCATGAAGTACCTGCTCGATGCCATGCAGCCGCAGGGCGTGCAGCGCCTGCGCAAGCTGGAGGACGGTGACGACATCGACCTCAATGCCGCGCTGGCCTCGCTGGTGGAGCTGCGCATGGGCCAGCAGCCCGATCCGCGCATCATGATGCGCAGCGTGCGCAAGGTGCGCGACATCTCGGTGCTGGTGCTGCTGGACCTGTCCCAGTCCACCAACGACAAGGTCGCCGGCCAGGAGCAGACCGTGCTCGACCTGACGCGCCAGGCCTGCGTGCTGCTGGCCGACGCCATCGCCAAGGTGGGCGACCCGTTTGCCATCCACGGTTTCTGTTCCGATGGCCGCCACGATGTCAACTACTGGCGCTTCAAGGACTTCAATCAGCCGTACGACGACACCGCCAAGGCCCGCCTGGCTGGCATGCAGGGCCAGCTATCCACCCGCATGGGCGCGGCGATCCGCCACGCCGCGGCAGCGCTCAAGGCGCAGCGTTCGTCCAAGAAGCTGCTGTTGGTCATCACCGATGGCGAGCCGGCCGACGTGGACGTGCGCGACCCGCAGTACCTGCGCCATGACACCAAGAAAGCGGTGGAGGAGGCCGGGCGCAGCGGCGTGCTGACCTACTGCATGAGCCTGGACCCGCGCGCCGACCAGTACGTGAGCCGCATTTTCGGCGCGCGCAACTACATGGTGGTCGACAAGGTGGAACGGTTGCCTGAAAAGCTCCCGCTGCTCTATGCAGGATTGACACGATGACCCGCGGGAGCTTTCGGCGCAGGCTCACTTCGCGTAGCGAAGTGAAGGCCCGAAGGGTCGGCCGCAGCCAAAAACTGCCCTTGCTCTATGCGGGGCTGACCCGATAAACCCTACCCCACCCCCCAGTGCCGGCCGACAGCCGGTCTGTGCCCCCCGGCGACGGGGGGAGATAATGAGTCCCATGCGTACCTACGGCGGAATCGAGACAGAAGAGAACTACGGCATGACCCTGCACGGGCGCATCATCCGCGATGCGTGGGTGTTCGGCATCCTGCCCGAGGGCGACGGCTTTGCCGGCCGCACGGCGGCCGACATGCAGATGCTGTTCGACAAAGTCAGCCAGGCCTGGGAACCCTATGGTCAGCTGCCCAGCCGTCTTCCGCCGGAGCTGGCCGAGAAGCACCAGCGCATCCACGCGCAGGCCGTGGCGCAGGCGCGGGCGCGGGGCTGGAACCCGGAACTCGGCGACGACGATTAAGTGCGCGGCTGTTCCGGCAGCTTCATGAAGCTGCCGAAGCGCTCGGCCAGATAACTCTCGCCTTGTTCGAGCATGAAATAGCGGAAAGCCTCGGCCGCCGGCGAGAGCATCTTGGACAAGGTGTGCACCACGTTCCAGGCGCGCACGATGGGCGTGCCCGGTACGTCGATAACGGAGATCAGCTTGTGCTCGAGTTCCAGCCCGATCGTGTGCAGCGACAGGAAGCTCAGCCCCATGCCGGCCATCACGGCCTGCTTGATGGTCTCGTTGCTGGTCAGCTCCATGGTGATGCGCGGCTCCATGCGCGAGGGCTCGAAGAAGCGTTCCATGGCCGCACGCGTGCCGGAGCCGGGCTCACGCACGATGAAGCTGTAGGGCATCATCGCCTCGATGGTCGGGTGCCCGACCTTGGTCAGCAGCGGGTGCTCGACCGGTGCCACGAACACGTGCGGATGCGCGGCAAAGGGTTCGGCCCGAGTCGCCAGGTTGGTCGGTGGGCGGCCCATGATGGCGATGTCCACCTCATTGCCTTGCAGCATCTTGATCAGCTGCTCGCGGTTGCCGGCCACCAGCTTGATCTCAATGCTCTCGTGTTCCCGCTGGAACTGCGCCAGCAGCATGGGCAGGAAATACTTGGCCGTGCTGACCATGCCGATGGTCAGCGTCCCCACTTCCAGGCGCTGCAGGCGGGCGGCGGCGTCCTCGGCGTCCTTCAGTGTGGCAAGAATCTTGCGCGCATAGACCAGCATGTATTCGCCGGCGGTCGTCAGCGAGACCTGGCGCCCGGCGCGCTCGAACAGCGGCATGCCGATATGGCTTTCCAGCTCCTTGACTTGCATGGTCACCGCTGGCGGCGTCAGATGCAGGGCCTCGGCTGCGCGGGCGAAGTTCAGGTGGCGCGCGACCTCGACGAACACGCGCAGCTGGCGGAAGGTGGTGTTACGCATTAAATGATAGCTTAATCATTGTCGAATAAAAAATGAATTTACCTTATTTAAGTCAGTACCTATAGTTAACCCGGAAGTAACCCATGAAGACGATAGAGATTAAGGAGACCCCCATGCTCCGCGCCCTGATTTTTGATGTGGACGGCACCCTGGCCGACACCGAAAGCGTGCACCGCGCTGCCTTCAACCATGCCTTCAAGGAAACCGGCCTGGACTGGCAGTGGGACGAGGCGCTGTACACCGAGCTGCTGGACATCTCCGGCGGCAAGGAGCGGGTGCTGCACTACTGGAAGCGGGTCAACCCGGACGTCAAGGCCATCGAGGCCCAGGCCGTGCAGGACACCGTCAATCGCATCCACGAGCTCAAGACCGCCTACTACGAAGCAGCGGTCAACAATGGCGAAGTGGCCCTGCGTCCCGGCGTGCTGACCCTGTTTGAAGAAGCGGCCGCCGAAGGCATCCTGCTGGCGATCGCCACCACCACCTCGCCCGTCAACATTGCCGCCCTGCTGCGCCGTGCCATGGGACCGGACTGGCGCCATGCCTTCGCCGCCATCGGCGACGGCACCACCGCGCCGCTGAAGAAGCCGCATCCCATGGTGTACGAGCAGATCCTGCAGTTGCTGCGCTTGGACGCCAGCGAGTGCCTGGCCTTCGAGGATTCCGGCAACGGCCTGAAGGCGGCCACGCTGGCCGGCCTGGCCACCGTCATCACGCCGACGCAGTTCACGCGCCACCATGATTTCACCCGCGCCCTGCATGTGGTGCCGGATCTGGGTGGTGTTCACCTGGCGGACCTCAAGAACTGGCACCAGTCGCACTGGTCCGGCGAGCGCCTCCTGACCGTTGACCAGTAATAAGACCGTAACGAGAGAGACCCCATGCCGCTGTCCAAACGCACCACCCTGACCCAGTTCCTGATCGAGGAGCGCCGCCGCTTTCCGGACGCCCGCGGCGACTTCAACGCCCTGCTCCTGGACGTGGCCCTGGCCTGCAAGGCCATCGCCCGTGCCGTCGCCTTCGGCGAACTCGGTGGCGTGCTGGGCAATCAGAACGGCGAGAACGGCGGCGGCTCCGTCAACGTGCAGGGCGAGACGCAGAAGAAGCTCGACGTGCTCAGCAACGACCTCTTCACGCGCCTGAACGAATGGGGCGGCCATCTGGCCGGTATGGCATCCGAAGAGATGGACCTGCCGTACCAGATCCCCGCCAAGCACCCGCGCGGCAAGTACCTGTTGGTGTTCGATCCCCTCGACGGCTCCAGCAATATCGACGTCAACGTCTCGGTGGGCAGCATCTTCTCCGTCCTGCGTGCTCCCGATGACGTGGTCAAGAGCGGCCGCGACGTGAAGGACGAGGACTTCTTCCAGCCCGGTTCGAAGCAGGTGGCAGCCGGCTACGCGCTGTACGGCCCCACCACCATGCTGGTGCTGACCGTGGGCAACGGCGTCAACGGCTTCACGCTCGACCCCAACCTGGGCGAGTTCATGCTCACCCACCCCAGGATGCAGATTCCGGCGGACACGCAGGAATTCGCCATCAACGCCTCCAACAGCCGCTTCTGGGAGGCGCCGATCAAGCGCTATGTGGACGAATGCCTGGCGGGCAAAACCGGCCCGCGCGGCAAGGACTTCAATATGCGCTGGATCGCGTCCATGGTGGCTGAGGCGCACCGCATCCTGATGCGAGGCGGCGTCTTCATGTATCCCAAGGACACCAAGGACCTGAGCAAGCCCGGTCGCCTGCGCCTGCTGTACGAGGCCAATCCGGTGGGCTTCATCATGGAGCAGGCAGGCGGCCGTGCCAGCACCGGGCGCGAGCCCATGCTCGGCGTGCAGCCCACCTCCTTGCACCAGCGCATCGGCCTGGTGTTCGGCTCGAAGAACGAGGTCGAGCGCATCGAGCGCTACCACGCCGAGCCCATCGCCATCGAGAACGAGAGCCCGCTGTTTCACGAGCGGGGTCTGTTCAGAGTATGACCCCCCTGAGTGTCCTGCGGGCCCTTCCCCCCAAGGGGGTCGACAGCCGCGGCCCGGCCAAGCCGGTTCCGCGGTGTCCCCCGCCTGCGCAGGCCGCTCGGTCGTTCGAATCGCAAAAGAATTTCTTAGCTCCAGGAGACCTCCGTGTCTGAACGTCACCCCATCATCGCGATCACCGGTTCGTCCGGCGCGGGCACGTCCACCGTGACGCGCACTTTCGCCAACATCTTCCGCCGCGAGGGCGTGAAGGCCGCCATCATCGAGGGCGACAGCTTTCACCGCTACGACCGTACGGAAATGAAGAAGCGTGGTGCCGAGGCCGAGAAGGCCGGCAACAAGCACTTCAGCCATTTCGGTGCCGACAACAATCTGTTCGGCGAGCTGGAGAACCTGTTTCGCACCTACAGCGCCACCGGCCAGGGCCGTGCGCGCAAGTACCTGCACAACGCCGAAGAGGCAGCCCCCTACAAGCAGGAGCCCGGCACCTTCACGCCCTGGGAGGAGCTGCCCAAGGACACAGACATGCTGTTCTACGAGGGCCTGCACGGCGCCGTCGTGACGCCCGAGCACAACATTGCCCAGCACGCCGATCTGCGCATCGGCGTGGTGCCGGTGATCAACCTGGAGTGGATCCAGAAGCTGTGGCGCGACAAGCACCAGCGTGGCTACAGCACCGAGGCGGTGACCGACACCATCCTGCGCCGCATGCCCGACTACATCAACTACATCGTGCCGCAGTTCGCGCAGACCCACGTGAACTTCCAGCGCGTACCGGTGGTGGATACCTCCAACCCCTTCATCTCGCGCGACATCCCGTCCGCCGACGAGAGCATGGTGGTGATCCGTTTTGCCAATCCCAAGGGCATCGACTTCCCCTACCTGCTCAACATGATCGACAACTCCTGGATGAGCCGCGCCAACACCATCGTGGTGCCCGGCGGCAAGATGGAACTGGCCATGCAGCTGATCTTCACGCCCTTCATCTGGCGCATGATGGAACGCCGCAAGCGCATGCTGGGCTGACACCCCCGAGGCGGCCCAGCCGCCACCTCTTCCAGTGGGTGACACCAGGGGCGCAGGCCTTGCCGGCGCCGCCGTGTTTCCCGAACCGACATCTCTTGCGTTGCGCATCCGGACCGATGCGACGAGGAATTGAAATGACTACCAGCGTGAACACTCCCACCCCCGAGTTGGCCCGTCGCATGGCCAATGCGATCCGCATGCTGTCGGTGGACGCCGTCGAGCAGGCCAAGTCGGGCCATCCCGGCGCCCCCATGGGCATGGCCGACATCGCCGAGGTGTTGTGGAACCGTTATCTCAAGCACAACCCGGTCAATCCGCACTGGCCCGACCGGGACCGCTTCGTGCTGTCCAACGGCCACGGCTCCATGCTGATCTACTCTTTGCTCCATCTCACGGGCTACGACCTGCCGATGGACGAGCTCAAGCGCTTCCGCCAGCTGCACAGCAAGACCGCCGGCCATCCGGAGGTGGGTATCACGCCCGGCGTGGAAACCACCACCGGCCCGCTGGGTCAGGGCATTGCCAACGCCGTGGGCATGGCGCTGGCCGAGAAGCTGCTGGCGGCCGAGTTCAACCGCGACGACGAGGATGCCAGCTACAACATTGTCGACCACCACACCTATGCCTTCCTCGGGGACGGCTGCATGATGGAAGGTATCAGCCACGAGGCCTGCGCCCTGGCCGGCACACTGCGCCTCTCGAAGCTGATCGCCTTCTACGACGACAACGGCATCTCCATCGATGGCCACGTCGAAGGCTGGTTCACCGACGACACGCCGGGACGTTTTGCCGCCTATGGCTGGCACGTCATCCCGAATGTCGATGGCCATGACCCGGCGGCGGTGGAGGCGGCGCTGGTGGCGGCACGTCACCAGTCCACGCTGGCGCACGGCAAGCCCACGCTGATCTGCTGCAAGACGGTGATCGGCCAGGGTTCGCCCAACAAGGCCGGCACACATGACGTGCACGGGGCGGCATTGGGCGCCGCCGAAGTGGCCGCCACGCGCGAGGAGCTGGACTGGACGGCCGCGCCGTTCGAGATCCCGGCCGACATCGCCACGGCCTGGGACGCGCGCGAGCGGGGCGTCGCCGCCGAGCGTGCGTGGCGCGAACGTTTCGAGGCCTATCGCACCCAGTACCCGATGGAGGCGGCCGAATTCGAGCGCCGCATGGCCGGCGAGCTGCTGCCGGATTTCGCGGCCAAGCTGCCGGCACTGTTCGAGCAGATCGCCGCCAAGGCCGATGCCGTAGCCACCCGCAAGGCCAGCCAGAATGCGCTGGACCTGCTGGCGCCACTGCTGCCCGAGTTCTTCGGCGGCAGCGCGGACCTCACGGGTTCCAACCTGACCAACTTCAAGGGCTGCGTCAAGGCCGGCCGTGACGCCTGGGGCAATCACCTGTCCTACGGCGTGCGCGAATTCGGCATGGCCGCCATGATGAACGGCATGGCGCTGCACGGCGGCTTCATTCCCTACGGCGGTACCTTCCTCACCTTCAGCGACTACTCGCGCAATGCCATCCGCATGGCCGCGCTGATGAAGCAGCGCGTGGTGCATGTCTTCACCCACGACTCCATCGGTCTGGGCGAGGACGGCCCGACCCACCAGTCAGTCGAGCACGTGCCCTCGCTGCGCATCATTCCGAACCTGGATGTCTGGCGCCCGGCCGACGGCCTGGAGACGGCCGTGGCCTGGGCCTGCGCGATCGAGCGCCGTGACGGGCCCAGCGCCATGGCCTTGTCGCGCCAGAACCTGCCGCGCCTGGCCGACCGGGCCGAGCTGGCCACCCATATCCGCCGTGGCGGCTACATCCTCGCCGAGCAGGATGCGCCGCAGGCCGTGATCATGGCCACCGGTTCCGAAACCATGCTGGCCATGCAGGCGCACGAGCTGCTGGCCAAGGAGGGGATTGCCACCCGCGTGGTTTCCATGCCCTGCACCAATGTGTTCGATCGCCAGCCACAGTCCTACCAGGACGCGGTGTTGCCGCTGGACCTGCCCGCCGTGGCCGTGGAAGCCGCGCATCCGGACTTCTGGCGCAAGTACGTGGGTCGTCGCGGCCACGTGGTCGGCATCGCCACCTTCGGCGAGTCGGCACCGGCCAAGGATCTGTACCAGCACTTCGGCATCACCACCGAGGCCATCGTGCAGGCAGTGCGCCGCTTGGTGCGCGAACGCGCCGGTGCGGCGGCCTGAGAGCGGAGCGCACAAGCAGCCATGAACAGGAATGCCAAGGCCCCCTTCGATCTGGTCATGTTCGACCTGGACGGCACGCTGATCGAAACCTCGCCCGAAATCTGCGACGCGGTCAATGACACGCTGCGCCATTTCCAGCTGAAGACCGTGACGCAGGACCAGGTCGACCGCTGGATCGGTCACGGCACCCGCACGCTGCTGGTTCAGGCCCTGGCTTACGCGCGCGGCCAGACGGTGGAGCAGGTGCATGCCTCCGCCGACCTGCCGCAGAACGCGGCCGTCTTCGACCGCCACTACCAGGAGCGCTGCGGCACGCGCAGCCACCTCTACCCGCATGTGCGCGAGGTGCTGCAGACGCTGCGCGGCCAGGGCGTGCGCCTGGCCGTGGTGACCAACAAGGAAGGTCGCTACACCAAGACCGTGCTGGCCGCCCACGACCTGGAGCCGCTGTTCGACCGCGTGGTCAGCGGCGACACGCTGCCGACCAAGAAGCCGGATCCGGCCGGCATCCGCAGCTGCCTGCTGCAGTTCGAGGTCGATGCCACGCGGGCGCTGTTCGTCGGCGACTCGTCCATCGACGTGGCCACCGCCCGCAATGCCGGCGTGCCCGTGTGGGCGCTGCCCTATGGCTACAACATGGGTGAACCGATCGAGGCCTGCCGCCCCGATCGCGTGATCCCCGATTTCTCAGCCCTGACGGCCGCGTGAGCAGCCAAGGCTCGACACCAGGATTTTCATTTTCCAACTATTGAGGAGATTCCCATGACGATCAAGGTAGGCATCAACGGCTTCGGCCGCATCGGACGCATGGTGTTTCGCGCGGTGGCGCAGGAGAAGGAGTTCTCCGACATCGAGATCGTGGCCATCAACGACCTGCTCGAACCCGACTACCTGGCCTATATGCTGCAGTACGACAGCGTGCACGGCCGCTTCAAGGGCACGATCGCCGTCGACGGGAAAGACCTGATCGTCAACGGCCGCCGCATCCGGCTGACGGCCGAGAAGGACCCTACGGCGCTGGCCTGGGGCGCCGTCGGTGCCGACGTGGTGGTGGAGTCCACCGGCCTGTTCCTCACCGAGGAAAGCTGCCAGAAACACCTGGCCGCCGGTGCGAAGAAGGTGGTGCAGTCGGCCCCGTCCAAGGACAGCACGCCCATGTTCGTCTATGGCGTCAACCACGCCAGCTACGCCGGCCAGGCCATCGTGTCGGCCGCCTCCTGCACCACCAACTGCCTGGCGCCGGTGGCCAAGGTGCTGAACGACAAGTTCGGCATCAAGCGCGGCCTGATGAGCACGGTGCACGCCGCCACCGCCACGCAGAAGACGGTGGACGGCCCGTCCAGCAAGGACTGGCGCGGCGGCCGCGGCATCCTGGAAAACATCATCCCCAGCTCCACCGGTGCGGCCAAGGCCGTGGGCGTGGTGATTCCCGAGCTGAACAAAAAGCTCACCGGCATGGCCTTCCGCGTGCCGACTTCCGACGTGTCGGTGGTCGACCTGACGGTGGAACTCAACAAGGCCGCGAGCTATGAAGACATCTGCGCCGCCATGAAGGCCGCCAGCGAGTCCGGTCCGCTCAAGGGCGTGCTGGGCTACACCACGGACAAGGTGGTGTCCACCGATTTCCGCGGCTGTGCCATGCCCTCGATCTTCGACGCCGAGGCCGGCATCGCGCTGGACTCGACCTTCGTCAAGGTCGTGTCCTGGTATGACAACGAATACGGCTACACCTGCAACATGCTGCGCTTCCTGCAGCATGTGGGTCGCGCTTGAGACGGGTTGCAGGGGATCTCATCATGAAATTTCTGCGCTTCACCGATCTCTGCGCCAGTGGCCAGGCCAAGAACCAACGCGTCTTCATCCGCGCCGACCTCAACGTCCCGCAGGACGATGCCGGCGCCATCACCGAAGACACCCGCATCCGCGCCAGCCTGCCCTGCATCCAGATGGCGCTGGACGCCGGTGCCGCCGTCATGGTCACCTCCCACCTGGGCCGCCCCACCGAGGGCGAAATGAAACCCGAAGACAGCCTGGCCCCCGTGGCCCAGCGCATGGCCGAACTGCTCGGTCGGGAGGTTCCCCTGGTGGCCAACTGGACCGACGGCGTGAAAGTGGCCCCCGGTCAGCTCGTCATGCTGGAGAACGTGCGCGTCAACAAAGGCGAGAAGAAGAATTCCGAAGAGATCG
>JAJZUZ010000192.1 GCA_021845965.1 Pseudomonadota bacterium | reverse complement strand
GTCAATCCGAACCTCGCGATCGGCGGTAGCCTGGACTTTGTGTGGGCGACCATGGACCTGCAGATGGCCGCATCCGGTTCGCAATTGGGGGGGATGGTCACCGGCGGCAGCGGTACTCTTTATTCGAGTCTGAGTGGTCTGACCAGTGCGACATGGGCACGCCTGGACTTTTCCGATGGCGACAAATACAGTGGTGCAGCGAAAGCAAATGGCTACCGCGCCAAGATCGGTGCCACGTACAAAGTAAACAGCACCTTGACCGTCGGCGGCTCCTATCAGGGCAAGACCAGCCTGAGCGATATGCAGACGGCTACCGGTTCCGCCTCCATGTCGGCGTCCAGCGGTTTTACGGATGCAGGCAAGATCACCGTGGTCAACTTCCAGTGGCCGTCCATCACGTCGGTTGGAGCCAGTTGGCAGGCGAGCCCTGCCCTGATGGTCGCCGCGGATGTGAAGTCGATCGGCTGGGCGGAGGTGATGAAGAACTTCTCGATGCGGTACGACAGTGCCCAAACGGGCGGATCGGTCAGCTTTGCTTTGCCGCAGAACTGGAAGGACCAGACTGTCGTCAGCTTGGGCGGCGCATACAACGTGACCAGTCAGTTGACCGTGCGTGCCGGTCTGAACATTGCCGACAACCCGATTCCGGACAGCAAGGTCAACGCCTTGTTCCCGGCCACCATCAAGAGCCATTACACGCTCGGCGCGGGATATGACATTGACAAGAGCAATGCCGTGAACTTCTCGTACGTCATGGCGCCGGAGGTCTCCACGACCGACGCTAACGGCGTCACGGTCAAGCACGCCCAGTCCAACTGGCAGCTGATGTACTCGCATCGCTTCTGATCGGGTGCTGACCGTCTGGGCCTTGCATCCGGTGGGTGCAAGGCCTTTTCATTTTGTTTTTTCGATGACCTGCCCTATGCTGCAACCCATGCGCACCTATCCCGCCCTCCTGAGCCTTCTGGCCTTTTCGGCGTTTGCCGAGCCCGCCGTCTTCCACGGCGCCGATCTCAAGCAAGGCGAGCAGCTGATCGCCGAACACAAGTGCGCGGCCTGTCATGCGCAGAAGGCGGGCGGGGACGGCAGCGCGATCTACCGGCCCCAGGGGCGTATCAGCAATGCGGCCTTTCTGCGCGGCATGGTCGAGCAGTGCAACACCGAACTGAACCTGGGCATGTTTCCCGAAGAGGTCACGTCGGTCGCGGCGGTGCTGAATCGTGATCATTACCATTTCACAAAGTAAAAGCCGACCCTAATCCTCAGGATTGATCTGGGTCAGGGTAAATCCCTAAAGCCATCCTTCGTAGAATCGATATATTCACGTATACGAATATGTAGAATCAGCGAATGACGAACGAAGCAGCACCGGAGATCACGGGCGCGGAGGACTACGAAGCCGCTGCGGAGCTGTTTGGAGTTCTTTCGACGCCCATCCGCCTGCGCATCATCGGCGCCTTGTGCGGGGGTGACGAAAAGAACGTTTCTCAATTGCTGCACGAGATCGAGGTTTCGCAGCCCAACATGTCGCAGCAACTCAATGTGCTGTACAGGGCAGGGGTGGTGGACAAGCGGCGCGATGGTGCGCAGATGTACTACCGCATCGCCGACGAAACGGTGGTGCGGGTGTGCAAGGCGGTTTGCACGCAGGTTCGCAAAACTGAGAAAGAGGGGCGCCAGGCGCAGTCTGACTGAGCCGAAACGCCGCAAAGAGATCGCCAGTCATTGGCAAGATAGCAAGGAGTGTGTGATGCAGGAAGACTTGATCTCGGGCAGGATCCGCAAGGCGCCCGAGAATTTTCTGACCCCGGACGGGATCAAGACCGTCTTTGCCGAGGCCAAGCAGGGCCGACGCAATTTCATCCGTAACGCGTTTGCGGCGGCCGCCGCGGGCGCCGCCGGTACCGCCGCGCTGGCCCAGGGCAACCCGGTGCCGACCGAGGGCGGTGATCCCAACATCCTGAACCTGCCCGAGCACAGCACCGGTCTGGGTCAGGGTGTGGCCTCGGACGGCGGCTACGGCCATCCGTCCAAGTACGAAGCCAACGTCCAGCGTCGTCAGAGCCCCGGCCTGACGCAGACCACCCAGGCTTCCGTCTCCTTCGCTCCCCTGCAATCGCTCTTCGGCATCATCACGCCCAGCGGCCTGCACTTCGAGCGTCACCACCAGGGCTGGTGGGACATCGATCCGTCCAAGCACCGCCTGATGATCAACGGCATGGTCAAGTCGCCCAAGGTCTTCACCATGGACGAGATCATGCGCCTGCCGTCCGTCTCGCGCATCCACTTCATCGAGTGCGGTGCCAACACCGCGGTCGAGTGGGGCAATGTGGCCGTGCCGACGGTGCAGTACACGCACGGCATGGTCTCGTGCAGCGAGTTCACCGGCGTGCCGCTGATCACTCTGCTGGAACTGGCCGGTGCCGACCTCAAGAAGGGCAAGTTCGTGCTGGCCGAGGGCGCCGACGGCTCCTCCATGACCCGTACCATCCCCATGGAACTGATCACCTCGGGTGAGGTGATCGTGGCCTACGGCCAGAACGGCGAGATGCTGCGTCCCGAGCAGGGCTACCCGCTGCGCCTCGTGGTGCCGGGTGTGCAGGGTGTGAGCTGGGTCAAGTACCTGCGTCGCATTGAAGTGGGCGACATGCCCTACGCGACCAAGGACGAGGCCGTGCACTACATCGACCTGCTGCCCAGCGGCCAGCATCGCCAGTACTCCAGCATCCAGGAGTGCAAGAGCGTCGTGACCACGCCCTCCGGCGGCCAGGTGCTGCTCGACAAGGGCTTCTACAACATCACGGGTCTGGCCTGGTCGGGCCGCGGCAAGGTCACGCGCGTGGACGTGTCCGTCGACGGCGGTCGCAACTGGCGCACCGCCCGCCTGGAAGGCCCGGTGCAGCGCAAGGCGCTGACGCGCTTCAACATCGACTGGGTGTGGGACGGCAAGCCGGCCATCATCCAGAGCCGTGCCATGGACGAGACGGGCTTCGTCCAGCCGACCTACAAACAGCTGCGTGCCGTGCGCGGTACGCGTTCGATCTATCACAACAATGCCATCCAGTCGTGGCTCGTGCAGGAAAGCGGTGAGGTGAAAAATGTCCAGGTTTCGTAATGCAGCTCTGATGGTCGCCTTCCTGGCGGTGGCCGGTGTTGCCGCTGCCCAGTCGAACAAGTACCCCGGCGTGGGTCGCGACGCAACGGTCAAGGAAGTGGCCGCCTGGGACATCGACGTTCGTCCCGACTTCAAGGGCCTGCCGCCCGGCTCCGGCTCCGTAGCCAAGGGCCAGGACGTGTGGGAAGGCAAGTGTGCGCACTGCCACGGCATCTTCGCCGACTCCGGTGAGGTGTTCAGCCCCATCGTCGGCGTGGGTGGCATTTCCAAGGAAGACATCAAGACCGGTCATGTGGCCAAGCTGCTGGATAAGACCTATCCGGGCCGCACCACGTTCATGAAGGTCGCCACGCTGTCGACCATCTGGGACTACATCAACCGCGCCATGCCGTGGACTGCGCCGAAGTCGCTGACGCATGACGAGGTGTATGCCGTGACGGCCTATCTGCTGAACCTGGCGACCATCGTGCCGGACGACTTCGTGCTGTCCGACAAGAACATCGCTGAAGTCCAGAAGCGGATGCCCAACCGCAACGGCATGGACTGGAACCACAATATGTGGCCCGGTCGCGAGTTCAGCAAGGTCACCAAGTCGGATACGCACAACGTCGCCTGCATGAAGGACTGCACGCCGGAAGCCAAGGTGGCTTCTTTCCTGCCCGACTATGCGCGCAATGCCCACGGCAACCTGGCCGAGCAGAACCGCCTGGTCGGCGCCCAGCACGGTGCCGACACGACGCAGCCCGAGCGCAAGGCTGGCGAGGCGGCCCCTGCCGCAGCGCCCGCTGCCAAGCCCGCGCCTGCCGCCAAGCCCAAGGCTGACGCCGCTCCCGCCGCTGCGGTGGACAACAAGGCCGCCCTGGCCCTGCTGTCCAAGTACAGCTGCACGGCCTGCCATGCCGTGGACCGCACCGTGGTCGGTCCGGCATTCCAGGCTGTTGGCAAGAAGCACGCGGGCAAGGTGGATTACCTGGCTGGCAAGATCAAGTCGGGTGGTTCCGGTGTCTGGGGTCCGATCCCCATGCCGGCCCAGTCGCTGAGCGATGCCGAGGCCAAGACCATTGCCAACTGGATCGCTGCCGGCGCCCCGAAATGATGCACTAGGTAGAAATACCTATTAGACGGCATTAATTTTTTCATTAGCATGGACTTATTCAAGGAGAGACTCATGCAAACTCGTCGCGAGAC
>JAJZUZ010000191.1 GCA_021845965.1 Pseudomonadota bacterium | reverse complement strand
ACGCCGGCGCCACGCCGCCCGCGCCGTACGCCATCGTGCCCAATCACGACAGCCTGCTGGATGCCAGCGACCTGGTGTTCATCGATGCCGTGGGTACCGGCTACAGCCGTGTGGTGGGCAAGGGCACCGACAAGATGTTCTGGGGCGTCGATCAGGACGTGAAATCCTTCGGCCAGTTCATCCAGCGCTACCTGACCCAGTTCAACCGCTGGAATTCGCCCAAGTTCTTGCTGGGCGAGAGCTACGGCACCACGCGCTCCGCCGCATTGTCTGAGTATCTTCAGGACCAGGGCATCAGCGTCAACGGCGTGGTGCTGCAGTCCTCCATCCTCAATTACGGCCTGCTGATGCCGGGCTCGGACGCCAAGTACGAGCTGTACCTGCCCACCTACACCGCGCTGGCCTGGTACCACCACAAGCTGCCGGGCAACCCCGGCAACGACCTGCCGGCGCTGCTGGCCAAAGTGCAGTCTTTCGCGCTGGGACCGTACGCGCAGGCACTGGCGCAGGGTGACAACCTGCCGGCAGCGCAACGCGACGCCATCGCCGAGCAGCTGCACCAGTACACCGGGCTGCCGGTCGCGTACATCAAGCGCGCCAACTTGCGCGTCGAGGCCAGCAACTTCCGCAAGGAACTGATGCTGCCCGAGCGCGAAAGCATCGGCCGCTACGACGGCCGTTACGCGGGGCTGGACATCAATGCCATCGGCTCGACACCCGATTTCGATCCCTCCGACCAGTTTGTTTCGCCGGGCTTCACCACCGCCTTCAACTGGTATATCGACAACATGCTGAAGTACCACTCGGAGCGGCCGTACAAGGTGATGAACGACAAGACCATCGGCGAGTGGGACTGGCATCACGCCGTGCCGGGCTCGGGCTGGAAGCTGCCGCTGCCTTATGTGGCCGGCGATCTGGGCGCTGCGCTGCGCAAGAATCCCTACCTGCGCGTGCTCTCGGCCAACGGTTATTTCGATCTGGCCACGCCGTACTTCGCCACCGAGTACGACCTCGACCACATGATGCTGGAACCGAAGCTGCGCAGCCATGTCGAGTTCACGTTCTACGACTCGGGGCACATGATCTACCTCAACCCGCAGGCGCTCAGCGCGTATCACGCCGATCTCGACCGTTTCTACCGCAGCACGCTGGCGGTTGACGCTGCCGGCGAGAAGCAGTAATCAGGTGCGCGACCGCGCGGGTTGACCCGCGCGGTCAACCAGTACCGAGCGGCGGCGTTACTCCAGGAGGGGCCGACTGGAGACTTGGCTTGAAACGTATCTTTGTTGTGGGTTGTCCGCGCTCCGGCACCACCGTGGTGCAGGCGCTGATCGCCCGTCATCCGGAAGTCTGCACGCTGCCCGAAACCGATTTTTTCGAGGCCTTGTACGGCGGCACCCATGCCCGCTGGGGCGATCCCTACGCCGGCAAGGGCCGGCGCTGGTATCACCGGCGCATGAATCTGGCACAGTCGCGCGGACGCCGCTGCCTGCGCACGCTCGAGCGCCAGAACCAGGTGACCCGGCGCCGGCCGGCGCCCTGGCGGGTGCATGCCTGTGCGAGTCGCTTCGTGTCGATGCTGGATACAGTGGCAGCGCGTGCACAGTGCAGCGCGTGGATCGAAAAGACGCCGCAGCATCTGCTGTATCTCGACGAAATCATCGCGGCTGTGCCGGACGCGCGCTTCGTGCATGTCATTCGTTCCGGACGCGACGTGCTGGCCTCGATCATCGATGCCGATCTGCACCAGCCGTGGCCGGATTTCGCGGGCGGCGTGGTGACCTGGGCGCGGCGTTGGAACCGGGCCTTGTCCATCTCGCTGAACTATCGCGAGCATCCGCGGCACTTTCTGCTGTGCCTGGAAGATCTGACGCGCGATTTCGACGGTACCTGGCGCGCGCTGCGCGACTTTCTCGAGCTGGACCCGGCGCAGCCGCTGCTTGCGCAGCCTGGCAGCCGCGTCAGCAGTGTCGATCATGCGCCCTGGCGTCGCCGCGAGAACAGCGGCTTGGTGGGAACGCCCGAACGCAAGTACGAACGGCTGTTCGGCCCGGACACGCGCAGCTGGATCGAGTCGACACTATGCGATTACGCCAGCGCGCGCCGGCAGATCGGGACGCCCGAACAGCAGTTGCGGGTTTCGATGAGCTGAAGTGTGGCCTCCGGCGCGGCGTGCCGGAGGCCGCACGGTTTCAGGCGGTTTTCTTGGCGACAAGTTGGCGCAGCACGTAGGGCAGGATGCCGCCGTGGCGAAAGAACTCGCGTTCCTTGGGCGTCAGCAGCAACACCCGCACCTGGAAGCGTTTCTCGCCGCCTTCGCCCTGGGCAATCACCGTGGCTTCGCGCGCGTCGGGTTGTTCGAAGCCGACGATGGCATAGCTCTCGCGGCCGGTCAGCCCGAGGGTCTGCGCGTTTTCGCCGGGCTTGAATTGCAGCGGCAGCACGCCCATGCCCACCAGGTTGGAGCGGTGGATACGCTCGAAGCTCTCGGCGATCACCGCCTTGACGCCCAGCAGCAGCGTGCCCTTGGCTGCCCAGTCGCGCGAGGAACCGGTGCCGTATTCCTTGCCCGCGATCACGATCAGCGGCGTCTTCTCGGCCTGGTACTGCATGGCGGCGTCGTAGATCGCCATTTGCGTGTTGCCGGGTACGTGCAGGGTGTAGCCGCCCTCGACGCCGTCCAGCATCAGGTTCCTGATGCGGATGTTGGCGAAGGTGCCGCGCACCATCACCGCGTCGTTGCCGCGGCGCGAGCCGTAGGAATTGAAGTCCACGGGCTGCACGCCATGCTCGATCAGATAGCGACCCGCCGGCGAGTCCTTCCGGATGTTGCCGGCCGGGGAAATGTGGTCGGTGGTGATCGAATCGCCGAACAACCCCAAGCAGCGCGCCCCGTGGATGGCGGCCACGGTGCCCGGTTGCATGCCCATGCCCTCGAAATAGGGAGGGTTCTTGATGTAGGTCGAGGCGTCCCAGCGGTACAGCTCGCCGGCCGGCGCGACGACGGCGTTCCAGCGGCTGTCGCCGGCAAACACGTTGGCATAGCTGTTGGCGAACATCTGCGGATTGATGCTGCGCGCGATGAGATCGGAAATCTCCCGGTTGCTGGGCCAGATGTCCTTCAGATACACCGGCTTGCCGTCGCTGCCGGTGCCCAGTGGCTCGTTGGCCAGGTCGATGTCCAGCGAGCCGGCCAGCGCGTAGGCCACCACCAACGGCGGCGAGGCCAGGTAGTTGAGTTTCACTTCGGGGTGCACGCGGCCCTCGAAATTGCGGTTGCCGGACAGTACCGCGCCCACCGCCAGATCGCCCGCCGCGACCGCCTTACTGACCTCGACCGGCAGCGGGCCGGAGTTGCCGATACAGGTGGTGCAGCCGTAACCCACCAGATAGAAGCCCACTTTCTCGAGTTCGGCCAGCAGGCCGGCCTTCGCGAGATAGTCGGTGACCACCAGCGAGCCCGGCGCCAGCGAGGTCTTGACCCAGGGCTTGGCCTTGAGGCCGCGCGCGGCGGCTTTCTGGGCGACCAGGCCGGCGGCCAGCATCACCGCCGGGTTGGAGGTGTTGGTGCAGGAGGTGATGGCGGCGATCACCACCGCGCCGTCGTGCAGAGTGGCGCCTGATTCCAGCTTGCCCGCGCCGGGCGAGGCGACCTTGCCGGCCGCGGCACGGGCGGCCGCCAGCGGTTTGATCGCGGCGGCGGCGCTGGCCTTGACCTCCTCCAGCAGCACGCGATCTTGCGGGCGCTTGGGGCCGGCCAGCGAAGGGCGCACCGTGGCCAGGTTCAACTCCAGCGTGGCGCTGAACTGCGGATGCGGCGTCCGTTCGTCGTGCCACAGGCCCTGCACCTTGGCGTAGGCCTCGACCAGTGCGATCTGCGCGGCATCGCGGCCGGTCAGGCGCAGATAATTCAGCACCTCGGCGTCGATCGGGAAGATGCCGCAGGTGGCACCGTATTCGGGCGCCATGTTGGCGATGGTGGCGCGGTCGGCCAGCGCCAGATGCGCCAGACCATCGCCATAGAACTCGACGAACTTGCCCACCACACCCAACTTGCGCAGCATTTGGGTGACGGTGAGCACCAAGTCGGTGGCGGTGGCGCCCTCGGGCAGCTTGCCGCTGAGCTTGAAGCCCACCACCTGCGGAATCAGCATGGAGGACGGCTGGCCCAGCATGGCTGCCTCGGCCTCGATGCCGCCCACGCCCCAGCCCAGCACGCCCAGACCGTTGACCATGGTGGTGTGCGAGTCGGTGCCGAACACGGTGTCGGGATAGGCCCAACGCGCGCCGTCGCGCTCGCCGCTCATC
>JAJZUZ010000190.1 GCA_021845965.1 Pseudomonadota bacterium | reverse complement strand
GCCACGGGCAAGGTGCGCATCCTGGCCACTTCGGGCGCCAGGCGCAACCGCTTCGCTCCCGATGTGCCGACCTACGCCGAACAAGGCTACAGGGACCTGACGCACAGCGAGTGGTTTGCCTTCTGGCTGCCTCCCAAGGCCGCGCCGGAACTGGTGGCACGCATGAACAGCGCGCTCAAGACCGCACTGGCCTCCAGGGACGTGATCGACGGCCTGGCCACCTTCGGGCTGGAAGCCATGTCGAGCTCGCCGGCCGAGCTGGCCGAGCTGCTCCGGCACGACACGGCCAAGTGGGGTCCCATCGTCAAGACCATCGGCTTCTCGGCCGACGCCTGATCGCCAACCTGGAGAGCCTGCCATGAGTGCCCTGCAACCCTCCGCGCCGCCGGCGCACATGCACCCGGACGAGTGGCAGGCCCGCCTGCAGCTCGCCGCCTGCTACCGCGTCTTCGCCCACCTGGGCTGGACCGAGATGATCTACAACCACATCACGCTGCGCCTGCCGGCCAGCGTGAGTGGCGGCGAGAAGCATTTCCTCATCAACCCCTTTGGCCTGCACTACAGCGAGGTCACGGCGAGCAATCTGGTGAAGATCGATCTGCAGGGCCGGGTGCTGGATGGTTCGACCTACCCGGTCAACCCGGCCGGCTTCACCGTCCATTCGGCGATCCACGACGGCGTCGAGGGCGCGCATTGCGTCATGCACACCCACACCACCGCCGGCGTGGCCGTGGCCTGCCTGCAGGGCGGGTTGAGCCAGAGCAACTTCTACTCGGCCCAGCTGCACGACATGGTGGCCTACCACGACTTCGAGGGCATCACCATCCACGCCGAGGAGACGCCACGGTTGCTCAAGAGCATCGGAACGAAGCCGGCGGTCATCCTGCGCAACCACGGCCTGCTGGCCTGGGGCGCCACGCTGCCGCAGACCTTCGCCATCCTGTGGACGCTGCAGCGCGCCTGCGAGATCCAGCTGGCCACGCTGAGCATGGGCCAGCCGATTCCGGTGCCACCGCAGATCGCCGCCAAATGCACCCGTGATGCACTGCAGTTCAACCCCCACCACGGCGCGGGCCAGGACGTGTTCGATGCGCTGGTGCGACAGGTGGACCGCGTCGATGCCAGCTACCGCAGCTGAGGGTGCCGCAGGGAGAAGACTGGACATGATGGACACACCGTACCGCAAGGTCTGTATCTACGGCGCCGGCGCCATCGGCGCGTGGATGGGCGCACGCCTGGGCCAGGCCGGCTGCACCGTGAGCGTGGTCGCGCGCGGTGCCACGCTGCAGGCCTTGCAGCAGCATGGCCTGCGCTGCGAGCTGGACGGCCGCACCCTCGCCACGCCCGTGCAGGCCAGCGCCGCGCCCGCGGAGCTGGGCGTGCAGGACCTGGTCATCATCGCTGTCAAGGCGCCGGCCCTGCCGGACGTGGCGCGCCAGATCGCGCCGCTGCTGGGGCCCGACACCGTGGTGCTGACCGCCATGAACGGCGTGCCCTGGTGGTTTCTGGCCGGCTTCGGCGGCGCCTGCGAAGGCCGCCCGCTGCAGTCCATCGACCCGCAGGGCGAGATCGCGACCGCCATCCCGGCACGCCACGTGATCGGCTGCGTGGTGCACGCCAGCTGCTCGCTGGCCGGGCCGGGCCATGCGCAGCACCACTTCGGCAACCGCCTCATCGTCGGCGAGCCCTCGGGCCAGAGCACCGGGCGCGTGCAGCAGCTCGTGGCGCTGCTCGCGCGCGCCGGCTTCGAGACCGAGCTGTCGCCGCAGATCCAGAAGGACATCTGGTACAAGCTCTGGGGCAATATGACGGTGAATCCCGTCAGCGCCCTGACCGGCGCCACCACCGACCTGATCCTGGACGACCCGCTGGTGCGCGACTTCATCTCGCGCGTGATGGTCGAGGCCCGGGACATCGGCGCACGCATCGGCATCCCCATCGCCCAGCAACCGGAGGATCGCCATGCGGTGACGCGCAAGCTGGGCGCCTTCAAGACCTCGATGCTGCAGGACGTGGAAGCCGGCCGGCCGGTGGAGCTCGATGCCCTGGTCACCGTGGTGCAGGAGCTGGGCCGGATGACCGGTGTGCCCACACCCTCTACCGACACCCTGCTCGGTCTGGCGCGCCTGCACGCGCGTGTGCGCGGCCTGTACTGAATTCGCCTGACCCTTTCCATGACCGCCCCTGCCCGCACCCTCGGCCGCGCCGCCTTCGTCACCCTGCTGCTCACCGCCTGCCTGTTCGGCGCCAACCACGTCGCGGCGCGGCTGGCCTTCAACAACGGCCTGGACGTGGCCAGCGCCGTCACCGTGCGCAGCCTCCTCACCGCGGCGGTGGTGGCCTGCATCGTCTGGCTGCAGCGCGTGCCGCATCGGGTGACGCCGCGCCAGCGCGGCTTCCTGCTGCTCATCAGCCTGCTGGTGGCGGTGCAGAGCCTGTGCCTGTACGCGGCGGTGGCGCGGCTGCCGGTGGCGCTGGCCCTGCTGACCTTCAACACCTACCCGCTGTGGACGGCCTTCTTCGCCTGGCTGCTCTACCGGCATCGGCCGGAACGCGCCGTGCTGCTGGCCATGCCGGTGCTGCTGTTCGGCCTGGCGCTGGCGCTCGACGCGCTGGGCGCCGCCTCCGGCCTCGGCGCGGCGGGACAGTGGAGCCGCATTGGCGTCGGTGTGGCCTTTGCCCTGGTGGCCGCGGCCGTCTTCGGTGCCGCGCTGGCGCTGACGCAGCACGAGGTGGCCGCCATCGACGGCCGCCTGCGCACCGCCGTCACCATGGGCCTGGTGGGCCTGCTGGCACTGGTGGCCGTGCAGCTGCAGGGCGGCTTTCACCTGCCGCAGGCGGCCGCCGGCTGGTGGGGCCTGGCCGGGCTCACGCTGTTCTACGGCACGGCCTTCACTGTCATGTTCACGCTGTTGCCCAAGCTGGGCGTGGTGGGCAGCTCACCCATCATGAACGTGGAACCGGTGGCCGCGCTGGTCATGGCCTGGGCGCTGCTGGGCCAGACGATCGCACCGGTGCAGGTGCTGGGCGCGCTGATCGTGGTCGGCGCCGTGATGGCGCTCGGTCTGCGCAAACGCTAGGCCGCCATGGCGCCGGACGTCATGGCCGTGGTGCTGTTCTCGGCCCTGCTGCACGCAGGCTGGAACGCCCTGGTGCGCTCCAGCGCCGACAAGTTCCTGGCCTCGCTGCACGTGGTGTGCGGCGCGGGCACCATCGCGCTGCTGCTGCTGCCGGCGCTGCCCCTGCCGGCGGCCGCGAGCTGGCCCTGGCTGCTGGCGTCGGCGCTGATCCACGTCGTCTACTTCACACTGGTGGCGCGCGCCTACCATGGCGCCGAACTCAGCTTTGCCTACCCGCTGATGCGCGGCACGGCGCCGGTGCTGACCGCCCTGTGCGCGGTCCTGCTCCTCAAGGAATCGCCGGGCGCGGGCGGCTGGGTGGGCATCGCGCTCATCTGCACCGGCGTGCTGGCGCTGGCCGGCCGCGCCGGGCGCGACGGCGGCAGCCACCCCGCCGCCGTGCTGACCGCCCTGGCCAACGCCGGGGTGATCGCGCTGTACACGCTGGTGGATGGACAGGGCGTGCGCGTCTCGGGCCACGCGCTGAGCTACACAGGCTGGGTCTTCCTGCTCACCGCCGTGCTGATGCTGGGCACCGCGGCCGTGCTGCGCGGCAGCCGCCTGCTGCCGCCACCCGCGGGGGCCTGGCGCGCCGCCGTGCTGGGCGGCGCGGGCACGCTGGCGGCCTACAGCCTGGTCTTGTGGGCCATGGCGCGCGCACCGATTGCCACGGTGGCGGCACTGCGCGAGACCTCCATCGTCTTTGCCGCGCTGATCGGCGCGCTCTTCCTCGGCGAGCGCCTGGGCCGCCTGCGCCTGCTCTCGGCGCTGCTGGTGTGCAGCGGCGCCGTGGCGATGAAGCTGGCCTGAGCGCGCGACGGCAGCGGCACCAGAATTCACCTGTGACGACGCCGCCGCGCCCGGGCAATGGCCCATTCACCGATATAGTCGATGCCCGACTTCTTCTCCGGCACCGGCCGGAACCTGCCTGCCATGCTGCTCCTGCGCCCCCTGTCCCTGACTCGCCCGTTCCTGCTGGTCTTCCTGCTGCTGGGCGGCTGGTGCAGCGCGTGGGCCCAGGACGATGCCGACACGACCAGCTACCCGACGCGCCCGATCCGCCTGATCGTGCCCATGCCCGCCGGCGGCGGCACTGACGTGTGGGCGCGTGTGACGGCCGAGCGCATGAGCCAGCTGCTGGGCCAGAAGGTGCTGGTGGACAACCGGCCCGGCGCCGGCACCATGATCGGCG
>JAJZUZ010000189.1 GCA_021845965.1 Pseudomonadota bacterium | reverse complement strand
TAGTTCAGCATCTGCGGCACGAAGGCTTCAAAAATCGGCTGGGTGACGGTGGCCACGCCGCTGCGCACGTCTCCCCAGAGCCAGTCTTCCAGTTTGAGGGCCGGTGCGTCGGGCAGCGCGGTGCCCAACGGCGCCAGCCAGAGTGCACGCGGCGCGCCCTCGGCGGCGTAGAGGTGCACCAGCGTGGCGGCGCCGGCGTCGCTGCGGCTCCACGGCTTGTGTTCGCCCGGCGCCAGTGCCTGCAGGGCCGCGCCGGCGATGCCATGGAGCGCGACATCATTGCTCGCGGCGCTCATTTTTACCTTGGCGCGCAGGACGAACATGGACAGGCGCCTGAGCGTCTGGGGCAGCAGGTCGCGGCTGCAGACCAGCCAGATCTCGGTATGGCTGCGCTTGAAGGCGACGAAGCTGGCCTGCATGCGCCCCTTGGCCGAACAGAAGGCCGCCAGCCGGGCCTCCGAAAGCCCCAGCAGGGAGAAGTCTTGCGTCAGCTGGCCGTGCAGGAACTTGGCCGCATCCTCGCCTTCGGCGCGGATGACGCCCAGATGAGGCAGGGCGGTTATGCCGTTCAGGATGTAACTCATGAGGGTGAATTATCATCGTCCGCCGTACACACAGTTTTCCTAGGGTCGTGAAATTCATTTCCTCGCTTTTGTTCCTGTTGGCCAGTCTCGTCTTCGCGATGGGGGCCTGGTGGCTGCAGCATCCCCTGACCCTCGACAAGAAGGTGGTGGAGGTGACGATCGGGCCGGGCGAGCGCGCCCGTGCCGTGGTGCAGTCGCTGGTGGATGGCGGTGTGGACGTCCAGCCGCAGTTGCTGCACTGGTGGCTGCGCCTCAGTGGCCAGGCGCGCCGGCTCAAGGCGGGCAGCTACGAGATCAGCGGCAACCCCACCCCGCGCGCCCTGATCGCCAAGCTGGTGCGCGGCGAGGTGGCCATGCGCAGCGTCACCCTGGTGGAGGGCATGACCTTTGCGCAGTGGCGCGAGCTCCTGCGCAAGGCGCCCAACCTCAAGGCCGACACCCAGGGCCTGAGCGACGCCGCCATCATGGAAAAACTGGGGCGTCCGGGCGTGCATCCGGAGGGGCGTTTCTTTCCCGAGACCTATAGCTACGCCAAGGGCTCAAGTGATCTGGCGCTGCTCAGGCGCGCGCTGCAGGAGATGGACCAGCGCCTGGCGGCGGCGTGGGCGCAGCGCACGCCGGACAGTCCGCTCAAGAGCCCGGACGAGGCGCTGATCCTGGCCAGCATCGTGGAGAAGGAAACCGGCCGGCCTGCCGACCGCGGGCAGATTGCCGGTGTCTTCAACAACCGCCTGCGCAAGGGCATGCTGCTGCAGACCGACCCGACGGTGATCTACGGCCTGGGGCCCGGATTTGACGGCAACCTGCGCAAGCGCGACCTGCTTGCCGACACGCCCTACAACACCTACACGCGCGCCGGCCTGCCGCCCACGCCGATTGCCATGCCCGGCAGGGACGCGTTGCTGGCAGCCGTCCAGCCGGCGCATACCGATGCCCTCTACTTTGTCTCCCGCGGCGACGGCACCAGCGAATTCAGCTCCACGTTGAAGGACCACAACCGCGCGGTGCGCCGGTTCCAGCTTGGCCAGCACTGACGCATGAAGGGGCTCTTCGTCACGTTTGAGGGCATCGATGGTGCCGGCAAGTCCACCCATGTCGAGGGATTGGCCCAGGCCTTCCGCGAGCGCGGGCGCAGCGTCACGCTGACCCGGGAGCCGGGTGGTACGCCGCTGGCGGAGAAGCTGCGCACCCTGGTACTCAATGACGCGATGGACGCCCTGACCGAGGCGCTGCTGGTGTTTGCGGCCCGGCGGGATCATCTGCAACAGTTGATCGAGCCGGCGCTGGCGCGTGGCGACGTCGTGCTGTGCGACCGCTTTACCGATGCGACCTTCGCCTACCAGGGCGGCGGGAGAGGGTACGACCGGCAGGTGCTGCGCGTGCTGGAAGGCTGGGTGCAGGCGCGGCCTGGCACGCAGGCCCTGCGCCAGCCTGATCTTACGATCTGGTTCGACCTCGACCCGGCCGTTGCGGCCCAGCGCCTGGCCGGGGCGCGTCTGCCCGACAAGTTCGAGGCGCAGCCGGTGGAATTCTTCCGCCGCGTGGCAGCCGGCTATGCGGACCGGCTGGCCGAGAGCCCGTCGCGCTTTGCGCGTATCGATGCCGCGCAGTCGCGCGAGTCGGTCTGGCAGGAGGTGCTGGCCGCCGTGCAGCAGCGGGGCCTGCTGGCATGAGCGCCCCCTGGATCGCGCAGCAGAGCCGGCGCCTCCTGGCCCAGCGCGGCCATGCCTGGCTGCTGCAGGGGCCTTCCGGCCTGGGGCAGTACAGCCTCGGACTGGCGCTGGTGCGCGCCTGGCTGTGCGAGCAGCCCACACCGGATGGCGCGTGCGGCGCCTGCCCGTCCTGCCACGCCGTCGAGGTGCGTACCCATGCGGACCTGTGCGTCCTGATGCCCGAGACCGTGATGCTGGAGCTGGGCTGGCCGCTGGACGAGAAGTCGCAGGCCGATATCGATGACAAGAAGCGCAAGCCCAGCAAGGAGATCCGCGTCGAGGCCATGCGCGAGGCGATCGAATTCGCCCAGCGCACCAGTGCACGCGGACGTGGCAAGGCGGTGCTGGTGTATCCGGCCGAGCGCATGAACCACGTCACGGCCAATGCGCTGCTCAAGACGCTGGAGGAGCCGCCCGGGGATGTGCGCTTCGTGCTGGCCAGTGAGGCGGCCCATCTGCTGCTGCCCACCATCCGCAGCCGCTGCCTCACGCACGTGATGGCCTGGCCGCCGGAGGCCGAGGCCCTGGCCTGGCTGCAAGGGCAGGGCCTGGCGCCGGCGGATGCCGGCACGCTGTTGCGCGCGGCCGGCGGGCGGCCGGAGGACGCGCTGCTTTTCGCCGCCTCGGGGCGCGACCCCAAGAGCTGGCGCAGCCTGCCGCGCGCCATGCAGCGCGGCGACGTGGCCCTGGTGGCGCAGTGGAGCCCGGCGCAGGTGATCGACGCCCAGCACAAGCTTTGCCACGACCTCTTGGCGGTGGGCGCCGGTGCCCAGGCGCGCTATTTCGACGCGGCGGACCTGCCGGCCACGCCGGCCCTGGGTGCGCTGTGCGCCTGGCAGAAAGAGCTGGCGCAGGCGGCGCGCACGGCGGAACATCCCTACAACAGCGGGTTGATGCTGGAGGCCCTTGTGAGCCGCGCCCAAACAGCCCTAAACTTGAGCCCGTGAGCACCATGACTACCGCAGCCAATCCCGCCGCTCCGCGGCCCAGCGTCATCCAGCTGGCGATCAAGGAAAAAGCCGCTCTCTATGCGGCCTATATCCCGCTGTTCACGGAGGGGGGCGTCTTCATTCCCACCACGCGGGAATATCGCCTGGGTGACGATGTCTATGTGCTGCTGTCGCTGCCCGACGATGCGCAGCGTTACCCGATTGCCGGCAAGGTGGCCTGGGTGACCCCGGCCAAGGCGGCCGGCTCGCGTACCCAGGGCGTGGGCATCCAGTTTCCCAAGGACGAGAAGTCGCGGATGCTGAAGAACAAGATCGAGGAGATCCTGGGTTCGCATCTGTCGTCCGACCGCAGCACCCAGACGATCTGATTTCCGTCTCCGGCCATGCGTGGTGCGCCGCGCATGGCTGTTTTGCTTTTCGACGATGTACACCGATTCGCATTGCCATCTGACGTTTCCCGAGTTGCGCGACGAGCTGCCGCGCATCCTTGAGGCCATGGTGCAGGCCCGCGTAACACGCGCCCTGTGCATCTGCACCACGCTGGAGGAGTTCGACGATGTGCATGGCCTGGCGCTGCATCACAGCAACCTGTGGGCCACGGTTGGCGTGCATCCGGACAACGAAGGTGTGAGCGAACCGACGCTGGCGGACCTCCTCACGCGCGGCGGTCTGCCGCGGGTCGTCGGCATCGGCGAGACAGGCCTGGATTACTACCGCCTGGGTGAGCGCACCGTGGCCGACATGGAATGGCAGCGCCAGCGCTTTCGCACGCATATCCGCGCGGCACGGCAGCTGGGCAAACCGCTCGTGATCCATACGCGCAACGCCTCCGCGGACACGCTGGCCATCCTGCGCGAGGAAGGCGAGGACGGCTCCGGCGGCGCGGCCGGTGGCGTCTTCCACTGCTTTACCGAGACCGCCGAGGTGGCGCGCGCTGCGCTCGACCTGGGCTACTACATCTCCTTTTCGGGCATCCTGACCTTCAAGAATGCGGAAGATCTGCGCGAGGTGGCGCGTTTCGTTCCCATGGAGCGCATGCTGATCGAGACGGACAGCCCCTATCTCGCACCCGTGCCCTATCGTGGCAAGACGAACAACCCGTCCTACGTGCC
>JAJZUZ010000188.1 GCA_021845965.1 Pseudomonadota bacterium | reverse complement strand
AAAACCCGCGGCTTCGGTCCTAGCGCTCAATGGTCAGCGCCACGCCCATGCCGCCGCCGATGCACAGGCTGGCAATGCCTTTCTTCGCGTCGCGGCGCTGCATCTCGTGCAGCAAGGTCACCAGAATGCGGCAGCCGGATGCACCAATGGGGTGACCGATGGCGATGGCGCCGCCGTTGACGTTGACCTTGCTGGTGTCCCAGCCCATCTCCTTGTTCACGGCGCAGGCCTGGGCGGCGAAGGCTTCGTTGATCTCCAGCAGGTCCAGGTCGGCGGCTTTCCAGCCGGCACGCGCGAGTGCCTTTTGCGAGGCGGGCACCGGGCCCATGCCCATGGTGGCCGGGTCCAGTCCGCTGGTGGCGTAGCTGGCGATGCGGCCCAGCGGCTTGAGGCCCAGCACGGCAGCCTTCTTCGCCGTCATGACCATCACGGCGGCGGCGCCGTCATTGATGCCGGAGGCATTGCCTGCGGTCACGCCGCCGGCCTTGTCAAACGCGGGCTTGAGGCCGGCCAGGGCTTCGGCATTGGTCTTGCGGTTGATGAACTCGTCGGCGTCAAAAGCAATCGGGTCGCCCTTTTTCTGCGGCAGCAGCACGGGCACGATCTCGTCCTTGAACTTGCCGGCGTCCTGCGCGGCGGCCGCCTTTTGCTGGCTGGCCAGGGCCAGCGCGTCCTGCATCTCGCGCGTGATGCCGTACTGTTTGGCCACGTTCTCGGCCGTGATGCCCATGTGGTACTGGTTGTAGACGTCCCACAGGCCGTCGACGATCATGGAGTCGATCAGCTTCCAGTCGCCCATGCGCTGGCCGTCGCGTGAATTGGGCAGCACGTGCGGCGCCAGGCTCATGTTCTCCTGCCCGCCGGCGATGACGATCTCGCTGTCGCCGGTGGCCACGGCCTGCGCGGCCAGCATCACGGCCTTGAGGCCGGAGCCGCAGACGGCGTTGATGGTGAGCGCCGGGGTTTCCTTGCGCAGGCCGCTCTTCATGAGCGCCTGACGCGCGGGATTTTGGCCGGCCCCGGCCGCCAGCACCTGGCCCAGGATGACCTCGCCCACCTGCTCGGGGGCCACCTTGCTGCGCTCCAGCAAGGCCTTGATGACGAGGGCGCCCAACTCGGTGGCCGGGGTCTTGGCCAGCGCGCCGCCGAACTTACCCACCGCGGTGCGGGCCGCGGCAACGATGACGATGTCTTCCATGATGTGTTCTCCTCTGTCCTCTATTCCGTTCGCCCTGAGCCGGCTTGTCGTCGGGCGTGCATCCATTGATTCGGGCTGCGCCAGGCTCCGCCCGCCGGCATCAGCCGGCCTTCTGCTTCACATAGCGGCCCGGAGCGGCCTCGATGGCCTTGTACTTGCTGCCCTTGCCGTACTTCTTCGGTGCAGCAATTTGCTTGCCAGCATGGCCTTTCAACCACGCTGCCCAGTCGGGCCACCAGCTGCCGGCGTGCTCCTGCGCACCTTCGAACCAGGCGCCAAAGGTCTTGGGCAGCTTGCCGTCGGCGCGGATCCAGTGGCTGCGCTTCTTCTTCTCGGGCGGGTTGATCACGCCGGCGATGTGGCCGGAGGCGCCCATGACAAAGCGCTTCTTGCCCGGCAGCACCTGGGTGCTGGCGTAGGCACCGGCGATAGGCACGATGTGGTCTTCGCGCGAGCCGTAGATGTAGGTGGGCAGGTCCAGCTGGCGCAGGTCCACCTGTTCGCCGCAGACCGTGAGCTTGCCCGGTTTGACCAGGTTGTTCTCCAGGTAGGTGTTGCGCAGGTACCAGGCGTAGAAGGGACCGGGCAGGTTGGTGCTGTCGCTGTTCCAGTACAGCAGGTCGAAGGGCGGCGGTGTCTCGCCCTTGAGGTAGTTGCCCACCACGTAGTTCCACACCAGATCGTTGGGGCGCAGAAAGCTGAAGGTGGTGGCCAGGTCGCGCCCGTGCATCAGGCCGCCCTGCCCCATCTGCTGCTCGCGCATGCGCACCATGCCTTCGTCGATGAAGACATCCATGATGCCGGTGTGCGCGAAGTCGAGGAAGGTGGTCAGCAGCGTGAGGCTGTGCACCGGTTGCTCGCCGCGCGCGGCCAGCACCGCCAGCGCGGTGCCCAGGATGGTGCCGCCGACGCAGAAGCCCAGCGCGTTGATCTGCTCGGCCCCGCTGATCTCCTGCACCACGTGGATGGCGCGGATGGCGGCGTCTTCGATGTAGTCATCCCAGGTCTTGTGGCCCAGGCTCTCGTCCGGGTTGCGCCAGCTCACCACAAAGGTGCGGTGGCCCTGCGCCACGGCGTAGCGGATGAGCGAGTTCTCCGGCTGCAGGTCGAGGATGTAGTACTTGTTGATGCAGGGCGGCACCAGCAGGAAGGGCCGCTCGTAGATCTGCTCGGTCAGGGGCTTGTATTCAAGCAGCTGGAAGAGCTCGTTCTCGTAGACCACGGCGCCTTCGGTGGTGGCCACGTTGCGGCCGACCTCGAACTGGCTCTCGTCCGTCATGCTCACGTGGCCCTGCTGCATGTCGTGCAGCAGGTTCTGCATGCCCTTGGCGATGCTCTCGCCCCTGGTCTCGATGGCCTTCTGTTGCGCCTCGGCGTTGAAGGCCAGGAAGTTGCTGGGCGCGCTGGCCGCGATCCACTGCTCCACGGCGAAGCGGATACGCGCGCGGGTCTTCTCGTCCGCCTCGACGGCGTCCGCCATTTCCATCAACAGGCGGGCATTGAGCAGGTAGGTCGAGGCGGCCAGGGCGGAGAGCGGGTTGTCGGCCCAGGCCTTGGCGGCGAAGCGGCGGTCGCCGTTGACCATGGCCCCGGCGCCCTGCTGCATGAGCTGCGTCCAGTCTTTCAGGTACTGCTGCTGCAGGGCCTGCAGCTTGTCCGGTGCAATGTGCAGCGGATGCTCGGCCTGCTGCGTCAGCACGGCCTGGGCCTGACCGAGGTCCATCCCCTGGAAGGACTGGAACATCTTGAGCCAGTTTTCGCCCAGGGTCTGCTGATAGGTGCGGGCCAGCTGGGTCCAATAATCGGGGGTATCCTGTGTCACTCGGGGCCTCGCATAGGGATTGAAACCAGTATCTCAGGCTTGGGCCTACTATTTCCTGACAATCGCGAATTCACCTCTGCCGTACTCAGCTACCCCGACCATGTTCCTGATACTGATTGCCCTGGCCTGGTTGTATGTGGCGCTGATGATGGCGGTGGCCGAAGCCTTCAGCCCGGTGGGCAGCGTGCTGGGCGCGCTCTTCACCTTTTTGCTCTACGGGGTGGGGCCGGTCGGGCTGCTGCTCTACATCCTGGCCACGCCGATGCGGCGCAAGGCACGCCGCCAGCGCGAGGCGCAGGAGCTGGCGGCCTGGCAACAGGCGCAGGCCGAAGCGCCGATGGCTTCAGGCCAGCCAGACGCAGGCGGCGAGGCGGCCGCTGACGCGGTCGCGCCGGTGCGAAAAGAACCGTGAGGGGTTGGCCACGGTGCACCAGGGCGTGCTGCCGTCGTTGCCATAGACCTGGGTGATGCCCAGCGCCGCCAGCCGCTGCCGCGCCAGCGCCGGCAGGTCGGCCAGCCACTTGCCCGCTGCGGGCGCCGGCCGGAAGCAGGCCGCCGCCCGCGCATCATGCGCCTCAAAGGCGGCCTTGACCTCGGCGCCGACCTCGAAGGCCTGCGGCCCGATGCAAGGCCCGAGCCAGACCAGCACGTCCGCCGCGTTCACGCCCAGTGTGGCGTGCAGCGACTCCAGCACGCCGCGTCCGCCCTGCCCGGCCAGGCCACGCCAGCCGGCATGCGCGGCGGCCACGAAACTGCCGCGGCGGTCGGTGTAGAGCAAGGGCAGGCAGTCGGCCACCATGATGGTGCAGGCCAGACCGCGCTGGCGTGTGTAGCAGGCGTCGGCGGGGGTGCCGTGGGGCGTGTGGGCGTCCAGCGCCACCACACCGCTGCCGTGGACCTGCTGCAGAAAGACGGGGTGCGCCTGCAGGGCTTGGGCCAGCACGGCGCGATTGGCACCCACGGCCAGCGGATCGTCGCCCACATGGTCGCCGAGGTTCAGACTGTCATAGGGCGGCTGTGAACGGCCGCCGGCGCGCGTGGTGCAGACGGCGCGCACGACAGCGGGCGCCGGCCACTGGGGGATCAGCCAGTCCGCGTGCAGGGCGCCACCAGCCATGGCTCAGGGCTCGTTGTCCGGGCAGTTGGAGGGCTGCGCCTGCTGGAAGGCCGGCAGCTGCAGGCAGGCGTCGAAGGCCGCCATGGTCAGCGGCAGGCCATCCAGGTTGGTGTGGAAGCGCTGGGCATTGAAGATCTGCGGCACCAGGCAGCAGTCGGCCAGCGTGGGCGTGTCACCCCAGCAGTAGACCGAGGGCCTGCCGCCGGCCTGCTTGCGCTGCGCGGCAA
>JAJZUZ010000187.1 GCA_021845965.1 Pseudomonadota bacterium | reverse complement strand
GGAGGTATTTTCGCAGGTAGGATTCGGGGCTATCCGCACTATATATGGCCCAGTACCAGATCCTCGTCGAAGTCCAGCCCCGCCACCTGCCCGACCAGTCGGCGCCGGACCAGGGTGTCTACGTCTTCGCCTACACCATCACCATCACCAACACGGGCGACATCGCCGCCCAGCTGATCTCGCGCAGCTGGAACGTGAACGATGCCAACGGCCACACGGAGAAGGTGCGTGGCCTGGGTGTGGTGGGCCAGCAACCCCTGCTGCAGCCCGGCGAGAGCTTCGAGTACACCAGCGGCACGCGCCTGCGCACACCCACGGGCACCATGCATGGCAGCTACTTCTTCGTGGCCGAGGACGGCGAGCGCTTCGACGTCGATATTCCCATGTTCGTGCTTGACGCCCTGAGCAGCTCCGGCGCCGCCGGCGGTAGCCGCACCTTGCACTGAAGCTTCCCCTGTCATTGTGGCTTTCGGTGAATTCGAACTGATCGCGCGCTACTTCCAGCGCCCGCAACGCCCCGCCACCGGCACCGTGGCCCTGGGTGTGGGGGACGACTGCGCCCTGCTGCAGCCGCGGCCGGGCACGCAGATCGCCGTCTCGTGCGACATGCTGGTGGAGGAGCGGCATTTCTTCCGCGATGTCGATCCCGCCACGCTGGGCCACAAGGCCCTGGCGGTCAATCTGAGCGACCTCGCCGCCTGTGGCGCCAGGCCACTGGCCTGCACGCTCGCGCTGGCACTGCCGCGCGCCGACGAGGCCTGGCTGAGCGCCTTTGCCCGCGGCCTGTTCGCGCTGGCCGACGTGCACGACTGCCAGCTCATTGGCGGCGACACCACGCGCGGGCCGCTCAACATCTGCATCACCGTCTTCGGTGAAGTGCCGGTTGTGGACGGTCGCAGCCAGGCCCTGCTGCGCTCCGGCGCGCGACCGGGTGACGAGATCTGGGTCAGCGGCACGCTGGGCGAGGCGCGGCTGGCGCTTGAGGCCCTGCAGGGCAAGCTGCCCCTGAACGCCGACGTGCTGCGGGTGGCCCGCGCCCGCCTGGAATGCCCGACCCCGCGCGTCGCGCTGGGCCTGGCCCTGCGCGGCGTGGCCAACGCCTGCATCGACCTCAGCGACGGCCTGATGGGCGACCTCGGCCACATCCTGGAACTGTCGCACTGCGGCGCCACGCTCGACACCGCATCCGCGGCCGGGCTGCTGGCCGTCGATGCCGGACTGGACCACGAGCAGCGCCTGGCCCTGGTGCTCGGCGGCGGCGACGACTACGAGCTGCTGTTCACCGCCCCTGTGTCCGCACGCGAAGCGGTGCTGGCGGCGGGGCGCCAGGCCGATACGCCGGTGACGCGCATCGGTCGCATTGAGGCCGCGCCGGGCCTGCACCTGGTCGATGCGCAAGGTCGCCCGGTCAGTGGGCGCTTTGCCTCATTCGACCACTTCGCGCAGACCGCAGGTCCCTGAATCCAAGGCCGGCTATCGGCCCACGAAGGCGGGCCGCCGTTTCTCGACAAACGCAGCCACCCCTTCCTGGGCATCCACGGTTGGAACGATGCGCGCAAAGGCCGCCTCTTCGATGGCCAGCCCGTCGTCAATCGATGCGTCCATCCCGCGGTGCACGGCTGCGAGCGCCGCAGCCAGCGTCAGCACAGGCTTGCCGGCCAGCTCGTCGGCCAGCGCCATGGCTTCCTTGAGCAGATCGGCGTCAGGAACAACGCGGTTGACCAGTCCAAGGCTGGCGGCCTCTTCTGCAGTGAATACGCGGCCGGTCAGGATGAGCTCTAGCGCCATCTTGCGGCCGATATTGCGCGGCAGACGCTGCGTACCGCCAAAAGTCGGCGTGATCCCGATATTGATTTCGGCCTTGCAGAAAGTGGCTGTTTCCGCAGCGAGCGCCATATGGGCCGACTCCGTCAACTCGCAGCCGCCACCGAATGCAATGCCGTTGATGGCCGCGATGATCGGCTTGGGAAAGGACTCCATGCGCCGGGTCAGTTGCTGCCCCGGACGCATGAAGTGCCTGACCGCCTGGGCCGGGCCCGCCTTCATATGCCGCTGAAATGCCGCAATGTCGGCTCCTGCGCTGAAGGCCCGACCGGCCCCCGTTATCACGACGGCACGAACGGAAGCGTCGAGTTCAATGTCGTCCAGCTCATCCGTGAGCCTGGCCATCAGTTCATTGCTGAGCGCGTTTAGCTTGTCTGGCCGGTTCAGCGTCAGGATGACCGCCGCGCCACGATGCTCGCGCAAGAGAATAGGCGATGAGTCCTGTGCAGCCATGTCGTGTCTTTTTTTGGAATTGCAGCGCATCGAGCCGACGATCCACCACGCTAACCCTGGAGGGATACAGCACCTTGTTCGACCCCTTCGCTTGAGGCCGCACTCTGCGCACGCTGACGCGCCGCCTGCGTCCGCCCACCGTAGCCCCAGTCGCCGGCCGGCAGCTCGCGCACGATGACGTAGCTCGCCTCGGCCAGCGGCCGATCGCCGGCCAGATGGCGTTGCAGTAGCGCATACGCCTGCTCGACAAACGCCGCCTTCTGCGCCGGCGTGTTGGTCCCGGCGGTGATGCTGATCTCCAGCCAGGCGGTGGCGCGGTTGACCGTGCGGCCCTCGATGAACCACTGCACCGGCAACAGGAATTCGATCATCACCGCCGTCACCTCTTCGCGCTTGCCCAGCACGGTGGCGGCCAGCCGGGTCAGCTCGTGGGCCAGGGTACGGTGCACCGCGTCGGGCACCGGGCGCGAGATTTTCAGTTGCAGCGTCGGCATCGCTCAGCCCTCCAGTCCGCTGCGGCCGCTGTCCCGATGACGCGCCAGCCGGCGCGCCAGACGTTCCGCGCAGCGGCGCGCACTGGCCAGCGTCGTCTCCCACGCGGCGTCGCCACCGCGCCAGAAATCGCCGATGGCCGCGCTTCGCAGTTCCTGGGCTCGGTGCCGCGCCTGCTGGTGCAGACGGTTCAGTTCGCGGGGATCGATGGCGCTCATGGTGGACTCCTTGTTTGGAACGTGGTTTGCACTTTATTGACACAAGCAAGCTCCGGAAACGGCAAAATATCCAAAATGGTTTTGCATTTTTCGCAAAACGTACCGGTCTATCTGCGCCGCACACTCAGGCCATGCAACTGCAACTCGATGATGTCGCCCTCTTTGTCCGCATCGCGGAGCTGGGCACCCTGTCGGCCGCGGCGCGCGAACGCGACGCGCCGGTAAGCCAGGTCACACGCGCGCTGGCGCGGCTGGAAGCGGGCTGTGGCGTCCGTCTTTTGCACCGCACGACCCATGGCCTGAGCCTGACCGACGAGGGCGACACCTTTCTCGCCTACGCACGCCGCCTGCTCGACACCACGGCCGAACTGGGCAGCGAACTGAGCGGCAAGCTAGAAGGCCCCGGCGGCTGGGTGCGCCTGAGCGTGAGCCCGCTGATGGCGCAGATGGTCATCGCCCCCAGCCTGCCAGGGCTGTACCAGCGCTACCCGCAGCTGCATGTGGACATCAACGCCGACGACCGACTTGCCGACATGGCGCGTGACGGCATCGACATCGCCATCCGCACCGGCAGCCCCAGCAGCGACACGCTGGTGGCGCGCCAGATCGGCAGCTACAGCCGTTCCCTCTACGCGGCACCGGCCTACCTGGCCGCCTTCGGTACACCACAGCACCCGGACGAGCTGGCGCAGCACCGCCTGATCGGCAACACCGCCAACCCGCGCCTCAACCAGTGGCCGTTGGCCGAGGGCGGCAAGGCGCCCATGCTGCAGGTGCAGGGCCACACGCGCACGGACAACTCCGCCATCGTGCTGACCCTGGCGCAGCAGGGCGTGGGCATCGCCCGGCTGATGGACCTGCTGGCGCGCCCGCTGGTGGAACGCGGCGAACTGGTGCCGCTGCTGCAGGAGCACTTCGCCGGTGTGCGCGTGCCCATCTACGCCGTGATGCTGCAGCAGCGCCAGCGCCTGCCCAAGATCCGCGCCTGCATCGACTACTGGGCCCACTGGCTGGACACCTTGGCCCCCGCTGCGGCTCCACCATAATCGCGCCATGTCCGCCGCACACTCCCCCTTGCAGCCGCCCATGGCCCGACCCACGGGCCGCTTCCTGCTGGGCCACCCGGCGCATGCCATCGCCCTGGGCTTCGGCTCCGGCCTCAGCCCCAAGGGCGCCGGCACCGTGGGCACGCTGTGGGCCTGGGCAGCCTTCCTGGCGCTGCAGCCGTGGATGACCGAAGCGCGCTGGGGCTTGTTGCTGCTGCTGGCGCTGCCGCTGGGCTGGTGGGCCTGCAGTGTCGCCGCGCGCAACCTGCAGGCGGCCGACCCGGGCTGCATCGTGTGGGACGAGATCGTCGCCTTCTGGCTCGTGCTGCTGCTGCT
>JAJZUZ010000018.1 GCA_021845965.1 Pseudomonadota bacterium | reverse complement strand
GCGCAGCGCCGACCGCCGGCACGCCCGCTTTCGTGAACGCGGGGTAAAGACAAGGTTCTTTTGCGGCATGGATGCACCGGGAGGGTACGCACGGGCTCCGCGCGGCCGGGTCCTGGTGCTAGCATCGCAGTTATCGCAGTTCCACACCCGCTGAGGCTAGCTGGCATGAACAAATCCCGTGTCGTTCTGGGGCTCCTTCTTACCGCCGTACTCGTCGGCGCGTTGGCCTGGTTCCTGTGGCCGCAGCCGGAGCCGCCTGCCCCGGTGCCGGCACCCCGGCCGGTGGCCCGCCCGGCCGAGCCCATCGCCTCCGCGCCCCTGCCGCCCGCCCCGGTGGAGCCCGTCATCCAGCACCCGGTGCAGGCCATCGAGACACCGCCCGCGCCCGAGCCCAAACCGCTGCCCAAGCTCGATGCTTCCGATGCGCGGCTCAAGGAGGATCTCGTCGCCTGGCTGGGCCGCAAGAAGGTGCAGCAGTTCCTGCAGATTGACACCTTTGTGCGGCGTGTGGTCGTCACGGTGGACAACCTCGCGCGCGAACATGCCGCGCCCGCCATGTGGCCGGTGCAGACCACGCCCGGTCGCTTCACCACCCTCAAGCAGGGTGACAAGGAAATCGTCAGCCCCGACAACGCCCAGCGCTACAGCGCGCTGGTGCAGTTCATCGAGGTGGTGGACGCGCGCCAGGGCGTGCAGCTCTACGTTACCCTCTACCCGTTGTTCCAGCAGGCCTATGAGGAGCTGGGCTACCCCAAGGGCTACTTCAACGACCGCCTGGTGGCCGTCATCGACAAGCTGCTCGCCACGCCCGTGTACGAGCAGCCGCTGCAGGTGCAGCTGGTGGAAGTGAAGGGGCCCATCCCTTCCGAGCATCCCTGGCTGCGCTACGAATTCGCCGACGAGGCGCTCCAGTCCCTTACCGCCGGACAGAAGATGCTGCTGCGCACCGGCCCGGTGAACCACCGCCGTCTGCGCGCCAAGCTGCTGGAGATCCGCAAGCTGCTGACCAAGGCCGCGCTGCCGGCTGGCACGCGCTAGCACCCCGGCGTACCTACCAGCCGGTCGGAATCGCGTCCTGCGACAGCGGGGCGGGCCGGCTGCTGCGGCCGTTGCCGTTGCTCACGCCCAGCGCCTTGCGCTCGGCCTCGTTGATCACTTCCAGCGGCTTGGCGTCGCTCGGGTCGAGTGTGACCACGCCCACGCCCAGCTGCGGCATGAAGTCGTGCCGGGCCTGGTTGGCGCCCACCACGGAGAGCGGCTGCGCCACCATCTGGCGCAGGCGGTTGATGGTGGTGTTGACGTAGGCTCGGCGCTTGTCGGCCGAGATCACCACCACGAAGCAGCGCGGGTGGTACAGGCCCACGATGCAACGAAAACCCGCCGCGCGCCGGATGCGCGCGGCCATCGCCACCTGGATCTGGTGCTCCACACCGCGCCCGGCCGCCTGGCCCAGCTCGTACAGGTTGCGCAGATGCAGGCACACCACGGTGCATTCGCCATGCTGGCGCGCGGTGCGCCAGAAGGCGTGCTCCACCTCGTTGATCAGCGTCAGCCCGGTGGGCAGGCCGGTGGCCGGGTCGTCGCCGAGCTGCATGCGCGACAGCCGCTTCAACTGGCGGTTCTGGCGCAGCCGCACGTAGATCAGTGCCGAGGCCAGCAGGTAATACGACACCGTGCTCAGTGCCGTCAGGATCCAGGTGCCCAAGCCAGCCCCGCTCACGTTCAGGCCCTTGAGGTACAGGCCGATGGTCGTCAGCGCCAGCAGCACGCAGGCGCCCACCATCCAGCGCGCCAGCGGGTCGCCCAGCAGCGCGGCGCGCACCGTCGCCAAAAGGGCCAGCACCACGGCCGCCAAGTTGAAGCAGGCCGTGAACAGCAGCAGCTCCCGGAACGAGCGCCCGGGCGCCACCACCGCGCCGGCCATGGTCAGGCCCATGGCGGCGAAGAACAGCACGGCGCCGCCCCAGGCCGTCAGCCGGTAGACCAGCATGTCTTCACGCATGCCGCCCAGCCAGATGCCCAGGTAGATCAGGGCAATGGCGCCGGCCAGCGGGCCCAGGCCGGCCTTGAGCACCATGACCAGCCGCTGCGGCAGCTCGGGAAAGAAGATCTCCGGCAGGCCGGACATCACGATGCAGGCCGAACTGGTGATCAGCACGAAGATGAGGTTGCGGACCGAGGCGACGTTGCGGCTGAAAAGCACATCCGCCAGCGCCAGTGCGGCGATGGTCAGCAGGCCACCGGACATGGCGGACCAGACGGAGATTTCGGATGGGCTCATGGCGGCAATATAACGCCGGCCCGGCACATCCCTGCGATGGCCCCCGCCGTCCCACGCAAATAGGCCGCCCCGCACTGAAAACTGTGGGCCCGCCGCGTCAGAACACCGTGTCGATCTCGTCGTCGGCCGAGGGCTGCTCGCGTGCCTCAAGCACGGCCAGGTGTTCCACCTCGTTGAGCACGGTCTGCGGCAGGATATGGTCGGGCAGCACCGCCTGCATGGCGATGCCCGTCTGGGGCAGGAAGTTGTGGCGCTTGTCGTTGCTGCCGATCAGCGACAGCGGCAGGTTCACCAGGCTGCGCAGGCGCTGCAGCACGGTGTCATCCACCACGCGCCTGCGCTCGGTGGAAATCACGACCACAAAGCAGCGCGGGTGGTACAGGCCCACCACGCAGCGAAACCCCACCGTGCGGCGGATGCGCGCGGCGGTGGCTGACAGGATCTGGTTCTCGCCCGAGCGGCCCAGCGCCTCGCCCAGTTCGTAGAGATTGTTCAGGTAGATGCAGATCACCACGCACTTGCCGCGCAGGCGGCCGGTGCGCCAGAAGACGTGCTCCACCTCCGACAGGAGCTTGGAGCCGGTCGGCAGCCCGGTGGCCGGGTCGCTGCCGCTGTCCAACCGCGCCAGCCGCGCCAGCCGCCGCAGCTCGCGGTTGCGCACCACGATCAGCACCATCACGATCAGCACGAACACCACGGTGCACAGCGCCGTGAAGGCCTGCCACGCCAGACCGAAGCCGGTCTGCCCCAGCGCATGCAGGTACAGGCCGGTGAGCATGCAGGCCAGGATGGCGCAGGCCACCACCAGCCAGCGTGCCAGCGGGTCCCCCAGCAGCGCGGCGCGCACCGCCGCCAGCATGGTAATCACCACGGTCAGTTCCGTGAGCACGGCCGCCGTGCCCAGCACCACGGGCGCGTCAGCAGGCGCCACGGTGACCGCCAGTACCAGCAGCACCGCGGCGGCCACCAGCATGCCGTGGCTGCCCCAGCGCGTGAGGCGCGACACCAGCGGGTCGTCCAGCCCGCTGCCGAGCCAGATGTCCAGAAAGCGCAGGCCCAGTGCGCAGGTCAAGGGGGTTGGCACGGTCTGCAGCAGCAGAAGAAGGTGAGCAGGGAGGTGGGGCCAATGTGCCTGCGGCAGGCCCGAGAGCAGCACGGCGGACAGGCTGATCGCCGCAATCAGCACCACGTTGCGCACGGCGCCCACGCTGCGCGTCACCAGGGCATCGGTCAGGGCCAGCAGGGCCAGCGACGCCAGCCCGCCGGCCATCATGGCCCAGACGGTGTTTTCCGCCATGTTCATACGCCGATTATCCGGAGCCGTCCTCGGGCGGGGATACTGAGCCGTGACGGATTGCGCGGATCAGCGCCATTTCGGCGTCCGTTCCGTTGCCATGGTCCAACAGGCCTAGGACGCGCGCTCCCAGACCAGCAGCAGATTGTTGGCCGGCAGGGCCAGGCGCGTGGCCAGCCGCAGGCCCGCGCGCTGCGCCTCCTGCGCCACGTCCTCGCGCCGGCGCAGGCCCCAGGCGGGGTCGCGTGCGCGCAGGCCGGCGTCGAAGGCCAGGTTGCTCTCGGCGGTAGGCACCTCGTCCTCCAGATAGGGACCGTAGGTCACCAGCCGTCCCGCGGGCGCCAGGTGGCGCGCGCTGCCCTGCATCAGCCCGGCACAGCAGGCCCAGGGCGCGATGTGCAGCATGTTGGCGCAATACACCAGCTCGAAGCGGGCCTCGGCGTCCAGCCAGGGCGTCGCGCACACATCCAGCCGCTGCGGCGGCTGTACGTTCGGCAAGGCCGCGCAGCGCGCCGTGATGCTGGCAAAGAGCTCGTCCGTGAGGTCGGTGGGCTGCCAGCGCCACCGCGGCAGGTGCGTGGCAAACCAGGCCACGTGCTGGCCGGTGCCGCTGGCGATCTCCAGCGCGCGGCCCGGCGCCGGCAGCAGAGGCCGCAGCGCCTCCAGGATGGGCTGCTTGTTGCGCTCCGACGGGGCGCTGAAGGCCAGAGCGTTGTCCACGGACGTGCCCTCCCGGCGGTTACTTGCCGGCGCGCAGGCCCTGCACCAGGGCGCCCAGCGCAATGCCGGCCAGCGCCCACAGCAGGTCCAGGTTGCCCGTACCCAGGCCCGCGATGGCCGGGCCGGGGCAGACGCCGCACAGGCCCCAGCCGATGCCGAACAGCGCCGCGCCGATGGCCGTGTCGCGGTTCCATTCGCTCGGGTGGGAGTGGAAATAGTCGCCCAGCAGCGGGCGCTTGAGCAGGCGCGGCACGCCCTTGTAGGCGAGTACCACCACCACCACGGCGCCGCCCATCACCAGCATGAGGCCGAAGTCGGAAAAACGCAGGAAGCTCAGCACCACCTCGGGTCGCACCATGCCCGACAGCGCCAGGCCGAAGCCGAACAGCATGCCGGCGGCCAGCGTGGCCAGCGCGCGCGGCAGGGAGTTTTGTTGGCTGCTCATGCCAGCCACCTCGCCGCCAGATTGGCCGTCAGCATGGCCGTGCCCATGAAGGTCAGCACCGCCATCAGCGACGGCCATTGCAGCGAACCCAGGCCGCAGATGCCGTGGCCCGAGGTACAGCCATTGCCCAGCCGCGCGCCGTAGCCCACGCAGAAGCCACCCAGCAGCAGCTGCCAGGCGGGCACATGCGTGCTCAACGGCGTGCCATCGGTAAAGCCCAGCCGCCAGAGGGCCGCGCCCACGACCAGCCCGGCCGCGTACACCAGGCGCCAGGCGCGCGAGGTGGTGAAACGCGGCTGCTGGAAGAAGGGGCCGCGCACCAGGTAGGACCAGGTGCTGGAGAACACCGTGCTCATGCCGCCGATGCGGCCGGTGAAGACGAACAGCAGCGCCGTGCCGGCGCCGATCAGCAGGCCGCCCAGCAGGTAGTGCTGCCAGCCCAGGGGGAAGATAGACAAGGAGGAAGACATGACCCCGGATTATCCGCTGGCCCTCATGCCCACGCGCGCATAAGCATATGGGCCGCCGCGCGGCCCGCGCCTCACGAGAGCGGTGCGGCGTCGGTCTCGGCCAGGCGCAGGCCCGACAGGGTCGTCCGATCCTCCCCGGTGGGGGGCGGCTGCCGAGCCGGCGCCAGGGCCTGCCGCTCCGCCGCGTTGATCACGTCCATCGGCGCGTCCTGCGCCAGATCGGGCCGCACCACACCCAGGCCCAGGCGCGGCACGAATTCATGCCGCCGGTTGTCGCGCCCCACCACCGAGAAGGGCAGCGCGGCCAGGATGCGCAGCCGCGTGATGACGGCGTCCACCGAGTGCTGGCGCCGGTCGGTTGACAGCACCACCAGGAAGCAACGCGGGTGGTACAGGCCCACGATGCAGCGAAAGCCCGCCGCGCGGCGGATGCGTGCCGCCACCGCGGCCTGGATCTGGTGCTCCACGCCGCGGCCGGCCACCTGGCCGAGCTCGTACAGATTGTTCACGTGCACACAGACCACGGTGCATTCATTGCGGAAGTACCGCGCGCGCCAGAAGGCATGCTCCACGTCGGCCAGCAGCAGGGAGCCCGTGGGCAGGCCGGTGGCCGGATCGGCGCCCGCCTGCAGCTGCGCCAGCCGGTCCAGCCGCCGCCCTTCGCGGATGCGCATGATGGCCACCACCGACGCCACCAGGAAATACGTCAGCATGCAGGCCACTGTCAGGATCCAGGTGCCCAGGCCGTGGCCGGGCAGGCGCGCGCTGTGCGCATACATGCCGTACAGCCCCACTGTCAGGCAGGCGGCGGCCAGCGCGGCCCAGCCCGCCAGCGGGTCGCCCAGGGCGGCGGCGCGCAGCGCGGCCGCCAGCCCGATCGCCGCCGCCACCGCAGTGACGATGGCCGAGGCGCGCAGCAGCCGCCAGAACAGCTCCTCGGGCACCACAAACACCAGCACGGCCAGCACCAGCGCCGCCAGCAGCATGGCGCCGGTGCCCCAGGACGCCAGCCGGTGGATGCCCGGGTCGGCCTGCGGGGCCCCGAGCCAGATGGACATGTAGCGGATCACCAGCGCCGCACTCAGCGGGCCGGCGCACACCTTGACCAGGTGCAGCACACCGGTCGGGATCTCGGGCAGCAGCACCTCCACCAGGCCGGTGCGCATGAGGCTGCCCAAGCCCGTCAGCGCCACGAAGGAGAGGTAACGCAGCGCGTTGGCGCTGCGCACCAGCAGGGTGAAGGCAAAGGCGACGGCGGCCAGGGTCAGCAGACCCCCGAGCATCACCGACCAGACCGCAAGCTCTGCATCATCCATGGTTCCATTCTCGGCCGCGGGAACCCGGCGTGGTTGTGAAATTTTTCACACCGGGTCCCCCACGCGACCTGCTGCCGCACAGGGCCGGCGGCATGAAGATGCCCGGCCGGGTATTTGCCGCCGTCAGGGGCCGGTCACCTCGACGCCCGCAAAGTCCGCTTCCAGCAGCCGCGGGCGCGTCACGCCCAGCGGGTCGTCGGATACCAGGTGGCCGCGGCCGCCGTGCTTGGCGTGGTCCAGCGCCGCGTCGGCGCGCGCCATCAGGGCGTCCAGCGGCTCCTCGCCGGACTCGCGCAGCGCCTGGCCGCTGCTGAAATCGAGCTCGAAGCCCAGCGTGGTCGGCGCCGCGTGCGCCAGCTGCGCGCGCAGCCGGCGGTCGAAGGTGCACGCCGCGTCCGTGTCGGCCGGCGCCAGCAGCACGCAGAACTCCTCGCCGCCCACGCGCGCGCCCACGTCGCCCGCGCGCAGGCAGCGCTGGATCAGCTTGCCGAAGAGGCGCAGCGCCGCGTCGCCGCCGTCGCGGCCATAGCGGTCATTGACCAGCCGCAGATGGTCCACGTCGAACACCAGCAGCGAGACCGGCTGGCCCTGCCGTTGCGCCCGGCGCAGCGCGCGGTGCGCGTGCTCGTCCCAGCCCTTGCGGTTGAGCAGGCCCGTCAGCGGGTCGGTCAGCATGTAGGCGTGCAGCGCCTGGTCGGCCTCTTCGCGCCAGGCCGCCAGCACGGCGATATTGCCCAGCACCAGCGTCAGGTTGGCGGCGATCAGCGCGCCGATGTTCACCGGCGTGGGGGCGCGGAAATAGGGGTAGAGCTCGGTGAACCAGGCGCCCAGCACGCCGCGCGCGGTGGTGAAGCCCGCCATCAGCACAAAGCAGGCCAGCATCAGCAGGCGCCAGGTGCGGCGGCCGAAATCCGGCTTGCGCGGCCACAGCGTGGCGCGCGCCAGGATCAGCAACTGCCCCGCGGTAAGCAGGTTGGCCCAGCCCACGCGCACCGGGTAGCTGCCGAAGCTCATCGCATAACCCAGCGGCATGGCGGCCACCAGCACCAGCAGGGTGGTGCCCAGCGGGCGTGGCCCCAGCCAGCCGCCCAGGGCGCGGAACACCAGCCAGTTGCTGATGCTCAGCAGGCCCATGGCCACGCTGGAGAGCAGCCAGTCCGGCCACTGGCCGAACCAGAAACCGGAACCGATGAGCGCAATCCACGCCACGCCGTTGACGATGAGCGCGCGCCGCGCGTCACGTGCGGCGGGGCTCAGGTTGCGCCCCATTACCAGCGGCAGGGTGAGCGACATCGCCAGCAGATTGGCGACGTTGATGACGATCAACGTGGTGGGATCGAGTTGCACTCGGCGCTTCTTGTGGGACCAACGACGCCGGACAGTCTAAGCGAGATTTCTGACGGCAAACTTGACACGCGTCAGAGGTCGGCGCCGGCCCGTACGCGCGGCCGATACCCGGGGGTGTCTGGCGCCGGCGGCGCCGGCTTCCTTCAGGCGCGCTGTGTCATCGGCAGCCGCACCCGGCAGCGCGGGAACGCGCCGCAGCCCCAGAAGGGGGCGCCGCCGGCGGCCGGCGTGCGCTCCACCATCTTGGTACCGCAGTTGGCGCAGGTGGGGCGCCAGTATTCACCCTCGAACGCCACGGACAACAGATGCTGCTGCTGCGCCGGCGTGCGCTGCGCGATCAGCGCCAGCAGGCCCGCGCCGTCCAGCGTGTGGATGCCGTTGCCGCGGGCAAATTCCAGCGCGTCCGGTGTGTAGCGGCCGCTGGTGGCAAAGGTGCCGCGCCGGAGCTGGTGCGCACTCATCACGCCGTAGAACTCGCGCAGATCCTTCACGCCCACCGGCCGCGCCAGCCAGTGCTTGCACTGCACCACCGCCACCGGTCCCTGCGCATGGCGCGAATGCAGCCAGATGTCCACCCCGCCATCCGCCCCGTGCGACTGGGCCTGCGTGCGAAAGCCCGCTTGGGCAAAAAGCGCCTCGCACACCGCCTCAAAACGCCGCCACTCGATCTGCGCCAGCACCTGCGGTCCCCAGCGGGTGCCGGGGGCGGCCGGCGTCTGCACCGCGGGGGCTGCCGTGGCGCCGGGTGATGCGTCGGCCGGCACGCCCGTGCGCTTGGGCTCCAGGCGCACGCGGCTGGGCGGGTTGAGCAGCTCTTCCGGCAGCACCGAATGCTGGAAGCGCGACACCGGCGCATCGTCGGGTTGCGGCACGCCCTGGATGTAGCGCCGCAGCGCCGTGTGGAGGCCCACCAGCGCGGCGCCCAGGCCCAGCGCCACCCAGCCGGCCGGGCGCAGGCTGGTGGTCACGACCGTCACCACGGGGGAACCCTTCAGGATGGAGGGAGCCAGCACCAGCACCAGGCCGATGGCCGTGCCGATGATCCCCTTTTCCAACAGACCGTCCAGGGCACGGCGCTGCGCGCGCGTGCGAGGTGGCTTCATGCTTGTGGCCTCCCGTTATTTTTTTGGCGTGCGGTGGTCCGCACTTGCGGGGCACTTTAGCGAAAAAGCGGTTGGCGGCCCAGCGTTTCGGTGTGTCGTCCCGGTAAAGAGTGCGCCGGGCCCGGGGAAGTGATGGTTGCCTGCAACAAAGCAGGCCAGGCGCCTGTTGCGGTGCCCTTCGCGGCGCCCCTCAGGCCTGCCAGACGCCGAAGCCGGCCGAGCGCAGGTCGATGCCGATCTCCACCTCGCGCGCCTGTGCCTCCTCGTAGCGCATGGGGTTGAAGCCCTCGTACAGGTCGGGCAGCAGGCGCAGGCCGTACTTCTGCACGTAGCTGTTGGCCTGGATGCCGGCCTTGTGCTTGTCAAAGCGCAGGTCCGGGTCCAGGCCCGTCATGCCAACATAGACACACGGTTTGCCTTCGACGTAGTCCGGGTTGCTCCTGCGGAACCTGGGTTCGAAGAGCACGTCCCTGGACAGCTCGACCACGTAGACGTGGTAGTGCGGGCGGCGGGCCATGGCGGGCCGGCGCTATCGGCGCCGCAGCGTGCCCCGCAGGTCCGTGCCCGGCGCCACCGTGTTGAAGACGGTGCCGTATTTCTTCACGTTCTCGTGCAGCAGCGCCAGGCGCTGCTCGCTCTCGTCCGTGTCCACGATGATCTCGTAGCGGATGCTCTCCATCTTCGGTGGCACGTCCTGGCGCACGCCGTCCACCCGCACCTCCACGCCGCGCAGCTGGAACTTCAGGATGGGCGTCACCCGTTCGATGCCCTTGACCATGCAGGCCGACAGCGCCGCCAGCAGCAGCTCGGCCGGGTTGAACGCCGCCGGGTTGCCCGCCAGGTCCGTATCGAGCGCGATCTCGGCGCTCTTGCAGTGCGCCAAGCTGCCGTGCGCGTCCACGCGGCGCGTCTGCACGTGGAACGTCATTTTGGCGGGCGGGGTGTTCATGGGCGCGTCCATTGCGTCTCAGTCGGGCACAAACTCGTAGCGCAGGTCTTCGCTCACCACCATGTCGAGGAAATCGTTCAGCTCCTCCTCGTCGTCGGTGCTGCTCCAGGTTTCTTCCGGGTCGCTGGCGTAGAGCGGCTCGACGGTGATGTCCAGGAAGCGCCCGTGCGGCAGCTTGAGGACCGGGGTGCCTTCCGAGGTCTGCACCAGCTCCCAGTTGTCGGGCACGGACATTTCCAGCTGGATGGTGACCTTGAGTTTTTTCATGGTGGGGCTCCGGGTGGCTGATGGCGCGAGCTTACCCCGCACCGGGGCCGGGCGACTCAGCAGCCCAGCTGCTGCGCCAGTTGCAGCAGGTCGCGCGCGTGCAAGGTGTTGGCCGGGTTGGGCGTGTCGTCCTTGCCGTGGCCGCCACCGAACTCCATGGGGCGTTCCACATAGGCCGTCTGCAGGCCGCAGGCGCGTGCGGCGGCCAGGTCGTCCTGGTGGGTGGCCACCAGCATCACCTGCGCCGGCGGCACGTCGAACACGCGCGCCACGCCCAGGTAGGTGGCCGGATCCGGCTTGTAGGCGCGGAACACCTCGGCCGAGAGGATGCAGTCCCAGGGCAGGCCGGCGCGCTTGGCCATGTTGGTGAGCAGGCCGAGGTTGCCGTTGGAGAGCGTGCAGAGCGTGAACTTGGCCTTGAGGCGCGTGAGGCCGGCCACCGTGTCGGGCCACGGGTCCAGCCGGTGCCAGGCCTTATTCAGGTGGCGGCGCTCATCCTCGCCCATGTCCTGCAGGCCAAACTGCGGCAGGATCTGGTCCAGGATCATGCGGTGCAGGTCGTCGATCAGCGTCCAGCCCAGCTCGCCACTCATCACGCGCGCCATGGCGGGCCGGTAACCCGCGCGCCAGGCGCGCGCAAAGGCCGCGCCATCCACGCCCGGCCGCAGCGCCTGTACCTCGCGCGCGATGCTGCCGTGCCAGTCCACCACGGTGCCGAAGATGTCGAAGGCAAGGACGCGGGGCGCGTGGGAAAGGGTGGTGCTCACGCCGCGCATTATCAGGCCGGCCCCGCGTCCAACCCGTCATGCCCATGTGGCGGCGGTGGAGACGACTGTGACTATCATGGCTCGTCGTGCGGCCCCACGCAGTGCGCAGGGTTGACGCAGACTGCGACAAGATCAATCAGACAGGGAGAAACCATGCGTTTTGACGGCACGCTCAAGTCCTGGAACGCCGAGCGCGGCTTCGGCTTCATCACGCCGCGTACCGGCGGGCAGGACATCTTTGTGCACATCTCGGCCTTGCCGCGCGACGGGCGCACGCCGCGCGAAGGCGAAAGCCTGAGCTTCGAGGTGGAAACGACGCCCGAGGGCAAGAAACGTGCAGTGCGCGTGTATCGCCCGGGGGCGACGTCCGCTTCCGCCGCGCGCGAGCCACGCCGACATCGCCCGAGCCGCCGTGGCGCCGGTGTGGGCACGACCGTCGTCGGGCTGGTTCTGGTGGCTGCGCTGGGCTGGTACGCCTACGGCCAGTACGAGCGGCGGGCAATGGCGTCAACGCGGACGACGCCAGCCGTTCAAGTGGACGCGCCAGCGAACGTGGCCGGGGCGAGCAACTTCCACTGCGACGGGCGCACCTACTGCTCGCAGATGACGTCTTGCGCCGAGGCGAAGTTCTTTCTCAAAAACTGTCCCGGCACGCAGATGGATGGCAACCACGACGGGATCCCCTGCGAGCAGCAGTGGTGCACCAGCCCGTTCGCCAAGTGAGGCCGCGCGGCCTCACTCCTCGATCTTCACGCCCTTCCAGAAGGCCACGCGGCCCTGGATGAGGTGGGCCTCGGGCTTGGGCTCGGGGTAGAACCACACGGCGTCGGGCAGCATGTCGCCGTTGACCAGCAGGCTGTAGTAATGCGCCTCGCCCTTCCAGGGGCAGGTGGTCTTGTGGTTGCTGAAGGTGACGTACTCGCGCTTGAGTGTGTGCGCGGGGAAGTAGTGGTTGCCCTCCACCATGACGGTGTCGTCACTCTCGGCGATGACGGTGTTGTTCCAAGTGGCTTTCATAAAGTCATCTCACTTGCCCGATGCTCAGATGCTGTTCAAACGGGCCAGCATCGCTTTAACGTACTGGGCGTCGTTTGCTGTGATACCCCTAGCCACGAGGGAATTCAAGGTCGTTTTTAGCTTCCCAAAATCGCTTGAGGAAACCATTTGTGATCCATCAGGCTTAGTTCCGACGCAACCTCCGCAAATTGCGCTGGCTGCTTCGACCATTTGAAGACTCATAAAACGTTCGATTCCTCTAAACGAGTCATTGAGCTTCGGATTGGCTTCCTTTACGTCCCAGTGAAGGAACTTGAAAGGATCGCTGCTCTTGAAAGTCCCACTAAGCGCATTCTGTTTGTTGGCAGCGTCCCAGTCTGCTAACAGAACAATTGGGGCACCGTGAGTCCGAATTTTTATGGCGCTGGCCCGCTCCTTTACGTACTGAATAAGCGTTTCGATGCCACCTTTTGATGTGTTCTGCAGCAATTCATCTAATGCGAAGAGTCGATAGTTTGGCGAGATTCCAAGTACTCTGTTGCATGCATCAATGAAGTCGCGGTCGAACTTTCCTTCAACGAGCACGACGGGCTCCAACGGATAAAACAGTATGGGGTCTACCCATCTTGCAATTCCGAACTGAGCGGCCTTTCCTAGAAGCTCACGCTGCCCCATCCGTTCGGCAGTCGTTTCAACGCCTCCCCCAGCAGTTCCTACTTTCGACACGAGATAGGAAGTCGTCGAGTATTGAATTTGAAGATCTGAATGCGTAGTGGCGATAGTCTGAAGTCGTCCATCCCTACGGGTGGATAGCTCTCTTAGGAAGAAGGCGACTTGTGCTTCGAGAGCCGTGTGTAGTGATGATTCTGGTTCCTCAACAAGCCAAAGAGATGCCTGTTTCCAGCCGAACTGCTTGAAGAAATCTTGGTCAATAAGACTCAGTGTCCGAAACATCAATAGGCTCTGAATTCCAGAGCCCTGCTCATGCTCGGAGGTGAATGTGCCGCCTTCAGACAGTTGATAGCCAAACCGGAAGGCAAGGTCTGCTAAGCCTTGGGCAGTAGAAAGGGAAACGGAGTCTAGGTCGGGGGAGGCGACCTTCATCTGCTGGGATAAATCAACTAGCAGGTCGTTCGAAGTCTTCTTGATTGCGTCGAACAACTTGGTTGACTGACCTTGGAGACGGGAAAGTCGACGTACAAGCACATCCCTAAGTGCTTGATGCTCTCTTCCAATTAGTTCTGTCGGTATTACCCGATTAGGGATATATCGAACCGACACTAGTCTCAGAAAGTTCTCGACTTTGCGTCCATCTTCAAGACTGGAAGCGGTGGTGGAGCCGTTCAGAAAGAACTCCGGCGGAGCGCCGTCAGGTCCCCACTCTTTCCTTATCTTGAAGTTCTTTCCAAGCAATCTCTCTGTGAGTTCGAGGCCTTTGCGAAACTTGAATGCGGTAGGTAGGGAGAACTCCAATTCAATCGAAATCCGCTTCCTCTTTTTGGACGTCAAATCTCGGCGAAAAAAGTCCCTTGAAAATTCCAGAGGGAGGTCGGGTTCAACTCGGTCGGTGAAGAAGAGATGGATTGCTTTGAGTAGGTTTGACTTCCCTGAGTTGTTTAGGCCAACCAGAACAGAGAAATCACCGAGTTGGGCAAGCTCAACATCTCCGATCGATCGAAACTTCGAAATCTGAGCGGTCTTTATGAATTCCAAAGCGGAGATCCTCCCTTGTCATGACCCTCGCTGTATTCAGTCTATGGGTCTTGTGCAGTGACTACTTCCCCCAACTATCCTTCAATCCCGTCACCCGGTTGAAGACGGGCTTACCCTTGGTATGGTCATTGCGGTCCGCCACAAAGTAGCCATGCCGCTCGAACTGGAACTTGTCGTCCGCCGCGGCCTGGGCCAGTGAAGGCTCCACATAGGCGGTGACGGTCTTGAGGCTGTCCGGGTTCAGGCTGGCCAGGAAGTCCTTGCCGCCGGCATCGGGCTGCGGGTCGGTGAACAGGCGGTCGTACAGGCGCACTTCGGCGGGCACGCCGTCGGCGGCGCCCACCCAGGTGATCACGCCTTTCACCTTCACGCTGTCGGCGCCCGGAGTGCCGCTCTTGGTGTCGGGGATCAGGGCCGCGTGCACTTCGGTGATGTTGCCCTTGGCATCCTTCTCCGCACCCAGGCACTCGATCACGTAGCCGTATTTCAGGCGCACCTTATTACCCGGGAAGAGGCGGAAGAAACCTTTCGGCGGCGTCTCTTCATAGTCGCTGCGCTCGATCCACAGCTCGCGGCCGAACTTGAATTTGCGCTGGCCCCACTCGGGGTGGTGCGGGTGCACGGGGGCCGTGCAGTCCTCGGTCTTGCCGACGGCCACCTGCGTGGGGTCGGTGGGACGGCCCATGAGTTCGTCCCAGTTGGTGATGACCAGCTTCACCGGGTCCAGCACGGCCATGCCGCGCGCGGCCTTCGGGTCCAGGTCGTCGCGCAGGGCGCCTTCCAGCGTGCTGTAGTCGATCCAGGAATAGTCCTTGGTGACGCCGATGCGCTCGGCAAAGAGCTGGATGCTCTCGGGCGTGTAGCCGCGGCGGCGCAGGCCGACGATGGTGGGCATGCGCGGGTCGTCCCAGCCGCTCACGCGGCCTTCGTTCACCAGTTGCGCCAGCTTGCGTTTACTCGTAATCACATACGTGAGGTTGAGGCGCGCAAATTCGTGCTGGTGCGGCAGCAGGAAGACGTTGGGGCGCTGGCCGTCCAGCGCGTGCGCCAGCAGGGGGGTGAACTGCGCGGTGTCTTTCTTCAACAGGGCGAAGAAGGCGCCCAGGTCTTTCACCACGGCGGCCTTGTCGTGCTCCCACTTGGCGAACAGGGCGCGCAGCTGCTGCTCGGCTTCGCTGGCAAACAGCTTGTCGGCGTGGTTGAAGCAGTGCAGGGCGAATTCCTTCTGCGCTTCCACGCCCTGCGCCTCGATCTTCTCGATCAGCTCTTTCGCCTGCTCGAACTGCGGCGTGCGCAGGATGGGGACGATGCGCTCCAGCGTCCAGTCGTAGAAGGGGCGCTGGTCTTCGAATTCCAGCGTGCAGATGCTGTGGGTGATGTTCTCCAGCGCGTCCTCGATGGGGTGCGCGAAGGTGTACATGGGGTAGATGCACCACTTGGCGCCGGTGTTGTGGTGCTCGGCGTGCTTGATGCGGTAGATGGCCGGGTCGCGCAGGTTGATGTTGGGGCTGGCCATGCTGATCTTGGCGCGCAGCACGGCGGCGCCATCGGCCAGCTTGCCGGCGCGCATTTCGCGGAAACGCGCCAGGTTCTCGGCCGGGGTGCGGCTGCGGTAGGGGCTGTCCTTGCCGGGGGTGACGAAGTCGCCGCGGCTGGCGCGCATCTCTTCCGGCGTCTGTTCGTCCACGTAGGCGTGGCCGGTTTCGATCAGGTACTCGGCGGCGCGGTACATGAAGTCGAAGTAATTGCTGGCGTAGTAGAGGTGTCTGTCGCCGTGTGCGTCCCAGCCGAAGCCGAGCCATTTCACCGCGTCGGTGATGGAGTCGACGTACTCCTGCTCTTCCTTCTCGGGGTTGGTGTCGTCGAAGCGCATGTGGCACACGCCCTGGTAGTCGCGCGCCAGGCCGAAGTTCAGGCAGATGCTCTTGGCGTGGCCCACGTGCAGGTAGCCGTTGGGCTCGGGCGGGAAGCGGGTGCGGATGCGCGCCGGGTCGGCCACGCTGGTCTTGGCTTCGGCGTGCTGGCTGGCGGTGCCGGGCTGGTGGCCCCAGCGGCGGCCGCTGTAGGTGCCGGCGGCCAGGTCGTGTTCGATGATCTGGCGCAGGAAGTTGCTGGCCTTGGCGGGCTCTTTGTCTTTGTCGACGGACTTGGCGGTACTCATCCCGAAATTCTAGACCCGTCGCCCCGATTCGCCAGCCGGCGCGCGGCCGCCGCGCGCCGCCCCGGCGGCCCGGCCCGGTTTTCGGGCCATTCCGGGAATTCTTGGCGTGCCGTGCCGGGCCGCCGGGCCGGCGGGCGGGTGAACTTGCTAGAGTGCTGGCGTGCCGCGCGGCGTCGGGGCGTGGCTGGAGCAGGAACACCATGGTCAGCAACATCGGCAAGGGCAGCAGCCTCTCATTGCGGCACGCGGATCTGCAGGACGCGGTGCGCGCCGGTTTGATCACCGCCGAGCAGGCGCAGGGCCTGTGGGAACACTGGGCCGGCCAGGCGCGCATGCAGGAGACCCAGCCCGCGCCGCTGGCGGAGCTGGCGCCACCCACGCCCGCGGCGCCCGTCGCGCCCGCGGCAGCCGCCGCACCGCGCTTTTCCTTCACCTACGTGCTCTATTACTTCGGCGGCATGGTGGCCATCGGCGCCATGACGCTGTTCATGACGCTGGGCTGGCAGCGCTTCGGCAACGGCGGGCTGCTGGCCATCGCGCTGGGTTATCTGCTGGCCAGCCTCAAGGTGGCGGACCACCTGAAGGCGCGGCACCTGGTCACACCCGCCGGTATCCTGGCCACGCTGGCAGTGTGCCTGGTGCCGCTGGCGGTGTTTGCCCTGCAGGGCGCGCTGGGGCTGTGGCCTCCGGGCGGGCCGCAGAGCTACCGCGCCTACCATGAGCTGATCGACTGGCGCTGGCTCACGCTGGAGTTCGCCACCCTGGCCGCGGGCGCGGTGATGCTGTGGCGCTACCGCCTGCCCTTCATGGCGATGCCCATCGCGGTGACGATCTGGTACCTGTACATGGACCTGACCAACGCGCTGATGCAGAACCACGGCTTCGAATGGGAGTTCACGCGCGACATGTCGCTGCTGTTCGGCCTGGCCACCTGCTGCATCGCCATGTGGGTGGACGTGCGCAGCCGCCGCGCGCAGGGCGAGTGGCGGCAGGACTTTGCCTTCTGGCTCTACATCTTCGGCGCGATCATGTTCTGGGGTGGCCTGAGCCTGCGCAGCTCCGGCTCGGAACTGGCCAAGCTGGGCTACGGCCTGCTCAACGCCGGCCTGGTGTTCTGGGGCGCGGCCATCGGCCGGCGCGTCTTCACCATCCTGGGCGCGCTGGGCGTGGCCGGTTACCTGGGCTACCTCTCGCACCGCGTGTTCCAGGACAGCCTGCTGTTCCCGTTTGCGCTCACGCTGCTGGGCCTGGCGGTGGTGGGGCTGGGCATCTGGTGGCAGCGGCATGAGCACGCGATCGAGCAGCGCCTGAGCGGCTGGCTGCCGGCGGGGCTGCGGCCGCGGGATTGAGCCGCCGTCTTTACGTCCGGCCGGCGGGCCGCTAGGATTCCACCATGCTGCAGTTTTTATCAAATATTGTTGTCGTGGTGCTGGCCGCTGTCCTGGCGGCGCCGGCGTGGGCGCAGGCGGGCACCACCTGGGCCAAGCTGCCGCAACGGCCCTTCCTGGCCATCGACGCCAAGGCGCATTCGGATGAGGCTTTCTACATCGTGCTGACGCCGGACGACCGGCGTGCGGTGACGGCGGCGTATGACGGCAGTGTGCGCGTGTGGGACGTGCAGACTGGTGAGCTGCTGCAGCGCTTCTTCCTGCCCAAGGGCGCGCCCATCGGCACGCTGCTGCGCGGCCTGGCCATGGCGCCCGATGGGCAGCGCATTGCGGTCACCGGGCACAACATGCGGCGCGCGATCTTCATCCTGTCGCTGCAGACGGGGCAGATCGAACGCACCCTCATCGGTACGGAGGATTCCAACATCCTGGCCTGGTCGCCCGACGGCCAGTACCTGGCGGCCGGCAAGCCCAAGGGGGCGGTGGGGCAGCCCGGCGTCCGGGTGTACCGCCTGGCCGACGGCAAGGAGGTGTTCCGCGACACGGACTACCCGGCGCTGGTGTCGGGGCTGGAGTTCCGCGCCGACGGCGCTTTCTATGCCGCCACCTGGGATGGCAAGGGCCAGTCGGTGTTCAAGCTCTACCAGCCACACGCGGGCAGCTGGCGCGAGGTGGCCAGCAAGACGCCACGCTGGGGCGACTACCGCAGCCACTGGGACGTGGAGGGCAAGACCATCCTGCTGGGTGCCCACACACGCCTCGACGGCGAGACGCTGGTGGAGCTGCCGCAGCATGCGCTCAACCGCGTGGGCCTGCCGGCCAACGTGGGCTTCGCGCGGGTGGCGCAGTCGCCCGATGGCCGCTACTTCTTCGGCGCCACCTGGGCGCAGTACACGCAGCAGGGCTACATGCGGCGCTGGGCGGGCACGCGCATGGGCGACCGCATGGACCAGATCAGCCTGCCCGATCCGCGCGTGGCCGACATCGCGGTGACGCGCAAGGGCGAGGTGGTGTACGTGGCCGAGAACGGTGCCGTGGCCATGGTGGACGCCGACTTCCGGCTGGCCTGGCGCGTGGCGGCCGATGTGGCCGACCTGCAGCGTCGGCCGCAGGCTCTGAAGGTCACCGAGTCCGGCCAGGTGTGGCTGCCGGTGGCCGGCGAGGACGGCCGGCGTGACGTGGCCTTCAACCTGGCCGATCCGGGCTACACGCCGGTGCAGCGTGTGAAAGACAGCTGGAAGGAACCGTCGGCCACCGGCCGCGACGTGACGGTGCTGGCCTGGGAAGGCACGATGACGGGTACGGTGAACGGGGCCCGCTTCCCCTTCGTGGGCGCGAGCGAGCGCTCGCTGGCGGTGGCCGCGCATTCGGGCGATGCCACCGTGGCCGTGGGCACCAACTGGGAACGCCTGTACCGCGTGGGCGCCCGGGGCGAGCGGCTGTGGGTGAAGTACCTGGGTTCGGACGTGCTGGCGGTGAACCTGATCGAGTCGCGTGACCTGGTGGTGGCGGCCACGGCCAACGGCATGCTCTGGGTGTTCCGCTGGGGTACGGGCGAGCCCGTGCTGGCGTATTACCTGCAGCCGGCGAGCCGGCGCTGGATTGCCATCAGCAGCCAGGGCTACTACGAGGCCAGCGCGGGCGCGGAAGACTCGGCGGGCTGGGTGGTGAACCCGGCGACGGCGCGCATCGCGGACTTCATGCCCATGTCGCGCTTTCGTGAGCGCCTGCGCCTGGCCGGCCTCGGCAGCAAGGCGTGGGAAATGCGCAGCGAGGGCCAGGCGGTGCAGGGCCTGGCCACGCCCGGGGCTGCGGCGCCGGCGACGGTGTTGCCGCCGCCCGCCCCGGCTGCGGCGGCAGCCGACACGCCGACTGCGCCCGCTGCCCCGGTGGCCGCGCCGGCGCAGCCGGCACCGGAGTCGGTGGTGGTGTCGGCCAGCGCGGTGAAGCTGGAGGAACTGCCGCCGCGCATCGAGGTGATCGCGCCGGGTTACGAGACGCAGACGGCGAGCCGGCAGGTGCATGTGCGGTTCCGTGTGATCTCGCCTGCGCCGGTGACGAACGTGCGAACGCTGCTGGCCTCGGGCTCGAGTGCGCAGCGCAACCTGGTGGTGGGCAGCAAGCCGCTGGCCGATGACGAGCGCGAGGTGGTGCTGGAGATCCCGCCGGAGGACACGGACATCCGCATCGTGGCCGAGAACCGCTATGGCGCCTCGGTGCCCACGGTGATCCGCGTGAATTACACCGGCCCCAAGCCCGGCGCTGCGCAAGGCAACCTTTACGTGCTGGCCGCGGGCGTCTCGCGCTATGACAACCCCGACTACAACCTGGGCCTGCCGGCCAAGGATGCGCGCGACTTCGTGGACACCCTGCTGCGGCAACGCGGTGCGCAGTACGCCGAGGTGAAGGTGCGGCTGCTGCAGGACAAGGACGCGTCGCGTAATGCGCTGGAAGAGGGGCTGGCGTGGCTGCGCCAGAGCATGACGCCGCGCGACACGGCCATCGTGTTCCTGGCCGGGCACGGCATCAACGACGGCCCGACCTACTACTACATGACGCGGGACGCGAACCTGCAGCAGCTGCCGCAGACGGCCCTGCCTTTCACGTCGATCCGCTCCACACTGACCTCGCTGCAGGGGCGGGTGATGCTGTTCGTGGATACCTGTCACTCGGGCAACGTGATGGGCCGCCTGGGCACGCGGCAGGCGCGCGACGCGACGGGGGCGATCAACGAGATGGCCAGCGCGGAAAACGGCGTGGTGGTGTTCGCCTCGTCCACCGGCGGGCAGTTCTCGCAGGAGAACGCCGACTGGGGCAACGGCGCCTTCACCAAGGCGGTGGTCGAAGGGCTGCAAGGCGCGGCCGATTTCAAACAGCGCGGCCGCGTGACCTACAAGGGACTCGACGCCTATGTGTCCGACCGCGTGGAGGAATTGACGCGCGGCGAGCAGACGCCGGTGACGCCGGTGCTGCAGGGCGTGCCCGATTTCACCATCGCGCTGCTGCGGCGCTGAGGCTGGCGGCGGAGAGACCGGGGTCCCACTGTGCCCAGGCCCGGGCGGGCGGGCGCGATCTCTCGAACTTCAGTAGGATCGTTGGTCGAGGACACCGTGAATTCGCCCCGATGAACCATCTTCACCCCCTTCCTTCCGGGAACTGACTGCGGATGAAGACCCGTCTGAATCGGCTCATCGGCCTCGGCATTCTCGCGGACGACGACCCGGACACCCGGCTCAAGAAGGTGGCGCTGACGCTGGTTCCGGTCATCATCGGACCGGCCGCCTTCGTCTGGGGGCTGATCTACATGTGGCTGGGGCATCCGCTGTCGGGTGCGATTCCCATGTCCTACGCGATCATCTCCGCCGCCAGCCTGGTCTACTACCTGCGCACGCAGCGCACCGGTTTCCTGCAGAACAGCCAGCTGGTGCTGGTGCTCGTGCTGCCCTACCTGCTGATGTGGTCGCTGGGGGGCTTTGCGGCGGGCAGCATGGTGATGCTGTGGGCGATCTTTACGCCGGTGTCGGCGCTGATCTTCATGGAAAAGCGTGCGGCGGCGGCCTGGTTTGGCGCCTACCTGGTGCTGCTGCTCATCTCGGGCCTGATCGACGATGCGGTGGCCGCGGCGGTCACCCCGCTGCCCGAGGCGGCGCGCGCCGTGTTCTACCTGCTGAACCTGGGCTGCGTCTCGGCCGGCCTGTACCTGCTGGTGTCGTCGTCGATCCAGGAGGAGAAGAACGCGATCGGGCAGCTGGAAGGCACGCAGAAGGAGCTGGTGGCTGCGCGCGAGAACATGGAGCAGCGTGTGCTCGAACGCACGCGCGAGTTGCGTGAGAGCGAAGCCACGCTGCGCCAGCTGGCTGACGAGCTGCGACTGAGTGCGAGCGTCTTCAGCAACTCTTCGGAAGGGGTGGTGATCACGGACGCGAGCTTCAACATCATGCTGATCAACCCCGCGGTCACGGAGATCACCGGCTATTCGTCGCAGGACGCGGTGGGCAAGAAGCCGGAGTTCCTGCGGTCGACCCGGCAGTCCAAGGCCTTCTACCGGTCGATGCGGCAACAGCTGGAACAGCAGGGTTCCTGGCGTGGGGAGCTGTGGCACCGGCGGCACGGCGAAGACCGGCTGGCGCGGCTGGCGATCAATGGGGTCCCCGGCGCCGACGGCGCCGCGGTGCGCTACGTCGCGCTGTTTTACGACATCACGGAGGAACGGCGCAAGGACGAGCACATACGTCAGCTCGCGTTCTACGACCCGCTGACGAGCCTGCCGAACCGGCGCCTGCTGGTCGACCGGCTGCACATTGCCTTGTCCAACGACACACGCTCGGGGCAGAAGGGGGCACTGGTCTTTCTGGACCTCGACAATTTCAAGCGGATCAACGACTCGCTCGGGCATTCCTTTGGCGACCGGCTGCTGCAGGAAGTGGCGCAGCGCCTGAGCGGCTGCCTGCGCGCGGGCGACACGGTGGCCCGCCTGGGCGGCGACGAGTTCGTCGCGATGCTGACCGATCTCGGCCGCGACCTGGAAAGCGCCGCGGTCAAGGCCGACGCGGCGGGCAAGAAGATACTGGAGGCGCTGAGCGCCCCGTACGAGCTGGGCAACCACACCACGCGGTGCACGCCCAGCATCGGCATTGCCTTGTTCGGAAGCGCCGATGACACGCTGGAAGACGTCATGCGACGCGCCGACCTGGCCATGTACCAGGCCAAGGCCGCGGGACGCAATGCGATTCGTTTTTTCGATCCCGAGCTGCAGGCTGTCACCGCAGCGCGCGCGGAGCTGGAGGCGGCCTTGTCCGAGGCACTGTGCGCCGGACAGATCTGCCTGCATTACCAGGCGCAAGTCGATGGCCAGGGGCGCGTGACCGGGGCGGAAGTCCTGGCGCGATGGCAGCACCCGCAGCGCGGCGCGGTGCCGCCGGCGGAATTCATACCGCTGGCCGAGAGCACGGGTCTGATCGTGCCGCTGGGCAGGCAGGTGCTGGAGGTGGCATGCCGGCAGCTGGCGCATTGGGCCGTCCGGCCGCAGACGGCTGATCTCACGCTGGCCGTGAACCTCAGCGCGCGCCAGTTCCTGGACGCCAGTTTCCTGGAGCAGTTTGTGGCGATCGTGCAGCAAACGGGGGCCGATCCGCGCAAGATCAAGCTGGAGGTGACGGAAAGTCTGCTGCTCGAAAATCTGGAGTCGGTGATCGACAAGATGACCCGCCTCAAGGAGATGGGGGTCGGCTTCTCGATCGATGATTTCGGGACCGGCTACTCCTCACTTGCGTACCTGAAGAGGCTGCCGCTCGACCAGCTGAAGATCGACCAGACCTTTGTGCGCGACATGCTGACCGACCGCAACGATGCGGAGATCGTGCGTACCATCATCGCCCTGGCGCATGGCCTGGCGCTCACCGTGATTGCCGAAGGGGTGGAGTCGCCGGGGCAGCATGCGGCGCTGGCGGACTACGGTTGCCAGGCTTTCCAGGGTTACCTCTTCGGCCGCCCTGTGCCGATCGAGGAATTCGAGGCGCGCCTGGAAGCGGCGTATCGGGCCCAGACGTAGCGCGAGCCCGGGGCGCGGGAACCCGGGGCGCAGGAGCCGCCGGGCTGGCGTCATGCGTCAACAGCGCCGGCACAGAAACAACAAAGCCCGCCGAGGCGGGCTTTGACTTTGAGTTCAGTGCGGTGGAATTACTTGCTGCCGCGGTGCTCGGCCTTGCGTTCGCGCTTCTCGACGCGGTGCTCCTTGCGCACTTCCTTGCGAACCTCTTTGCGTTCTTCCTTGCGCTCCTCCTTACGCATTTCCTTGCGTTCGGCCTTGGCGGGC
>JAJZUZ010000186.1 GCA_021845965.1 Pseudomonadota bacterium | reverse complement strand
TGGACTTCGTGGGCCAGTGGCGCGGCCAGGTGTTCCAGCTGCAGGACATCCCGGCCGAAGACCCGGCCACCTACGAGATGCTGTGCCACGCCGACACCGTGGGCGTGTTCCAGGTGGAGAGCCGCGCGCAGATGAGCATGCTGCCGCGCCTGCAGCCGCGCTGCTTCTACGACCTGGTGGTGGAGGTGGCCATCGTGCGGCCCGGGCCCATCCAGGGCGGCATGGTGCACCCCTATCTGGAGCGGCGCGAGGCCCAGCGCCGTGGCGAAGGCTACACCCTGCCCAAGGAAGACCTGCGCCCGGCGCTGGAACGCACGCTGGGCATTCCGATCTTCCAGGAACAGGTGATGCAGATCGCCATCATTGCGGCCGGCTTCACGCCGGGCGAGGCCGATGAACTGCGCCGCGCCATGGCCGCCTGGCGGCGCCGTGGCGGGGTGGACAAATTCCAGCAACGCCTGATCGAGGGCATGACAGCGCGCGGCTACGAGCGCGAGTTTGCCGAGGCGATCTTCCGGCAGATTGAAGGCTTTGGCGAATACGGCTTTCCCGAGAGCCACGCGGCCAGCTTTGCGCTGCTGGTCTACGCCAGCGCCTGGCTCAAGCGGCACGAGCCGGCCTGCTTCCTGGCCGGCCTGCTCAATTCACTGCCCATGGGCTTCTACGGCCCGGCGCAGCTGGTGCAGGACGCGCAGCGCCACGGCGTGGAGGTGCGGCCGCCCGATGTGCTGCACAGTGACTGGGACTGCACGCTGGAACGCTCGGAGGAGGATCTACCTGCTGTTCGTTTGGGCCTGCGTCTGCTGAGCGGCATCGGGCAGGCCAGCGCCGAGCGCATCATGGCCGCGCGCGCGGCACAGCCCTACACCAGCGCCGAAGACCTGGCGCTGCGTGCCGGCCTCGACGCGGCGGAGCTGAAAGCGCTGGCGAGCGCCGACGCACTGCTCAGCCTCAGCGGCCACCGCCGCCAGCAGGTGTGGGACGCCGCCGCCCTGCACGCCGCGCCCGCGCTGCTGCGCGAAGCGCCGGTGGACGAAGACTGGCTGGAACTGGAAGCGGCACCCGAAGGCGAAGAAATCGTCTTCGACTACGCGGCCACGGGCCTCACGCTGCGCCGCCACCCGCTGGCGCTCCTGCGCGAGCAACTGCAGGCGCAACGCCTGCAGACCGCGCGGGACTTGCAGGGCCTGCCCGACGGCCGCCTGGTGCGCGCCTGCGGCCTGGTGCTCACGCGCCAGCAGCCCGGCACGGCCAAGGGCGTGGTCTTCGTGACGCTGGAAGACGAGACCGGCACGGTGCAGGTGATCGTGTGGAAGGCGCTGCGGGAGAAGCAGCGGCGCGAGCTGCTGCACTCGCGCCTGCTGGCGGTCTATGGCCAATGGCAGCGGCAGGGCGAGGTGTGCCACCTGATTGCGCAGCATCTGGTGGACTTGACGCCGCTCTTGGGCGGGCTGATGACGCAGAGCCGGGACTTTCATTGAAGGCGCCGCGGCGGCGCATACGCCGGAGTGCGGCCAGGGGTATGCACCGCAATCATCCGACTGACGCACAATCGCCTCATCCTCACTGCCAAGAAAGGCCCACCATGAAAGGCGACGCCCAAGCCATTGCGCACCTGCAAGCCCAGCTGAAGAATGAACTGACGGCCATCAACCAGTACTTCGTGCACTACCGCATGCTGAAGAACTGGGGCCTGGACAAGCTGGCCAAGAAGGAATACGAGGAATCCATTGGCGAGATGAAGCATGCCGACTGGCTGATGGACCGCATCTTCACGCTCGACGGCCTGCCCAATCTGCAGGACCTGGGCAAGCTCAACATCGGCGAGGACGTGCCGGAGATCCTGCGCGGCGACCTGGCGCTGGAACAGGGTGCGCAGGCCACCATCAAGGACGGCATCGCCCACTGCGAAAAGGTGCGCGACTACGTCTCGCGCGACCTGCTGCAGAGGATCCTGGACGACACCGAGGAGCACATCGACTTCCTGGAGACGCAGATCGAACTGATCGACAAGGTGGGTCTGCAGAACTACCTGCAGAGCCAGATGGGCGATATCTCCTGAGCCCCGGCCCCGCACGGGAAAACAAAAGGGCTGCGCCGTGCGCAGCCCTTTTTGTTGGGCTCTGTCCTTTCGGGTACCGCCTCAGGCCACCGCCAGCGGCGCCGACCAGCCGGCCTGCAGTTCCTGGCTCAGGTGGGCCATCTTCGGGCTACTGCGGCATTCGGACCAGAGCGCGCGGGCACAGCCCTCGCACTTGCCGCACTGCGTGGCCACGCCGAGTTCGAGCTGGATTTCGTCAAAGCTGGCGCCGGCGCGGGCGGCGCGCTCGATGGTCTTGTCGCTGACACGGTGGCAAACGCAAACGATCATGGTCTTGATCAGGTATCGATGGACAATGCAAATGATAATGATTGTCAATCATCAAGTCCAGAGTATCTGTGGCAACCCTGCCCCGGGCGCGGGAACTTTCCTGGTGAATACTGATCTTATTTACAGTTTTCGCTGAACCGCTGGGCGCTATAGCCTGACGATCCGGCGGATACCGAGGGCCGGTTAGCACTCCTCTCGATCGAGTGCTAATATATAAATGTTCGTGAAAGGAGTTCTGGCATGACCGCTGTCTCTGCAGTTTCCGGTTCCGCGCTGGCCGTCGCCAACCCGTGGTCCCTGGTGCCCCCGCTGGGCAATCTGGACGCCTACATCACGGCCGTCAACCGCATGCCCATGCTCACTCTGGAAGAGGAGCAGGAGTTTGCGCGCAAATTCCGGGCTGATGGCGACATTGAGGCCGCCGGTAAGTTGGTGCTCTCTCACCTGCGCTTGGTGGTATCCGTCTCGCGCCAGTACCTGGGCTACGGCCTGCCGCACGGCGACCTGATCCAGGAAGGCAATGTGGGCCTGATGAAGGCCGTCAAGCGCTTCGATCCCGACCAGGGCGTGCGCCTGGTGAGCTACGCGCTGCACTGGATCAAGGCCGAGATCCACGAGTACATCCTGAAGAACTGGCGCATGGTCAAGGTCGCCACGACCAAGGCCCAGCGCAAGCTGTTCTTCAACCTGCGCTCCATGAAGCAGGGCTTCAAGGCCGACGCGGCCGCCGAGGATGCGCCCACCCACCGCGAGACGCTGAGCGAGCGCGAGATCGAGCAGATGGCGCGCGAGCTCAATGTCAAGCGCGAGGACGTGATCGAGATGGAGACCCGCCTTTCGGGGGGTGACGTCACCCTCGACCCGGGTCCGAGCGAGGACGGCGAGGAGAGCTTCGGCCCCATCGCCTACCTGGCCGACGCCGGCCACGAGCCGACCGCCATGATCGAGGCACGCCAGCGCGACCGCCTGGCCAGCGACGGCATCGCCGCCGCGCTGGAGGTGCTGGACCCGCGCAGCCGCCGCATCGTGGAAGAGCGCTGGCTCAAGGTGAACGACGACAGCTCCGGCGGCATGACGCTGCACGAACTGGCGGCCGAGTACGGCGTGAGCGCCGAGCGCATCCGCCAGATCGAGGTGGCGGCCATGAAGAAGATGAAGACGGCGCTGGCAGAATACGCCTGATCCTGGCGTACGCCTCAACAGGCCCCTGACTCGCCGAGAGTCAGGGGCTTTTTTCATTGGAGAGAAGCATGCGGTTTTCCCCCTCGCCCCTGCGACGCGCCCTGCTGGCGCTTGGCCTGGCCACCCTCACCTTCGGCGTACACGCGCAGGCCTGGCCGACCAAGCCGGTGAAGATCATCGTCGGCTTCCCGGCCGGCACCTCGCCCGACCTGGTGGCGCGCACGCTGGCCGAGCCGCTGTCCAAGGCGCTGGGCCAGCCGGTGATCGTGGAGAACAAGCCCGGCGCCGGCGGCAACATCGCCGCCGATGCGGTGGCCAAGGCGACCGATGGCCACACCATCGGCGTGATGATCAACGGCAACCTCACCATTGCGCGGATGCTCAACCCCCGGACGCCGTACGACCCGCTGAAGGACCTGGCGCCCATCAGCCTGGTCGGCACCGCCCCACTGGTGCTGGCCGCACCGGCCGATGCACCGGGCCAGACGACGGCCGAGTTCCTGGACGCGGCGCGCGCCAGCGGCGACAAGTGGAGCTACGGCTCGCCCGGCGTGGGCACCGTGGGCCACATCGGCATGGAACTCTTCAAGGCGCGCGTGGGCATGGCGCCGGTGCATGTGCCCTACCCCGGCTACCCGCAGGTGGTGACGGCCATGGTGGGCGGGCAGATCCAGCTCTCCATGCTGCCGCCGGGCCTGGCGCTGGCGCAGGCCCGCGCAGGCAAGGTGCGCGTGCTGGGTGTCACCTCCACCGGCCGCAGCACGCTGGCACCCGACGTGCCCAGCCTGGCCGAAGCCGGCGTGAAGAACTTCAACCTGGAGATCTGGAACGCCGTGGCCGGCCCGG
>JAJZUZ010000185.1 GCA_021845965.1 Pseudomonadota bacterium | reverse complement strand
GTTTTTTGCTTGCTATTGGTGCGTAATTGAATATCGCTGGTTTTTGCACCAGAGTCAGTCATTTATTTTGGAGATTTCTCATGGATGCACTAAAGCAGGGCGCTGATGCCCTGTTTATCTTGCTGGGCGCGGTCATGGTGCTGGCCATGCATGCGGGCTTTGCCTTTCTGGAGCTCGGCACGGTACGGCGCAAGAACCAGGTCAATGCCCTGGTCAAGATCCTGGTGGACTTTTCGGTGTCCACGGTGGTCTATTTCCTCGTAGGGTATGGCGTGGCCTACGGCACCGGCTTCCTGGTGGGCGCCGAGCAGCTCGCGGCCAGAAACGGCTACGAACTGGTGAAGTTCTTCTTCCTGCTGACCTTCGCCGCTGCCATCCCGGCCATCATCTCCGGTGGCATCGCCGAGCGCGCCAAGTTCTGGCCCCAACTGCTGGCAACGGCGATCATCGTCGGCTTTGTCTATCCCTTCTTTGAAGGGATCGCCTGGAACCAGCATTTCGGCTTCCAGGCCTGGGTCAAGGCACTCACCGGCGCGGAGTTCCACGACTTCGCCGGCAGCGTGGTGGTGCATGCCGTAGGCGGCTGGATCGCCCTGCCCGCCGTGCTGCTGCTGGGTGCCCGCTACAACCGCTACCGCAAGGATGGCGCCATGTCGGCGCACCCGCCCTCCAGCATTCCCTTTCTGGCGCTGGGCGCCTGGATCCTGGTGGTGGGCTGGTTCGGCTTCAACGTCATGAGCGCCCAGACCCTGGACAAGATCTCCGGCCTGGTGGCGGTGAACTCGCTCATGGCCATGGTCGGGGGTACCTTGGTGGCCCTGCTGCTGGGCAAAAACGACCCGGGCTTCGTGCACAACGGCCCGCTGGCCGGCCTGGTGGCCGTCTGCGCCGGCTCCGACCTGATGCACCCGCTGGGGGCGCTGGTCGTGGGCGGTGTGGCCGGCGCCGTCTTCGTCGTCATGTTCACCCTGACCCAGAACCGGTGGAAGATCGACGATGTGCTGGGCGTGTGGCCTTTGCATGGGCTGTGCGGCACCTGGGGCGGCATCGCCGCCGGCATTTTCGGCAACAAGACGCTGGGCGGCCTGGGCGGCGTCAGTCTGGGTGCCCAGCTGATCGGCACCGCGACCGGGGTGCTGTGGGCGCTGGCCGGCGGCGTGGTGGTCTATGGCCTGCTCAAGCTGACGCTGGGCCTGCGCCTGAGCCAGGAGGAGGAGTTCGACGGCGCCGACCTCAGCATCCACAAGATCGGCGCCACGCCGGATCGGGAAGCGAACTGGTAAGCCGTGCCGGATCCAAGTGTGGCGTCCAGGCGCCACGCCACAGCCTGTTTCGCTTGCCCCAGCGCGCCTGGGTGCTTGAAAACCGGGCGTTGTAGGCCATAATGGGCCGGCGCGGCCACCAGGCCGTGTGATATTGCGGTGATTCGTCCGGTTTGCGTCTTCTTCAAGTCTTCTTGCTTTGTTGCTCGCGGATATCAGACTCCATCGCTACCCTGAGTCTTAATGAGGAGTCCCTGTATGGGCAACAAACTTTACGTGGGCAATCTGCCCTATACCTTCCGTGACGAAGACCTGCAGCGTCTGTTCTCGGCACACGGCACGGTCAACAGCGCCAAGGTCATGATGGAGCGCGACACCGGCCGCTCCAAGGGCTTCGGTTTTGTGGAAATGGGCAGCGACGCCGAAGCGCAGGCCGCCATTTCGGCCACGCACGGCCAGCAGCAGGGCGGCCGCGCCCTGGTGGTCAATGAGGCCCGTCCCATGGAAGCGCGCCCCCCGCGCAGTGGCGGATACGGTGGTGGTGGCGGTGGTGGTTATGGCGGTGGTCGCCGCGAGGGCGGCGGTGGCTACGGTGGTGGCCGCGGCAGCTACTGATCCGCGCCTGCTGTTCAAAAAGGACCCTTGCACGGGTCCTTTTTTCATGGTTTCTCCTAATCCGATAGCCCTTGTCTGTTTGTCTTTTCTGTGGTCATAATGAAAAAGTCCAGGCTGGGAGGCTTGGCAAGGATCGCGGTGATCTGCCGAATGCGCGTCGTTTGCACTCGAATTGACTGCATTTCAGGGACCCCATCGCTTGTATTAGAGGTAAATCAGGAGTCCCTGCATGGGCAACAAACTTTACGTGGGCAATCTGGCCTACTCGATTCGTGACAACGATCTTGAACAGGCCTTCAGCCAGTTCGGCACCGTGACCAGCGCCAAGGTCATGATGGAGCGCGACACCGGCCGCTCCAAAGGCTTTGGTTTCGTGGAGATGGGCAGCGACGCCGAGGCGCAGGCCGCCATCAATGGCATGAACGGCCAACCCCTGAGCGGCCGCAGCGTGGTGGTCAATGAGGCGCGCCCCATGGAACCGCGTCCCCCGCGCAGCGGCGGATACGGTGGTGGTGGCGGCGGTGGTGGATACGGTGGTGGCGGCGGCGGCTATGGCGGCGGCCGTCGCGAGGGTGGTGGCGGTTACGGCGGCGGCAGCGAGGGCGGTGGCGACGGCGGCTTTCGCAGCCCCTATGGCAACCCGCGTGGTGGTGGCGGCGGTCGTCGCGGCTACTGAGTGGCTCCTGCCAACGGCGGCACACCAAAATGAAGGCCCCGACAGGGGCCTTTTTCATGGCGGCGCCCGGTGCTTGCGGGGTCGGCCCACGAGCAATCGGTCAAACAGCGCATCGGGCAGGAGGCGCAGCAACTTGGCAACCACGCCCATCGGCCACGGTATGACGCGGTAGCTGGTACCGGCGTCGATGGCCTTCACGGCGCGTACCGCAAACGCCTCGGGCGTCATCAGAAAAGGCATGGGGTAGCGGTTCTGCCGGGTGAGCGGCGTGTCCACATAACCCGGACTGAGCGTGACCACGCGCACGCCTGTGCCGCGCAGCTCGCCGCGCAGGCTCTCGCAGTAGCTGATCACGGCCGCCTTGCTGGCGCAGTAGGCACCATGGCCGGGCAGCCCGCGGATGCCCGCCACGCTGGCCACGCCGACCAGGCGCCCCGATCCGCGCCGGCACATGGGCGCGACAAAGGGATGGAAGGTGGCCGCCAAGCCTGTGTTGTTGACCGCGAACACGCGCGCCATCACCGCCAGGTCTTCATATTCGGCCGTGTCCATGCCGACGCTGATGCCGGCATTGGCCACCACGACATCCGGCACACCCTGCTGTGCCAGGCAGGCGCGACCGGCGGCGACGACGTCCGGCACTTGCGCCACGTCGGCGGCGTAGAGCCGGTAACGCGTCGGATCCATGTGATGCGCCAGCGCCCAGCGCTGCATCTCTCCCTCGCGCCGCGCCAGCAGCGCCAGGTCGTAGCCCGCCTGGTAATAGCGCCAGGCCAAGGCCTGGCCCAGGCCGCTGGAGGCGCCGGTGATGAAAGCCAGCTTGCGCATGTCCGGACCGCCCCCTCAGCGCTGGGGGGGCGGTAACAGCGTGCCGCGCACCCGTCCCTGCAGCTGCATGATCTGGTCGAAGTTGTTGTAGTCCAGGCTATCCGCGGTGATGCGGTCACCGCCGCGCATGAGCTCGACCGGCTTGTGCGACTTGATGCGCTCGTCGTTGAGAAAGGCGTGCAGGAACTCGCCGCGCAGACTCATCTGCGGCAGCGTGACGCCGTTACGATCCACGGCCGCTTCGCGCACCACCAGGGCATTGCCGATCAATTGCACCTCGGAGGCGTCGTTGTTGGCCAGCGCGCGCCGGGCCGTTGCGACAATCACATGGCCGAGCGAATTGAAACTGCGAATGCGGACTTGCTCGATCTCCAGGATATCGGTATGCGGGTAATGGCGCGCCTGCTCGCCAAAGACCTCGCTCTTGAGGCGCCCCTTGGTGTCGAAGGTCTTGATGGAGAAGCGCTCCATCAGGTAATCCGGATCCTTGCGCACCGGCTGCTCGGGCGAGCCAGGTTCGGCCAGCGGGGTGCTGCGCACCAGCCAGTAGGTGCCCAGTGCCAGCAGTCCCATCAGCATGATGGGCAGGTAGATGGCGAGCCGGTCCCAGGCCAGGCGCAAGAGGCGCATCACCGCAAGGCCTCCTGCAGCAGGTCCGCATAACGACCGCTGGCCACGAGCAGCAGATCGCAGAACTCCCGCGCGGCGCCATGGCCACCATGGGCTGCCGTCACGTAGTGCGCGAGCGCCTTCGCCTGGGCGTGGCCATTGGCGGGCGCACAGGCAAAGGCGCTGCGCTGCAGCACGGGCAGGTCAGGCCAGTCGTCCCCGATCGCCGCGGCCTGTGACCAGGCCAGGCCCAGCTGGCCGAGAATCTGCTCGGCAGCCGGGCACTTGTCCTCGGTGCCGTAGCGCACCTGCGTGATGCCCAGCGCCTGCAGGCGCAGCCGCAAGGCCGGGCTGTCACGCCCCGTCACCACCGCTGGGGTGATGCCGGCGCGCTGCAGCAATTTGAGACCGTGGCCATCGAGCGTGTTGAAGCGCTTGAGGGTCTCGCCGGCCTCGCTGATGTACAGACCGC
>JAJZUZ010000017.1 GCA_021845965.1 Pseudomonadota bacterium | reverse complement strand
ATGTCCAAGCGTTTCCAGAACGTGATGAAGGACATTTCCAGCATCCTGAAGGAGGTCTACCACGCCAAGTCCTCCGTGCTGGTACCGGGCAGCGGCACTTTCGGCATGGAGGCCGTGGCACGCCAGTTTGCCACCGGCAAGAAGACCCTGGTGATCCGCAACGGCTGGTTCAGCTACCGCTGGACCCAGATCTTTGACATGGGCAGCATCCCCGCCAGTTCCACCGTGCTCAAGGCGCGTCGCATCGGCAGCGGACCGCAGGCGCCCTGGGTGCCCTGCCCGGTGGACGAGGTGGTGGCCACCATCAAGGCCGAGAAGCCCGATGTCGTGTTCGCTCCGCACGTGGAAACCGCCGCCGGCATGATGCTGCCCGACGACTACATCCGCAAGGTGACCGATGCCGTGCACGAGGTGGGCGGCCTGTTCGTGCTGGACTGCGTTGCCTCCGGCGCCATGTGGGTCGACATGGAAGCCACCGGCGTGGACATCCTGGTCAGCGCCCCGCAGAAGGGCTGGAGCGGTTCGCCCGCCTGCGCCATGGTCATGCTCAGTGAGCGTGCCCGCAAGGCCATCGATGGCACCACCAGCACCAGCTTCGCGGCTGACCTCAAGAAGTGGCTGCAGGTGATGGAAGCCTACGAGAACGGCAGCCACACCTACCACACCACCATGCCCACCGATGCACTGGCGCGGCTGGATCAGGTCATGCGTGAGACCAAGGAATACGGTTTCGAGAAAGTGCGCCAGGGCCAGATCGAACTCGGCGCCAAGGTGCGCAACCTGCTGGAGCGTCGTGGTTTCATGAGCGTGGCCGCTGCCGGCTTCCAGGCCCCGGGCGTCGTGGTGAGCTACACCACCGACCCGGAAATCCAGAACAGCAAGAAGTTCCTGGCCCTGGGCCTGCAGACCGCCGCCGGCGTGCCGCTGCAGTGCGATGAGCCGGCCGACTTCAGCACCTTCCGCATCGGCCTCTTTGGCCTGGACAAGCTGTACAACCCGGACCGCAGCGTGGCGCAACTGGCCGCGACGCTGGACAAGATGGGCTATTCGGAAAAGGTGGCCGCGGCCGCCTGATACACCTCGCGCAGGCCTTGTCACGCCCCGCGGCTGTGAAGCCGCGGGGCGTTGTCGTTTCTGCACATTCCTGATTCCGAAAGGGATTGCCCGGCAGTGGTCGTCCGTTGCAGAATGGGCCTCAGGGTGCCGGACGAGGCGCGCAACAGGAACAGACCCGATGGGGCACATGGCGGAGCGGGAGCGTGGCAAGTGGACGGGGGCGATCGCGCGCCGCCTGCGACAGCTCGGCAGCCCCCGCGCCTCCGTCTTCTTTCTATGCGGCCTGTCGTTGGCGGTCGTCACGGCGCTGATCGCCTACGGACTGGCGCGGTCGCGCCAGCAACACATGGGCCAGGCAATGGCCGCGATCGAGGGCCTTGCCAACAGCTACCAGGCCTATACCGAAAAAGCCGTCAACGAGATCGATTTCAGCCTGCGGCTGGTGCAGGACTATGCCCGTCAACTGGGGGTTGCGGGTGCACCGCTGATGCAGGTCGCCGGTCCGGCGCTTGAACTGCGTCGCCTGCATACGCCCTATGTCAGCAATCTGATCATCGTGAATGCACAGGGACGCGTGGTCAGCGCGACCCATGCGGCCAGTACCAGCCTGGGCAAGGATGCGACGGATCGCGAGTACTTCCTGGCACATCGTTCGTCCGAACAGGCCGGCATGCGGATCGGGCCGGTCTTTACCGCACGCTGGGTGGACACGGGCGAGAAACGTTTTTCGATTGGCCGCAGGCTGAGTGGACCCCGGGGCGAGTTTCTGGGGGCGGTCGTCGCCATGGTGGATACACGCATGCTCGCGGAGGACTTCGCGCGCCAGCTCGACGACCCCTCAGTTTCCGTGACGCTGATACGCACGGATGGCATGGTGATGACGCGCACGCCGTATCTCAAGGACCGGATTGGCCAGATGTTGCCGTTCTTTTCCCAATTCAAGGGCGAACCACCGGCTCGCAGCCACTACGTGATCCGGTCGGAGCTCGATCACCTCCGGCGCCTGATAGCGCAACGGCGTTTTGAGGGCTTGCCGCTGCTGATCGCGGTGACGCAGCTGGAAGACGCGGCGGTGGCCCGCTGGTGGTCCATCGTGCCCCTGGCGCTGGGCGTTTGGGCCCTGGCGACGCTGACCACCGTCGGCATGGGCGCGCTGGTCCTTTATCTGCAGCGCGGCCGCGAGCAGGCACAGCAGGAAAGCCGCCGCCGCCTGGAAGTCTTCAATGAGGCCCAGCGCATGGCGCATGTGGGCAGCATCGACCACAACCTGCTCACCGGCGAGCAGCACTGGTCGGACGAGGTGTTCCGACTGCTGGAGATTGACCCGGCCCGCGCGAACCTGGCGCCGGAATTGCGCCACGAGCGCGTGCATGCGGACGACCGCGAGCGCGTGGCCCATACCTGCGGCCAGTCCAGGGCCCTGGGGCTTTCCTACCAGGTGAGCTACCGCCTGCAGATGCCCGATGGGCGTGTCAAATGGATCAGCGAGAGCTGCAGCTACATCCGGGACGGTGCCACGCGGCCGCAGCGCGAAGTCATCACCCTGCAGGACGTCACGAACGCGCGGCAGGCCGAGGAGGAGCTGGTCGACCTGCGTGCGGCCATGGATGCACGCGCGGGCCGAGGCGGGCGCGACCCCTTTGCGCGCTGAGGCCGGTTCCAGGCGTCAGCCGAAATGCCGGTGTGTCATCTGCCTGAGCACCCGCTTGGATACCGCGCAGCCCTGGGCGGCGGCCTCGGCCAGCAGGTGCATGGCCGTGATCCAGTCCTTCTGCACTTCCTCGCCATAGAGATCCTGCCCGTACAGCAGCATCAGGCCGGCCGTGCGCAGCGCATCCCGATGCCCCTGGGCCGCCGCCTGCTTGAAATGATCCAGCGCCTGCGCATAACGCAGCTCCTGCGCCTCGCGCAGGCCGGCCGCGTACTCGGCATCGCCTCCGGCGGCCCCGGCCAGGGATGCCAGGCTGCCGAGCAGGATGGCGGCGCAGATCGTGCGCAGGGATTGCGAGCCGTACATGGAAGCCCTCCGGGAGCCTGTGGTCTGGGTGGAGGGCAATGTAGGTGAGTTGCGCCTGCTGCGGCGGACATCTCGTCCTGGCGACGTGAAGTTCGTCACGGCGGCGCAGGAAAAATCCCCGATGCGTGCGCCGCGGCGGCACCGCGCGGGCCAGCGGGCCGCCCACGCCGTGTATGTGTCACGACGCGGGTGGGGCGATCGCCGCCCTACTTGAAGATCACGGTCTTGTGGCCGTTGAGCAGCACGCGGTGCTCGCTGTGCCACTTCACGGCGCGCGCCAGCACCTGGCTCTCGGTATCGCGGCCGATGGCCGTGAGGTCTTCCACCGTCTTGCTGTGGTCCACGCGCGCCACGTCCTGCTCGATGATCGGGCCCTCGTCGAGGTCGGCCGTCACGTAGTGGGCGGTGGCGCCGATCAGCTTCACGCCACGGTCGTGCGCCTGGTAGTAGGGCTTGGCACCCTTGAAGCTGGGCAGGAAGCTGTGGTGGATGTTGATGGCCTTGCCCGAAAGCTTGCGGCACATGTCGTCGGAGAGCACCTGCATGTAGCGCGCCAGCACCACGAGTTCGGCGTTCTCGGCCTGCACGATTTCGTACTGCTTGGCTTCCGCCTGTGGCTTGGTCGCAGCCGTCACCGGGATGTGGTGGAAGGGCACGTTGTAGCTGGCGGCCAGCTGGTAGAAGTCGCGGTGGTTGGAGACGATGGCGCGGATGTCGATGGGCAGCAGGCCGATCTTCCAGCGGAACAGCAGGTCGTTGAGGCAATGGCCTTCCTTGCTGACGAAGAGCACGGTGCGCATGGCCTGGTCGGCCGGGTGCAGGCTCCACTGCATCTGGAAGGGTTCGGCGAAGAGCTTGAGCTGCACCTGCAGGTCCTCATGGCTCACCTGGCCGCAGGAGAACTGCACGCGCATGAAGAACAAGCCCGTCGCGTGGTCGTTGTACTGGGCGGCTTCTTCGATGTTGCCGCCGCGCTCGAGCAGGAAACCGGAGACAGCGTGCACGAGGCCCAGGCGGTCCGGGCAGGAGAAGGTGAGGATGTAGGCTTGGCTCATAGAACTCTGGTACGAGGCGTGTGAATGGAAGCCCGCCGCGCGCTTTTGGCGCGCCGCGGAGGTCCATTGTCGCAATTTTCCCGCCGTCCCTCTTTGGCTAAACCGGCAGGGGTATGCCGTACTCGGCCCAGCGCCGCGTGACCTGCTGCACCACTGCCTCGTCCATCCGGATGGGCCGCCCCCACATCCGCGTGGTTTCGGGCGGTACCTTGTTGGTGGCGTCGATGCCCAGCTTGCCGCCCAGGCCGGAGACCGGGGAGGCGAAGTCCAGGTAGTCGATGGGCGTGCCTTCCACCAGCACCGTGTCGCGCACCGGGTCGGCGCGCGTGGTGATGGCCCAGATCACGTCCTTCCAGTCGCGTGCGTTGATGTCCTCGTCCACGATGACCACGTACTTGGTGTAGGCGAACTGGCGCAGGTAGGACCACACGCCCATCATGATGCGCCGCGCATGGCCCGGGTAGGCCTTGCGGATGGAGACGATGGCCATGCGGTAGGAGCAGGCCTCGGGCGGCAGCCAGAAATCCACCACCTCGGGGAACTGCTGGCGCAGCAGCGGAATGAAGACATCGTTGAGCGCCTCGCTGATGACCGAGGGCTCGTCCGGCGGCCGGCTCAGCAGCGTGGACATGTAGATCGGCTGCTTGCGCAGGGTGATGGTCTCGATGGTGAAGACCGGGAAGCGCTCGACCGAATTGAAATAGCCGGTGTGGTCGGCGTAGGGCCCCTCGGGCGCGGTCTCACTCAGCGACACGTGGCCTTCGAGCACGATCTCCGCGTTCGCCGGTACCTGCAGCGGCACACCCAGGCAGGGCACGAGCTCGCACTTGCGCCCGCTGATCAGCCCGGCGAGCTGGTACTCGGAGATGGTGTCCGGTGCCGGGATCACGGCGCTCAGCAGCGTGGTCGGGTCCGGCCCCAGCGCCACGGCCACCGGGAAGGGCTCCTGGCGGGCCTGCTTCCAGCGAGCGAAATGCTGCGCGCCGCCGCGGTGCGGCAGCCAGCGCATGATGACCTGGTTGCGGCCGAGCACCTGCAGGCGGTAGATGCCCAGGTTGTCCTTGTCATTGGGCGCGTCGCCGGGGCCGCGCGTGACCACCATGCCCCAGGTGATCAGGGGCGCGGGCTCGCCCGGCCACAGCGCCTGGATCGGCAGGCGTGCCAGGTCGACGTCCTCGCCGCGCCACACCACCTCCTGGCAGGGTGCATGGCTGACGATGCGCGCTCGCGTGGCACCGATCTGCTTGAGCTTGCGCAGCAGGGCCGGACTGTCGGCCAGCGACCAGTTGTCAGGCAGGCGCGGCTGCCGGAAGAAGGCCAGCATCTCGCCCAGCTCGCGCAGCTGGTCGGGTTCGCGCCCCAGGGCCCAGGCCACGCGCTGGCGGTGGCCAAAGAGGTTGAGCAGCACCGGCATCTCGCCGGGCCGGCCCAGGGCGTCGCGCGGCTGCTTGAACAGCAGCGCCGGGCCGCCCTGCTGCAGCACGCGGTGGTGGATCTCGGTCATCTCGTAGGCGGTGCTGACCGGGGCATCCACGTCGATCAAGTGTCCTTGCTCGCGCAGAAAGTCCAGATAGGTGCGCAGGTCGGGGAAATACATGAGGCGTTGTCTTTCTAGAAGCCGGTGAAGGCGAAGTCCACTTCCGGCGCCAGGCCGCTGACGATGCGCGCGATCGACAGGCCGGAACCGCAGGCGTGCGTGAAGCCCAGCGTGCCGTGGCCGGTGTTGAGGTAGAGGTTGGGCAGGTGCGTGCGGCCGATCAGCGGCACGTTGGACGGCGTGGCCGGGCGCAGGCCGCTCCAGAACTGGGCCTGTGCTGTCTCGCCCGCACCCGGAAAGAGCTGCTCGAAGCGTTGCACGATGGCCTGGCAGCGCCGCGGGTTGAGCGCGCGGCTGTAGCCGTTGAACTCGGCGGTGCCGGCAATGCGCAGCCTGTCACCCAGGCGCGAGAACACCAGCTTGTATTCGTCGTCGATCATCGATACCTCGAAGGCGCGCGCCGCGTCGCGCAGCGGCAGCGTGACCGAGTAGCCCTTGGCCGGGTAGATGGCCAGGCGCAGGCCCAGCGGCGCCGCCAGCGCCGGGCTGAAGCTGCCCAGCGCCAGCACGTAGGCATCGGCCTGCAGGCGCTGGTAGCGGCCCTCGGCGTCGGTGGCTTCCACATGGTCGATCCGTCCCTGTGCGGCCCGCAAGGCGGTCACCGCATGGTTGGGGAGAAACTGCACGCCGGCGGCCTCGCAGTGCTGCGCGAGCTGGCGCACGAAACGCTGTGCATCGCCCGACTCGTCCTCCGGCGTGTAGGTGGCCCCGACCAGCCGGGGCTCGATGCTGCGCAGCGCCGGCTCGATGGTCACCGCCTCACGCGGTGTCAGCAGGCGGCGCGCACAGCCGAGTTCCTGCATCAGCGCCGTGGGGCCAAGCGCGCTGTCGAAGACCGCCGGGTTGGTATAGAAGTGCAGGATGCCCTGCGTACGCTGCTCGTACTCGATGTCGGTGGCCGCGCGCAGCGCCTGCAACTGGGTCCGGCTGTAGCTGCCCAGGCGCAGCAGCTGTTCCAGGTTGCGCCGCGCGCGGCCCGGCGTGCACTCACGCAGGAAACGCAGGCCCCAGAGCCACTGATGGCGGTCGGCCCGCAGGCGAAACAGCAGTGGTGCGTCTTCTCGCCCCAGCCAGCGCAGGATCTTCAGCGGCGCGTCGGGCCGCGCCCACGGCTCCGCATGGCAGACCGAGATCTGCCCGCCGTTGGCAAAGCTGGTCTCGGCGGCAGGGTGGGACTGTCGGTCCACGACACGCACCTCATGGCCGAGCTGCTGCAGGTAGTAGGCCGAGGTGACGCCGAGCAGGCCGGCGCCAAGCACGAGGACGCGCATGGATGGGAGTCTCGAATCAGGTTCAGTCAGGCGCCCGGGCGCCACACGCGGCAGGGCTGGCGCATGGTGCGCCCGATGCGGCCCGTGCGGGTTTGACGCAACACAAACAGCGCGACCGGCGCGACGTGACCTGGGTCAAGCCGGCCGTGCGCCGGCGGACCTCTTTGATCCAGCACAAATCCGCACTGCGGTCGTTTGCTTACCGTAGCGCCACTCTTGTCCTGTTGCGGAATTTCATGTCTCTATCGCCTTCACTGCCGGAACTGGTGTGTCCGGCAGGCAGCCTGCCGGCCCTCAAGGCGGCCATCGACCACGGCGCGGATGCGGTCTACATCGGCCTGAAGAACGAGACCAACGCGCGCAACTTCCCCGGCCTGAATTTCGACGAGCACGGCGCACGCGAGGGCATTGCCTACGCGCACCAGCGCGGCCGCAAGGTCCTGATGGCCATCAACACCTATGCGCAGGGCGTGGACATCACGCGCTGGACGCGCGGCGTGGACCAGGCGGCCGACCTGGGCGTGGATGCGGTCATCCTGGCCGATATCGGCCTCATGCGCTACGCCGCGCGCCGGCACCCGGACCTGCGCCTGCACATGTCGGTGCAGAGTTCGGCCACCAATTACGAGGCCATCAACCTGGCGCACGAGTTGTTCGGCGTGCAGCGCGCGGTCTTGCCGCGCGTGCTGACGCTGGACCAGGTGCGCCACGTGATCGAGCACACGCCGGTGCAGGTCGAGGTGTTCGGCTTCGGCAGCCTGTGCGTCATGGTGGAAGGGCGCTGCCTGCTCTCCAGCTACGCCACCGGCGAGTCGCCCAACACCCATGGTGTGTGCTCGCCGGCCAAGCACGTGCGCTGGGAGCAGGGCCCGCAGGCGCTGGATGCGCGCCTCAATGGCGTGCTGATCGACCGTTATGGCGCGGGCGAGCCGGCCGGCTACCCCACGCTGTGCAAGGGCCGCTTCGAGGTGCAGGACGAGACCTACTACGCGCTGGAAGAGCCCACCAGCCTGAACGTCATCGCCATGCTGCCGCAGATCCTGGCCACGGGCGTGGCGGCCATCAAGGTCGAAGGCCGCCAGCGCAGCCCGGCCTATGTGGCCCAGGTCACGCAGACCCTGCGCGCGGCGCTGGACGCAGCGGCGCACGAAGGCAAGCGCTACAACGTCAAGCCCGCCTGGCAACAGACCCTGGGCAAGGTGGCCGAAGGCGCGCAACAGACCCTGGGCGCCTACAACCGCCCCTGGAGATGAATCCATGAACGATGCCCGCATGACGCGGCCGAAACTGGCCCTGGGGCCGGTGCTCTTCTTCTGGTCGCGCGACGACATCTTCCGTTTCTACGCCGAGGCCATGCAGTGGCCGGTGGACACCATCTATCTCGGCGAGGTGGTGTGCGCGCGGCGCCAGCAGGTGCGCACCGAGGACTGGATTGCGCTCGGCCAGGACCTGGCTGAATCCGGCAAGGAGGTCGTGCTGTCCTGCCAGGCCCTGCTGGAGAGCGAGATTGACCTGCGCCGCCTGCGCCGCCTCGTGGAGAACGGCCGCCTGCGCGTGGAAGCCAACGACCTGGGCGCGGCCCGTCTGGCGCGGCAGCAGGGCCTGCCCTTCGTGGCCGGCACGCACATGAACATCTACAACGCCGACACGCTGGCGCTGGTGGAAGAGCTTGGCGCGTACCGCTGGCTGCCGCCGGTGGAGATGGGCCAGGCCCTGCTGGACGAGCTGATGCAGTCGCTGCGCCAGCGCGGCAGCGCGCTGCAGACCGAGGTGTTCGCCTGGGGCAAGCTGCCGCTGGCCTACTCGGCGCGCTGCTTCACCGCGCGTCACTACAACCTCAACAAGGACGACTGCCAGTTTCGCTGCCTTGATCATCCCGATGGCCTGGCGCTGGCCACACGCGACGCGCAGGACTTCCTCACCATCAACGGCATCCAGACCCTGTCCTCGGCCTGCATGGCGCTGCTGCCGCATCGGGACGAGCTGCAGAGCATGGGTGTGCACAGTCTGCGCATCAGCCCGCAGTGGCAGCACACGGCGGAGGTGGTGCAGCTGTTTCGCGGCGTGCTGGATGGCGCTGCGGAACTGGATGACGTTGTGCCGCAACTGGCGGCTCATGCCCCGGGTCCGCTGGTGGACGGTTACTGGCGCGGCCAGGCCGGCATGGCCGCGGTGGAGGAGGTTCTGCATGCGCGTCCCTGAAGTCACCTTGCCCGCGCCGCTGGCGCAGCTCGTGAGCCGCCTGCCCATGGCGCCGCCGTCCTGGCTTTTGGTGCAGCTGCTCAACCAGCTGCTGCGCCGCGGCGTGCTGCCTGCGGACATGAGCCTGCTGGCCGGGCGCCGCTTCGAGATCCACGTCCATGATGCCGGCCTGCGACTGCGCTTCGCGGCCAACGCCAGCAGCTTCACCACCGCAAGCGGCGGCAGCGCCGATCTGCGCTTCTCGGCCCGCCTGTCCGACTTCGCCCGCGTGATGCTGCGCGAGGAAGACCCGGACACGCTGTTCTTCCAGCGCAAGCTGGTGATCGAGGGCGACACCGAACTCGGCCTGGTGGTGAAGAACCTGCTCGACAGCGTGGACTGGGGCGCCACGCCGCTGGCGCGCTGGATGGCACCCTAGCCGGTGGTGTTTTCGTCGACCCACGTCAGATAGGCCGCACTGCCGGCCGTGATGGGCAGCTGTACGATCTCCGGCGTTTCGTAGGGGTGGTGCTCCAGCAGCCAGGTCTGCAGCGCCGGGTAGAGCGCGCTGCGTGTCTTGATGCTCAGCAGCCACTCGGGTTCGTCGTGCGCCTTCTCCTGCCAGACGTAGAAGCTGCGGATCGGCTGCAGCTGCACGCAGGCGCCCAGGCGGGCCTGCACGAGCTGGCGTGCCAGCGCGGTGGCCTCGGCCTCGCTGGCCAGCGTGGTCTGCACCACGCAGTAGGGAGTGGGGCTGGATGCGTCGGTGCTCATGACGGGTCCTTCGGTGCTGCGGCGATACTACGCGCTTGCCTATGCATTCCCGCTATTTTCTGCGCGTGGCCGGCACCCTGCTGCTGGCGCTGGCCGCGGCCCTGCTGTGCGTCTGGCTGCGCACGCCCCTGCCCTGGATCATCGGTCCGCTGCTGGCCACGGCGGTGGCCTCCATCCTGCGCCTGCCCACCGAGAGCTGGACACCGCTGCGCAACGCCGGCCAGTGCACCATCGGCATCGCGCTGGGGCTGTACTTCACGCCGCAGGTCACCGCGCTGGTGCTGAGCCTCTGGTGGGCGATTGCCCTGGGCGTGGTCTGGGCGCTGGCGCTGGGCGGTGGTTTCGGCCTGTGGCTGCAACGCATGAACGCCCATCGCGTGCCGGGGCTCAACCGCGCGACCACCTGGTTTGCCGGCGCCATCGGCGGTGCTTCGGAAATGACGCTGCTGGCCGAGCGTGCCGGCGGGCGCACCGAGCTGGTGGCCGCGGCGCACAGCATGCGCCTGCTGATCGTGACGGTGCTGATCCCCTTTGGCATGCAGTTCAGCGGCCTGCACGGCCTGGGTCTGTTGCCGGCGGGCGTGCGCGAAGTGCACGCGGGGGGCCTGGTGTTGCTGTTTGCGCTGGCGGCTGCCGGTGCCTGGTTGATGGAGCGGCTGGACCGCGCCAATCCCTGGTTTCTCGGTGCGCTGCTGGTGGCCATGGGCTTCACCATGGCCGATGTGCAGCTGTCGGCGTTGCCGACCGGCTTGTCCAACACGGCGCAGCTCTTCATCGGCGTCAGCCTGGGCGTGCGTTTCACGCCAGCCTTTGTGCACACGGCGCCGCGCTGGCTGGCCACGGTGGCGGTGGGGACGGTGGGGCTGCTGGTGCTGTGCGCGCTGCTGGCGCTGGGCATGGCCTGGCTCACGGGCCTGCACCCGGCCACCATGGTGCTGGCCACGGCGCCGGGCGGCATTGCCGAGATGTCGATCACGGCCAAGGTGCTGCAGCTGGGCGCGCCGGTGGTGACGGCCTTCCAGGTCTGTCGCCTGATCGCCGTGCTCCTGCTGGTGGAACCGCTGTTTCGCCGGCGGCATGGCCGGCGTTGAGGGACTTGCTCAGCCCCGCTTAGTGCACGTACAGGGGCAGGGTGGCCAGCTCCGCGTATTGGGCCAGCGTGTCTTCCAGCTCTTCCTGCGTCGGCGTATTGCGCTGCCATTCGGCCAGGCGCTGCTGGAACAGCTCCGCCCAGGAACCATCGAGGTAGATTTCCTTGCCCGCACGCTTGTCCACGATCTCGAAGCCGTGGCGCATCAATACCGGCTTGCCGTCGTCGGCTTGGGCTTCGTTGTCGGACGCCGTCTCGGCAGCGGCCAGCAGGTGGGTCACGGTGAAGGCGTCGGAGTCGTACAGCGTGTGCATGGTGCGGTCAACAGAAAAGGGGTTTCTGCGACCTAGCTGGTGCTGGCGGCACCGATTTCAAGAGGCTGCGTCGCTCAGGGCGTCTCGCTGCCGCGCCAGCGCTGGTCGATGTAGTCGCCGTTGGGCTGTGACAGGCGGATGCGTGCGGGCAGCCAGCCGAGGCTGGGGGCGAGCCAGATGTCGGCACTCGGGTCGTCGCCCCGGGCCGGGGGGCGGCTGAGTCGCAGCGTCCGCACCTCGCCGCCGGGCAGGTGCAGCGACTCCTCACCCACGACGTTGAAGCGCCAGGTCTCCGGTCCGTAGATGCCCATGGCCGCAAGCGTGATGACGCTGCCCGCCGGGTAGCGCTGCGGGGCAGCCCCGATCAGGGCGCCCAGCTGGATGAACACGCTGAGCTGGTCCTGCGCACCGGCGGACAGGGGCTCGGGCGGTGTACCCTCGCTGAACAGGATGCGCTGGCGCGGGTAGTCGAACTCGACCGTGCGGTCGGCGTTCACGCGGTCGACAAAGCGCAGCGGCTGCAAGCCTGCGGCCGAAATCCTGCCCTGGCTGGTCTGCACCCGCGAGCCCAGCAGGAAAACCTCCACCTCCATGCGCGCGTCATAGCGCGCCCCATCGTGCGTCCAGCTCAGAAAGCCGCCGGCGCGGTAGGGCAGGAAGCCCACTTTTCCGTAGATGGTGTAGCGCAGCTTCAGGGGTGCCGGCAGGGTGAGGGCGCGGGCGTCGGCGTCGGTGGCGGGCGCGGCCGCCGGGGCGGTGGGCTCGGTCGCGCTGGCGGCGCGGCAGAGGCACAGCGCCAGCAGGAGGGCCAGGAGTGGAGTCAGTCGTGCCATGGTTCGGGTCGGCAGATCAGGCGTGGCCCAGCTCATGCGAGAGCTGGCGTGCCGCGCGGCCCAGGGCGCCGGCCACCGTGCCGTTCCAGGCCGTGTCGAAGGTCGCCACCGAGCCCATGGCCACGATGCCGAGCACGAGATGGCCGTCGAAGTCGAACACCGGCGCGCAAAAACCGGCAATGCCAGGCAGCAGCGTGTCCACCACGCGTGCCATGCCATGCGTGCGCACCTCCTTGAGCAGCTGCTGCAGCTCGGCCTGGTTGCGTGGCAGGTCGGTGCGGCCCAGCTGCCGCGCACGGGCCAGCTCGGTGCGCAACAGCGGCGCGATGGCCTCGCGCGAAACGTGGGCGGCAAAACAGCGCCCGGTGGCGGAAGAGAGCAGCGGCATCACGTCGCCCAGGCGCAGGTTCACCGTCACGGACTGCGGGGATTCCTCCCAGTGCACGATGGTCGGGCCATGGTTGCCCCAGACGGCGATGGCCAGGGTATGGCCGATTTCCTGCATCAGAGCGGGCAGGCGCTCGCGCGCGAGCTTCACCGCGTCCAGCCGCGTGATGGCCGCCAGGCCCATGCGCAGCGCGGCGGGCCCGAGGTCGTAGCGCGCGCTGGCGGCGTCCTGGCTCACCAGGCCCAGGCGCTGGAAGCTCACCAGGTAGCGGTGCGCCTTGGCGGCGCTCATGCCGGCCGCAGCGGCCAGGTCGCGCAGCATCAGCGGGCCGCTGGCTCGCGCCAGCGCGTCGACGAGGGCGAAGCCCACCTCGACCGACTGGATGCCTGCGCGTGTCTTGTCCATGATGTAATTAGAATGAGACCGTTTCGATGGGTAAAACCAGTTTAACTAAACGTAATCCGAGAAGACTTCGATGAAGCTTGCCACCTACAAAGACGGTTCGCGCGACGGCCAGCTGGTCGTCGTCTCGCGCGATCTCAGCCTGGCGCATTATGCGACCGGCATCGCCCAGCATCTGCAACAGGTGCTGGACGACTGGAACTTCCTTTCGCCGCAGCTGCAGGACCTCTACGTCACGCTCAACCAGGGCAAGGCGCGCCACGCCTTCCCCTTCGACCCGGCGATGTGCATGGCGCCGCTGCCGCGCGCCTACCAGTGGGCCGACGGCTCGGCCTACATCAACCACGTCGAGCTGGTGCGCCTGGCGCGCAATTCCGAGGTGCCGACCAACTACTACACCGAACCACTGATGTACCAGGGCGGCAGTGACGACTTCCTGGGGCCGCGTGACGACGTGGTCTGCGTCAGCGAAGCGCACGGCATCGACTTCGAGGCCGAGGTGGCCGTGGTCACGGCCGACGTGCCCATGGCCAGCAGTCCCGAGCAGGCGCTGGAGGGCATCCGCCTGGTCATGCTGGCCAACGACGTCAGTCTGCGCCACCTGATCCCCGACGAGCTGGCCAAGAACTTCGGCTTCCTGCAGAGCAAGCCCGCCACCGCCTTCAGCCCGGTGGCGGTGACGCTGGACGAGCTGGGCGAGGCCTGGCAGCAGGGCAAGCTGCACCTGACGCTGCAAAGCGCCTGGAACGGCCGCACCGTGGGCATGTGCGAGGCCGGCGAGGAAATGACCTTCCACTTCGGCCAGCTCATCGCCCACCTGGCCAAGACGCGCAATGTGCGCGCCGGCAGCATCATCGGCTCGGGCACGGTGAGCAACCGCGCCACCGAGGTCAACGGCAAGAAGGAGTGGACCAAGGGCTACAGCTGCATTGCCGAGAAGCGCGCCATCGAGACCATCCTCGACGGCAAGCCCGCCACCGACTACATGAAGTTCGGCGACACCATCCGCATCGAGATGAAGGGCCGTGACGGCCAGTCGGTCTTCGGTGCCATCGACCAGAAGATCGTGCCGCTGGCGAAATAGGCCGGCCACGGGCACAAAAAAGGCGACCCGCGGGTCGCCTTTTTATTGCTGTGCAAGGGCTTGCCTAGCCCTGGCCCTGCATCTTGTCGTACTTCAGGAAGTACTGCTTGGCCATGGCGACCAGCTGGCCGTCGCTGGGGTGATCGCTCGCGATGACACCGACGATGGCCTGGGCGATGGCCTTGTCGTGGCGCTCGCAGTGCGCCTTGAACTCATCCTTGGCCTGGGCCGGACCGGTCACCAGGATCTCGTGCACGCCCTTGAGCGCTTCGGCGATCGAGTGGTAGAAGTTCTCGTCGTGCGAAGCGTGGCCGCCTGCGGGGCTGTGGTGCCCGCTGGCGCTGTCGCCGCGGCCCGAGCCCTGGTGGGAGCCGGTGTGGCCGCCGGTGGCCTTGTGCGTGCTGCGCGACTTGATCTTCTGCGCGGCGATGTGTTCGCGGTCGAACAGAATGACGTGGGCCTCGGAGCGGTCGAGCCAGACGATGGCGTGGAAAGTGGACATCTTGTTTTCTCCTGTCAATGATGGGGTCGGGGGCGGTGCGGCGGGGCTCAACCGGGGCGCTTGTGCTCCAGCTTGTCCTGGCAGCTGATGCAGCGCGGTGTTTCGGGCGCGGCGTGCAGGCGGGCGGCGGGAATGTCGGCGCCGCAGTCGATGCACACGCCGTAGCTGCCGTCCTCGATGCGCTTGAGTGCCGCGTCGATGGCGTCCAGCTCGGCGCTCTCGCGCGCATCCAGCGTGAACTCCAGCTCACGTTCGCTGCTCATCTGGGCGCGCGTGTCGATCTCGCGTTCGCCGAAATGCGCGGCCGAGGCCTCGGCCCGCCCGACGTTGCCCCCGCGCAGCGTGGCCAGCTGGGCCAGCAGCGTGGCGCGCTGCTCCTGCAACTGCTTCTTGAACGGGGCCGTGATTTGTGTGCTCATGCGGTTCTCTCCAGTGCGAACGGTTCCATCATGCGCCCACACGCTACGCCCGTCTTTGACACAGGTCAAGGCCGCATCCTTGGAGGGGCGGCGCGGGTCGGTCATAATGCGCGCATGCAGACCCTGCGCCGCGCCCAACTCCTCGCACGCTTCGTGCTGGCGTGGTTCGTGCTCGCGCTCGGGGTGGCCATCGCCGCGCCGCTGGTCAAGCCGCAGTCCATGGAACTGGTCTGCACCAGCGGCAGTGCCTTGAAGCTCATTCTCAAGAGCGACGATGGCCAGCAGGTGCATGCCGGCCACACGCTGGACTGCCCGCTGTGCGCCACCGTGGGCGCCCCGCCGCCGCTGCTGCAGCTGGCCGTGTCTGCGCCGTCGGACCTGGTGCACACCCTGCGTCCGCTGGCGGTCGAGCCGGTCGCCAGTCATGCCGCTGCGCCCCTGGCGGCGCGCGGCCCCCCTTCCCGCGCCTGATCTCCCTTGCCGTCCGGCCTGCCCGCAGTCCGGGCCGGTTCGCCGTCACGCCCTGCGTGATCCCCTGCGCCCAGCCGGCAACGCCGGCGTGCGCACGCCACCGTCCCACCGTTTCACCACCAAGGAGTTCATCATGAAACGCATCGCTCTCACCCTCGCGGCCCTGCTCATGGCCGCCGCCGCCCAGGCCCAGGTCAACGTCCAGGGAGCCTGGGTGCGCGCCACCGTGCCGCACCAGAAGGCCACCGGCGCCTTCATGCAGCTCACCGCCGCCAGCGACGCGCGCCTGGTCGAGGTCAGCTCCCCCGTGGCCGGCATCGTGGAGATCCACGAGATGGCCATGGTCAAGGACGTCATGAAGATGCGCGCGGTCGAGGGCCTGGAGCTGCCGGCCGGCAAGATGGTGGAACTCAAGCCCGGCGGCTACCACGTCATGCTCATGGACCTCAAGGGCCAGGTCAAGGACGGTGAGACGGTGCCGCTGACCCTGGTCGTCCAGGGACGTGACGGCAAGCGCCAGACCGTCGAGCTCAAGGTGCCCGCGCGTCTGCAGCCCGCTGCGGCCGGCGGCGGCATGGGCCAGGGCATGAAGCACTGAAGCACCCTGTCCACCTGAGGCGCAAGGATCCTCCTCCTCATGCTGTTGCTGCGTGCGTGTGTCCGCCGGGTTGCCGGCCTCGCCCTGGCGGTGATGCTGCTGGCCGCGCTCGCGCCCACGGTCTCGCATGCCCTGGCGCGCGTCGGGACGGTCGCCCCCACACTGCTCGATGTGTGCAGCGTGGCGGGCAGCCCCGGCGCGGCATCGCAGCCCGGCACCCCGATCGCAGGGGATTCCACACCCGGGAAGGGATCCGTCCCCTCCCTGAACCATTGCCCGTTTTGCCTGCACATCGCTGATCGGCTGGGACCGCCCCCCGCTGCTTCTTTGCACTTCTTCAATGCGGAATCTGGCTTGGCTCCGCCGGATGTGCAGGCACTTTTCTTCGAGCTTCTTCCTTCGCACTCACCGCTGCCGCGCGGACCGCCCTTGCACGCCTGAACCTTCCGTGGCATCGCCCTGGCCTGGCGCCGGCGCTGTCTTCCATGTACGAGATTCAGGAGTGTTCCCATGCGGACAAGTCGCCTGGCTGCGGCCCTGGCCCTGCCTTACTTTCTTCCCGCGCTGGCGCAGACGGCGCCACCCGCGGCGTCCCTCGTCGAGCCCTCGGTGCTCGACACCGTCACCATCACCGGCAGCCGTGAGCAGACCCCGCTGATGCAGACCCCGGCCTCCGTCGGCGTGATCGGCGACAGCGCCATCCGCCAGACGGCACCGGCGCACCCGCAGCAGATCATCGGTCAGGTGCCCGGCGCGGCGGTGGCGGTGACCAACGGCGAGGGCCACACCACGGCCATCCGCCAGCCCTTCACCACCAGCCCGGTCTATCTCTTCCTGGAGGACGGCATCCCCATCCGCGCCACGGGCTTCTTCAACCACAACGGCCTGTACGAGACCAATCTGCCGCAGGCCGGCGGCATCGAGGTGGTGAAAGGCCCCGGCTCCGCGCTCTATGGCTCGGATGCCATCGCCGGCATCGTCAACGTGCTGTCGCGCGTGCCGTCCGCCACGCCGGCGGCTTCCGTGAACGGCGAAGTGGGGTCCTTCGGCTGGCGCCGCCTGCTGCTGGACGGGACCACCGGCGTCACCGACGGTGCCGTGCGCGCGCAGGCCAACCTGACCCACACCGACGGCTGGCGCAAGCAGACCGCCTATGACCGGCAGAGCGCCAACTTCCGCAGCGACCAGGACCTGGGCGAGGGCGCCATGCTCAAGACCCTCGTCGGCTACACGAAGATCGACCAGCAGACCGGTGCCAACTCGCCGCTGGTCTACCGCGACTACATCGACAACCCGACCAAGAACAACTACGCAATCGCCTGGCGCAAGGTGGATGCCCTGCGCATTTCCACCCAGTACGAGCGCGACCTCGGCCCGGCGTTGCTGAGCATCACGCCCTACCTGCGCGCCAACACCATGGACCTGAACGGCTCCTACAACCTGAGCTTCGATCCGCGCGTGGAGAAGACGAATGTGGCGTCCGTCGGCGTGATGGCCAAGTGGCGGCAGGACTTTGCCGGCGAACTCAAGCCGCGCCTCATCACCGGCCTGGACCTGGAGCGCAGCCCGGGTACCCGCACCGAGGACGCCCTGAACGTCTCGACCACCGGCACCGGCGCGGACCGCAACTACTATGCCTACACCTACGCCAATCGCATCTACGACTACGACGTGACCTTCAAGAGCGCCTCACCCTATGTGCAGGGCGAGCTCTCGCCCACCCATGCCCTGCGCCTGAGCGCCGGTCTGCGCTACGACAGCATCGGCTACGACATGTCGAACAACATCGGCACCGCGCTGACGCAGGCCGGAACGACCACGCGCTACTACGGCCAGATTCCCGCGGCCTCGGTGGCGTACAGCAACTGGAGCCCCAAACTGGGCGCCACATGGGCGCTGAGCCCGGCCAGCACGCTCTACAGCTCCTACAACTACGGCTTCCGCGCGCCGTCGGAGAGCCAGCTCTTCCGCGCCGGCAGCGACACGGCGGCCAACGCGCTGGAAAAGGCGCAGCTGGCCCTGGCGCTCAAGCCCATCAAGGCGCGCCAGTTCGAGGTGGGCGTGCGCGGCGTGGCCGGCGGCTGGTCCTATGACCTGGCGGCCTACCAGCTGGTGAAGACCGACGACCTGGTGAGCCAGAAAGACCTGGCCACCAACATCAGCACCACCGTCAACGCCGGCAAGACCGAGCACACCGGCATCGAGCTCGGGCTGGGCAAGGCCTTCAGCCGTGAATGGCGTGTGGACACGGCGCTGTCCTATGCCGTGCACCGCTACGTCGACTGGGTGACGGCCACGGCCAACTACTCGGGCAACGAAATGGCGGCGGCGCCGCGCTTCATCGGCGACACACGCCTGACCTGGACTCCGCGCCCCGGCGTCTCCACGCAACTGGAATGGGTCAGCCTGGGCGAATACTGGCTGGAGGACTCCAACTCTGCAACGTATGGCAAGTACCCCGGCCATGACGTCTTCAACCTGCGTTACAACCAGTCAATCTCCCGGGACGTCAGCGCCTTCGTGCGGCTCATGAACCTGACCGACCGCCGCTATGCCGACAGCGCGTCCGTCTCGTCGAACACGCCCGTCTACTCGCCGGCCCTGCCGCGCGCCCTGTACGTCGGCATCGACGTGCAACTCTGAAAGCCGGGAGGAACAGACCATGAAGCTTGAGATGTCCTCCCTGCGCTGGGCGGTCCTGTACGGTCTGGCGTGGACGCTCATGGCGGCTCAGGCGCAGCATCAGCATCACGCTGCGGCGCAAGGTACGCGGCCGCAGCTGGCCAGCGGTGCCGCCTTTGACCCGCAGGGCAACCTCTGGCTGACGGGGCTGGATGCGCAGGGGCGCCTGTTCGTGCAGACGGCCCCGGCCGCCCAGCTGTCGCACTGGGGTGCGCCCCGGCTGCTCGACACGGCGGGTGACGCCATCGCCGCCGACGGCGAGAACCGCCCCAAGCTGGCCTTCGGCCCGCAGGGGCAGGTCGTCCTGAGCTACACACGCCCGCTGGCCCGGCCCTACACCGGCTGGATCCGCATGCTGCGTTCCGGCGACGGCGGCAAGACCTTCAGCGTGCCGTACACCGTGCATGCGGACCGGCAGGCGATCACGCACCGCTTCGAGTCCATCGCCTTCGACGCGCAGGGCGTGCTGCACACCGTGTGGATCGACAAGCGCGACCTGGCGGCCGCGCCGCGCGTGAACGGCAAGCCGGCCTACCGCGGTGCGGCCATCTACCGCAACGAGTCGCGCGACGGTGGCGCCAGCTTCGGCCCGGATCTCAAGGTGGCGGACCACTCCTGCGAGTGCTGCCGCATCGCGCTGGCGCAGGGTGCCGATGGCCGGCTGCGCGCCATGTGGCGCCATGTGTTCGAACCCAACATCCGCGACCACGCCTTCGCCGTGCTGGGACCGGAGCCGCCGGCGCCACCGGTGCGTGCGAGCTACGACGACTGGCACGTCGACGCCTGCCCGCATCACGGGCCGGGGCTGGCGCCGGCGGCCGATGGCGGCTGGCACACCGTGTGGTTCGGCATCCGGCGTGAGGGCAGCACCGAGGTGGCCGCCGTGCGCTACGCGCGTCTCAACGCCGACGGCAGCCCGCGCCCGGAGACCGTGCGTGCCCTGCCGGACGAATACGCCGAACACGCCGACGTCATGGCCTGGGGCCAGCGCGTGGCCGTGGTCTGGCGCAGCGTCGAGGGCGCACGCAGCACGCTCAAGGCCTGGCTCTCGCACGACGGCGGACAGCATTTCGAGTTGCGCGCGCTGGCCGAGGTGCGCGGTGAAAACGACCACCCGCGCGTGGCACAACAGGGCGCGCGCATGGTGGTGGTCTGGCGCAATCCACAGGAGGTACAGGTCCATGAGCTCAGGTTCTGATCCCCGCCGCCGGCAGTTGCTGGCCGCCGTCCTGGCGCTGCCCTGGGTGGCGAGCCGTGCGCAGGCCGTGCCCCCTGCCCCACACCACGCCATGCCCGTGCACGACTTCGATGCGTCCACCTGGGGCCAGCTGCTGCGCAGCGGGCCGCGCCCGGCCGCTTATGTGTTCACCACCACCTGGTGCAGCACCTGTCCCGCCGTCTTCGAGCTGCTGCACGACACCATCGTTGCGGCGCGCCGGCCGGTCGAGCTGGTGGCGGTGGTGATGGACGCGCAGGGCGAGCGCGCCCTGGCGCATGCCCATCATTACCGCGGCATCACCCGGCTCTATGCCTTCAATGGCTTCGAGCCCGAGATCCGCTACGCCGTCGACCCGAAGTGGCGCAACATCACGCCCTACGTCGTGCTGCTGGGCCGCGATGGCGGGACGCAGCGTGTCATCGGCCCGCCGGACGAGCGGCGGCTGCGCGCCTGGCTGGGCTGAGGCGCCGGGCTTCAGGAGCCCAGCAGATTACGGCGCACATGGTGCAGGTGTTCGCGCGTCAGCGTCAGCGCCAGCGGCAGGTCGCGCTCGCGCAAGGCCGCCACCAGGGCGTGGTGTTCGCGTTCGTAGGCGGCACGCCGTTCGGGCGTCACGCTGCGTCGCTTGAGCATGCCCCACTCGCCCTGGGTGCGCGCCTGGTTCATGAGCCGGAACACCTGAGCGATGAAGCCATTGTGCGCCGCCTCGGCAATGACCTCGTGCAGCATGCCGTCCCAATGCTCGAAGTCCTCCAGGGTGCGGGCCTGCTCCGCGCGCTCGCAGCACTGCGTCATGCGCGCAAAGTCGGCTGACGTCGCGTTGCGGATCACCAGCTCCACGATCGCCGGCTCCAGGGCCAGGCGCGCCTCCATCAGCTCCGCCGGGCTGATGGCCGCCGCGGTCGGCATCGCATCCAGCGCAGGCAGCAGCGAGCCGATGCGCTCGCTCACGTAGGTGCCGCTGCCGACGGTCTGCGTGATCAGGCCGTCCTCCTTGAGCTGCGCCAACACTCGCCGCACGGCTGAGCGGCCGAGGCCGTACTGCTCGCAAAGAGCCCGCTCGGTCGGCAGTCGATGCCCGGCACGCCAGACGCCGGCACGCAGCTGGTCCAGCAGGGATTCGCGAAGGAGGGCGGAGTGGTCCATGAAGGCGGGTGGTGTGGAAGCGGCGCGCAGATCGTACCAAATCGAACCAATTTTATGCCTGTGCTAAGTGTTTGTTCGTATTCGTGGCGAAAAACGGGCCCCTATAATTTTTCTCACATTTAACCAATTTGAACCAATCCGGTTCATGTCATGTATTGCGACAGGAGACTGCATGAAGATCGCGCGTGTGCAACAAGACGGCCAGGTCCACCTGGCCCTGGTGGATGAGGGCAAGCAGGAAATCGCGCTGGTGGGCGGCGAGCTGGCCCGCCACCCCAACCCCGTGCTCCACATCATCCAGCAGGGCGTGAGCGCAGCGCAGGTGCAGGCGGCCGTCACGGCGCGGGTGCCCATGGCGCAGGTGAAGTTCCTGGCACCGCTGTCGGCCTTCCTGCGCAACCCCTTTGCCGTGGGCAAGAACTACCACGAGCATGCGCTGGAGTTCGACAAGAGCGGCTTCAACGCCACCAGCGGTGCGGCTTCCGCCATCCCGCAGTACCCGCAGATCTTCACCAAGGCCACGCTCACGCTCAATGGCCCCACCGACCCGATCCGCTACAACCCGAAGCACACCCAGTCGGTGGACTACGAGGGCGAGATCGGCGTAGTGATCGGCACCATCTGCCGCAATGTGAAGAAGGCCGACGCCATGAAGCAGGTCTGGGGCTTCGTCGCCACCAACGACGTCACCGCGCGCGACCTGCAGAAGAACCACGCCCAGTGGTTCCTCGGCAAGTCGCTCGACGGCTTCTGCCCGATGGGCCCGTGGATCACCACCACCGACGAGGCGCCCACCGACATGCGCATGCAGACCTGGGTCAACGGCGAGCCGCGCCAGAACGCCCACATCTCGCAGCTCATCTTCGACATCCCCACCCTGATCGAGACCATGTCCGCCGCCATGACGCTGCTGCCGGGTGACCTGATCCTCACCGGCACCTCGGTGGGCGTGGGCGTGGGCTTCAATCCGCCCAAGTTCCTCAAGCATGGCGACGTCGTGCGCATCGCCATCTCCGGCCTGGGCGAACTGAACAACCCGGTGGAAGAAACCTAGCCGGCCGCCTGCAGCGGGGGCCTACAACACATCAACCCGAGGAGACAGACATGAGCATGATCCAACGTCGCAGCATCCTGCAACTGGCCGGCGCCAGCGTCGCCGGCCTCAGCGGGCTGGCCGCCTGGGCCCAGGACGACTACCCCAGCAAGCCCGTCACCATGCTGGTGCCCTTTCCGCCCGGCGGCGTCGCCGACACCGTAGGGCGCCCCGTGGCCGAGGCCATGGGCCGTGCGCTGGGCCAGTCCATGATCGTCGAGAACAAGGGCGGTGCCGGCGGCGGCATCGGCATGGCGCAGGTCGCCAAGGCCCGGCCCGATGGCTACAACGTGCTCATGGCGCTGTCGTCCATCGTCGTGCTGCCCGAGGCCGACCGCGTGCTCAAGCGCACCCCGCTCTTCACGCTGGACCAGCTCAAGCCCGTGGCGCGCTTCACCGCCGACCCGACGGCGCTGGTGGTGCGCGCCGACAGCCCGTGGAAGACCTACCACGACTTCATCCAGCACGTGAAGAGCCACCCGGGCGCGGTCACCTTCGGCTCCTCGGGCAACTACGGCACCATGCACGTGCCCATGGAGCAGCTCAAGGCCGCCACCGGCACCTACATGCTGCACGTGCCCTACACCGGCGCCGGCCCGGCCGTGCTGGCCCTGCTGGCCGGCCAGGTCGACGCGCTGTCCACCGGCCCGTCCAGCGTGATGCAGCACGTGCGCGCCGGCAAGCTGCGTGTGCTGGCGCACTGGGGCGACGGCCGCCTGGCCGCGCTGCCCGAGGTGCCGAGCTTCAAGGAGCTGGGGGTGCCCATCAGCTACTCGCAGTGGTCCGGCATGTTCGTGCCCGCCGGCACGCCGGAACCGGTGCTGGCCAAGCTGCGCCAGGCGGCCAAGGCCGCGGCCGAGGACGCGCGTGCCCGGCAGGCCCTGGCGGCGGCCGGCACGGCCTTCCAGTACCAGGATGCGCCGGAATTCGAGCGCTTTGTGCGCGACGATGCGCGCCACATGACCGCCCTGGTGCACCGCATCGGTCGCGTCGAATAGCGCGCCGGGGCCCGGCTCCGCCCGGGTGCCCGAAAGCCCCTAAGATGAGGCTTTCGGGCAATCCGGCGGGAGCACGGCAGTGTGGGGGTCTCGGTATCGTTGGCGTGGTTGCGGGCTGGCCCTGGCCCTGGTGCTGGGCCTGGCGGGCCTGGCGCAGGCGCGTGAGGTGCGCGTCGGTGTCTACCCCAACGAACCCAAGATCTACCTCAATGAAGCCGGCCACGCGACCGGCATCTTTGCCGACCTGCTGGGCGAGATCGCAACCCGCGAGGGCTGGACCTTGCGCTACGTGCCCTGCGACTGGCAGGCCTGCCTGGACGCGTTGGAGGAAGGGCGCATCGACCTGATGCCCGACGTGGCCTACAGCGCCGAGCGCGGCCGGCGCTTCGACTTCCACGACGTGCCGGTGATGCACAGCTGGTC
>JAJZUZ010000184.1 GCA_021845965.1 Pseudomonadota bacterium | reverse complement strand
GCCATGTGGTGCAGGCCGCCAGCATTGCGGCCTGGAACGACGAACAGCACGTGGTGGAAAACCGCAACCAGTACCGCCAGAAGTTCGCCGCCGTCACGCCGCTGCTGGCGCCGGTGATGGACGTGGCCCTGCCCGACGCCGCCTTCTATCTCTGGGCCGGTGTGGGCGGCAGCGACACCGAATTCGCCCGCGAGCTCTACGCTCTTTACAATGTCACCGTTCTGCCCGGCAGCTACCTGGCGCGCGAAGCCCGCGGCTTCAATCCCGGCGCCGGCCGCGTGCGCATGGCGCTGGTGGCCGAGACCGCCGAGTGCGTCGAGGCCGCGCAACGCATCGTCCAGTTCATCCAATCGAAAACCTGAAACCTTGCGGGACAGATCTTCAGCTCTGTCCTCAACTGAATAGGAAACAACAATGAGCCAACAACTGCAACAGATCATCGAGTCCGCCTGGGACAACCGCGCCAACATTTCGGTCAAATCGGCCCCGAAGGAAGTGGTGGATGCCGTCGAGCACGTCATCAATGAACTCAACAAGGGCACGCTGCGCGTGGCCACCCGCGAAGCCGTGGGCAAGTGGACCGTGCACCAGTGGATCAAGAAGGCCGTGCTGCTGTCCTTCCGCCTGAAGGACAACGAGGTCATCAAGGCCGGCGACCTGGGCTTCTACGACAAGGTGCCGACCAAGTTCGCCAACCTGTCCGAAGAGGAAATGAAGGCCACCGGCGTGCGCGTGGTGCCGCCGGCCGTGGCCCGCCGCGGCAGCTTCATCGCCAAGGGCGCCATCCTGATGCCCAGCTACGTGAACATCGGCGCCTACGTGGACGAGAACACCATGGTCGACACCTGGGCCACGGTGGGGTCCTGCGCCCAGATCGGCAAGAACGTGCACCTCTCCGGCGGCGTGGGCATTGGCGGCGTGCTGGAGCCGGTGCAGGCCGGCCCCACCATCATCGAGGACAACTGCTTCATCGGCGCCCGCTCCGAGATCGTCGAAGGCGTGGTGGTCGAAGAAAACAGCGTCATCTCCATGGGCGTGTACATCGGCCAGAGCACCAAGATCTACGACCGCACCACGGGCGAGATCCACTATGGCCGCGTGCCGGCCGGTTCCGTCGTGGTCTCGGGCAACCTGCCCAGCGCCGACGGCAAGTACAGCCTGTACTGCGCGGTCATCGTCAAGCGGGTCGATGCGCAGACGCGTGCCAAGACCAGCCTGAACGACCTGCTGCGGGATTGATATTGCACCCCCCGGCTACGCGCACTGCGTGTCGCTTACCGCCGAGAGGCCTCGGCCAGAAGCCAAGGCTCTTCGACCTGTCCATGCCTGCGCAGGCAGGCATGGAGCCGCAGGTCTCAGCCCCCATGCAGGGGGCAACGCCAGTGGCCCGGCAGAGCCGGTTCCACGGCGTTCGCTGGTAAGCTGCACCGGTGCGCCAACTGGGGTTGCACTGCATGACGCCATTGCACGACGGAGGAGCAGAGAAATGAGCAGCACAGCCGAGCGCCCGATGGGCACCATGGAGCGCATCCTGCGCCTGATGGCCGAGAAGAAGGCGTCCGACGTCTACCTCTCGGCGCACTCGCCGGCGCTGATCCGCATCAACGGACAGTGCGTGCCGATCAACAACCAGCCGCTGCCGGTGGAGGCGCCGCGCAACCTGCTGGCCGAGGTCGTGCCCGAGGATCGCATGGCGGAACTCGATGCCTACAACGAGCTCAACATGGGTTTCCCGCTGGCGGGTGTCGGCCGCTTCCGTCTGAGCGCCATGCGCCAGCGCGGCTCGATCGCCGCCGTGATCCGCTATGTCTCGGGCGAGATTCCCTCGCTGGCCTCGCTCACGCTGCCGCCCATCCTGGGCGACCTGATCATGGAAAAGCGCGGCCTGATCCTGATGGTGGGTGCCACCGGCATGGGCAAGAGCACCTCGCTGGCGGCGATGATTGATTACCGCAACGAAAACGCGGCGGGCCACATCCTCACGATCGAAGACCCGATCGAGTACCTGTTCAAGAACAAGCGCTCCGTGGTCAACCAGCGCGAAATCGGCGCCGACACCAAGAACCTGCAGACCGCGCTGCAGAACGCCCTGCGCCAGGCGCCAGACGTGATCCTGATCGGCGAGATCCGCGAACGCGAGACCATGTCCGCCGCCATCGCCTACGCGCAATCGGGCCACCTGTGCCTGGCCACCATGCACGCCAACAACAGCTACCAGGCGCTCAACCGTATCCTGAGCTTCTACCCGGTGGAAGTGCGCCAGACCATGCTGGGCGACCTCTCCAGCGCGCTCAAGGCCATCGTCTCGCAGCGCCTGCTGCGCACCACCACCGGCAGCCGTACGCCGGCGGTGGAAGTCATGCTCAACACCAAGTTGATCGCCGACCTGATCGAGAAGGGCGATTTCGCGGGTATCCAGGAGGCGCTGGAAAAGGCCATGGCCGAGGGATCGCAGAGCTTCGAGCAGGACATCGCCCGCCTCATCACCGAAGGCGTGGTCGACCGCAAGGAAGGCCTGGCCAACTCCGATTCGCCGACCAACCTCATGTGGCGCCTGCAGAACGACTTCAGCCAAGCCTCGCAGGTGCAGGCCGAGGACGAGCACCACGACGACGAGCCGTCCTTCACCGAGATCACGCTGGACGTGAAGCACGGCTAAGGTGACCCGACCGATGTCCTCGACCCTGCAGCTGACCGAGCAGCTGATCGCCCGCCCCTCCGTCACCCCCGATGACGCCGGTTGCCAGCAGCTGCTGGCCGAGCGCCTGAAGCCGCTGGGCTTCGCTTGCGAAACCATCGTCAGCGGCCCGGCCGACTTCCGCGTCACCAACCTGTGGGCCAAGCGCACGGCGCGGCCCGGCGCGCCACTGCTGGTCTTCGCCGGCCATACCGACGTGGTGCCCACCGGCCCCGTGGCGCAATGGAGCCAGGACCCGTTCACCCCCATGCATCGCGACGGCAAGCTCTACGGCCGCGGCGCGGCCGACATGAAGACCTCCATCGCCGCCTTCGTGGTGGCGGTGGAGGAGTTCGTCGCCGCTCAGCCGCAGGCCGCGCTGAACCTCGCCCTGCTGCTGACCAGCGACGAGGAAGGTCCCGCCGTCGACGGCACGGTCAAGGTCTGCGAGGCGCTGCAGGCGCGCGGCGAGACGCTGGACTACTGCATCGTCGGCGAGCCCACCTCGGTGCAGCGCACCGGCGACATGATCAAGAACGGCCGCCGCGGCACCATGAGCGGCAAGCTCACCGTCAAGGGCGTGCAGGGCCACATCGCCTACCCGCACCTGGCCCGCAACCCCATCCACCTGTTCGCCCCTGCCCTGGCCGAACTGACCACAATCAAATGGGACCAGGGCAACGACTTCTTCCCGCCCACCACCTGGCAGGTCAGCAACATCCATGGCGGCACTGGCGCGAGCAACGTCATCCCCGGCAGCGTGGTCGTGGACTTCAACTTCCGCTTCTGCACCGAGTCCACGCCGCAGAGCCTGCAACAGCGCCTGACGGCCGTGCTGGACCGGCACGGGCTGGAATACGACCTTGCCTGGACCATCGGCGGCCTGCCCTTCCTCACCACCCCCGGCACGCTGGTCAATGCCGTGCGCGCGGCCATCCGCGAGGAAGCCGGCATCGAGACCGAATTGTCCACCACCGGCGGCACCAGCGACGGCCGCTTCATCGCCCAGATCTGCCCCCAGGTCATTGAGCTCGGCCCCACCAACGCCACCATCCACAAGATCGACGAGCACATCCCGGTGGCCGACATCGAACCGCTGAAGAACATCTACCGGCGCGTGCTGGAAAAGCTGGCGCAATGAACATGGCCGGCAGCCCCCCACCGACCGTGATCACCCTGATCGAGGCCGGCGCACAGCAGCTCCGCGATGCCGGGGTCGCCTATGGCCACGGCACCACCAACGCCTTCGACGAAGCCGCCTGGCTGGTGCTGTGGCAACTCGGCCTGCCCCTGGATGACCTCGATGGCGCTGCCGAGCGTCCGGTGACGCCGGAAGAACAGGCCCGGATCGCCGACCTGCTGCAGCAACGCATCAGCACGCGCCAGCCCGCAGCCTACCTGACACGCGAAGCCTGGCTGCAAGGCGTGCCCTTCTACGTCGACGAGCGCGCCATCGTGCCGCGCAGTTTCATTGCCGAGTTGCTGGCCGACGGCACCATCGACGCCTGGCTGGGCGAGCACACCCGGCGCGTGCTGGACCTGTGTACCGGCAACGGCAGCCTGGCCGTGCTGGCCGCCCTGGCCTGGCCCGAGGTGACGGTGGACGGCGCGGACATCTCCGACGACGCGTTGGCCGTGGCCCACATCAACGTGGAGAAACACGGCCTGCAGGACCGTGTCACCCTGCTGCATTCGGACGGCCTGGCCGACGTGCGCGGCCCCTACGACCTGATCCTCTGCAACCCGCCTTACGTGAACGCGCAAAGCATGGCCGCCCTGCCCGCCGAGTACCGCGCCGAGCCCGAACTGGCGC
>JAJZUZ010000016.1 GCA_021845965.1 Pseudomonadota bacterium | reverse complement strand
CCTTCAGGCCGCCAGACGGTGCCGATGGAGACGGTCTTGAGCTTCTTGCGGCTACCGTACCACAAATTGACCAGGCCGCGGGAGAAGAAAACCGCGGAGAACATGCTGGTCAGGATGCCCAGGCAGTGCACCACGGCAAAACCGCGCACCGGACCGGAGCCAAAGGCCAGCAGGGCGAGACCGGCAATCAGCGTGGTGACGTTGGAGTCCAGGATGGTGGCCCAGGCCCGGTCGTAGCCGGCATGGATGGCCGCCTGGGGCGAGGCGCCGTTGCGCAGTTCTTCGCGCACGCGCTCGTTGATCAGCACGTTGGCGTCGATGGCCATGCCCAGCACCAGGGCCATGGCCGCCATGCCCGGCAGCGTCAGGGTGGCCTGCAGCATGGACAGCACAGCCACCAGCAGCAGCAGGTTGACGGCCAGCGCCACGCTGGAAATCACGCCGAACAGCAGGTAATAGACGCACATGAAGGCTGCCACGGCAACAAAGCCCCAGGTCACGCTGGCAAAACCCTTGTCGATGTTCTCCGCCCCCAGACTCGGGCCGATGGTGCGCTCCTCGATGATTTCCATCGGCGCGGCCAGCGCCCCGGCGCGCAGCAGCAGCGCCGTGTCGTTGGCCTCCACGGTCGTCATGCGGCCGGAAATCTGCACCCGGCCGCCGCCGATCTCGGTACGGATGACCGGCGCGGTCACCACCTCGCCCTTGCCCTTCTCGAACAGGATGATGGCCATGCGCTTGCCCACGTTCTCGCGCGTCACGTCCTTGAAGATGCGCGCCCCCTTCGCATCCAGCGTCAGGTTGACGGTGGGCTCCTGCGTCTGGCTGTCAAAGCCCGGCTGCGCGTCGGTCAGGTTGTCACCCGTCAGGATGACCTGCTTCTTCACGATGACGGCCTGGCCATTGCGGTCGAGGTAACGCTCGGCACCAAAGGGCACCGGGCCGGCGCCCGCCTCGGCGGCACGTCCCTCGCTGCTCTCGTCCACCAGGCGCAATTCGAGTGTTGCGGTACGGCCCAGGATGTCCTTGGCCTTGGCGGTGTCCTGCACGCCCGGCAGCTGCACCACGATGCGGTCCAGACCCTGCTGCTGGATCACCGGCTCGGCCACGCCGAGTTCGTTGATGCGGTTGTGCAGGGTGGTGATGTTCTGCTTGAGCGCCTGCTCCTGCACCTTGCGTGCGGCCTGGGGCTTGATGGTGGCGATGAGCTTGTAATCACTTCCATCCTGCACCTCCGTCGCATCCAGCTCGGCGAACTGCTCCTGCAGCACGGCGCGCGCCGCGTTCACCGTCGCGCTGTCGCGCAGGCGCAACTCGATGCTCTGGCCGTTGCGGCTGATGCCGCCATGACGCACGTTTTTCTCGCGCAGCGAGGTGCGCAGGTCACCCGCCAGCGATTCGGCCTTCTTGCTCAGCGCGGCCTGCATGTCCACCTGCAGCATGAAATGCACGCCGCCGCGCAAATCCAGGCCCAGGTACATGGGTGCCGCATGCAGCGCGCTCAGCCAGGCCGGCGTACGTGACAGCAGGTTCAGCGCCACGATGTAATCGGGGTCGGCCGGATCCTTGATCAGGGCACGCTGGATGGCGTCCTTGGCCTTGAGCTGGGTATCGGTGGAATCCAGGCGCACGCGCAGCGAACCGGCCTCCAGGCTGATGGCGTCGGGGTGGATGCCGGCCTCCTGGAGCGCCTCTTCCACCCGGGCCTGGATGGACGGGTCCATCTTCAGCACCGCCTTGGCCGGCGAGACCTGCACGGCCGGCGCCTCGCCAAAGAAATTCGGGGCGGTGTACAGCGCCCCCACCAGCAGCGCGACCATGATGATCGCGTACTTCCACAACGGATAACGGTTCATAAGAGTCCAGCGTTTGGCGTTTGGCGTTGAGTGAAGAGCGTCGAGTGGTCTACACGCAGAACGCTCAACGCCCGGCGCTCAAGCTCACTTCATCGTGCCCTTGGGCAGCACCTGCACCACCGCGCTGCGCTGCAGCTGGATCTCCACGCCATTGGCGATTTCCACGCCGATGAAATTCTCGCCCATGCTGCTGACGCGTCCCAGGACGCCACCGGCCGTCACCACCTCGTCACCCTTGGCCAGGGCCTCAACCATGGCCTTGTGCTCCTTCTGCTTCTTCATCTGCGGACGGATCATGACGAAGTACAGCACCACGAACATCAGGATGATGGGCAGCATGCTCATGAGGGACGACTGCGCGTCACCACCGGCGGCGGCAGCAGCAGGGGCGGTCTGGGCAAAGGCGGAAGAAATAAACACGGCGTACTCCACAGGGGGTTCAAACTCGGAAATCGGTAGCCGCCTGCGCCGGTGCGATGCCCAGGAGGCACGTCCGGGACAGGCGGCCGCCCATTGTACGGGGCCCGGGTCCAGCCACCCTGAACCCCGACCAAGGGTCTGAAATCAGTGCCGGGCGGCGCGCCAGGCCGCCATGCGCTCGTCCCAGAGCCGGCGCGTGACCCCAAGGTGGCGCTCCTTCACGTGCCCGTAACCGCGGATCTGCTCGGGCAGACGCGCAATCTCCACCGCGGCCGCATGCGTAGCCGTGTTCAGGCCGCTCAGCAACTCCTCGATGCAGGCCCGGTATTCGGCGATCAGGGCCCGCTCGGTCCGCCGTTCGGCGGTTCGGCCGAAGGGGTCAAGAACCGTGCCACGTAGACCCTTCAGACGCGCCAGCAGCCGGAACGCTGTGCCCATGGCCGGGCCGTAAGGCCGCTTGATCAGCTCGCCGCGGGCATTCTTCTTGGCGAGCAGGGGCGGCGCGAGGTAGTAGTGGAGCTTGTACTCACCCTCAAACATCGCGCCAATGCGCGCCCGGAAGGCCGGATCGCTGTGCAGTCGCGCCACCTCGTACTCGTCCTTGTAGGCCATCAGCTTGAACAGGTAGCGCGCCACCGCCTCGGTCAGCGCGGTCTTGCCCAGCGGGGCCTCGGCCGCCTGCACCTTCTGCACGAAGGCGCGATAGCTCTCGGCGTAGGCGGCGTTCTGGTAGCCGGTCAGGAACTCGACACGGCGCGCCACCAGGTTGTCCACCGTCTCGCGCGGCCGGAACTGCAGGGCCTGCACCGGCGTCAGCAGCGCCTGCACCCGCGTCCAGTCGTGGGCGGCCTGGCGACCCCAGGCGAAGGCGGCCTTGTTGGCCTCCACCGCCACGCCGTTGAGTTCCATGGCGCGCAGCAGCGCTTCACGCCCCAGCGGAATCCAGCCCTTCTGCCAGGCGTAGCCGAGCAGCATGGGGTTGACGTAGATCGAGTCGCCCATCAGGCGGGTCGCCACCGCATCGGCGGCGAACACGCCCATGCCGGCCGCGCCAACGACCTGCGTGATGTCGGCCACGCAGCGCCCGGCCGGGTTCTGCCAGTTGGCGTCTTTCACAAAGGCGGCGGTCGGCGTGCTGTGGCCGTTCAGCGCCACGCGCGTGCGCCCTTCGCGCATGCGCAGCGCGGTCTCCTTGCCCGCGGTCACGATGGGGTCGCAACCCAGGATCAGGTCGGCCGCGGCCATGCCCACGCGGGTCGTGCGGATCTCTTCCGGGGTGTCGGCGATCAGCACATGGCTCCAGGTGGCGCCGCCCTTTTGCGCCAGGCCGGCCGCGTCCTGCGTGACGATGCCCTTGCCTTCGATATGCGCGGCCATGCCCAGCAGCTGGCCGATGGTGATGACCCCGGTACCGCCAACGCCGGCCACCACGATGCCATAGGCCGTGGCGGCAGCGGGAATGACCGGCTCGGGCAGCACGCCCAATTCATAAGGGGAGGAGGCCTGCCCCTGAGCCTTCTTCTTCAGCTGCCCGCCTTCGACGGTCACGAAGCTCGGGCAGAAGCCCTTGAGGCAGGAGAAATCCTGGTTGCAGCTGCTCTGGTTGATGGTGCGCTTGCGGCCGAACTCGGTCTCCAGCGGTTCGACCGACAGGCAGTTGCTCTGCTGGCCGCAATCGCCGCACCCTTCGCAGACCAGCTCGTTGATCACCACGCGTTTCGCAGGCGTCACCATCGTGCCACGCTTGCGCCGGCGGCGTTTTTCGGTGGCGCAGGTCTGGTCGTAGATGATGACAGTGCAGCCTTTGAGCTCGCGGAACTCGCGCTGGATGCGGTCCAGCTCGTCGCGGTGCTCGATGGCGATGCCGGCCGGCAACCCCTGCACACCGTCGTATTTCTCCGGCTCGTCGGTGACGATGGTGATCTTCTGCGCCCCCTCGGCCCGCATGCTCTGCGCGATCTGGACCACGCTGTGGCCTTCGGGCCGCTCGCCCACCGGCTGGCCGCCGGTCATGGCGACGGCGTCGTTGTAGAGGATCTTGTAGGTGATGTTCACGCCGGCGGCGACGGCCTGGCGCACGGCGAGGATGCCGCTGTGGAAGTAGGTGCCGTCACCGAGGTTGGCAAACACATGGCCTTCGCTGCTGAACGGCTGCTGGCCGACCCAGGGCACGCCCTCGCCGCCCATCTGCGTGAAGCCGATGGTGTTGCGATCCATCCAGGTGGCCATGAAGTGGCAGCCGATGCCGGCCAGGGCGCGCGAGCCCTCGGGCACCTTGGTGCTGGTGTTGTGCGGGCAGCCCGAGCAGAACCAGGGCATGCGCTCGGCCGCCGGCCCGCCCACCACCAGTGCCTGCATGGCCTGCTCCTTGGCCTGCAGCACGGCCAGCTGCGCGTCGATGCGTGCCGCGATGGCGCTGCCCACGGGCGCGATGCCCAGCTTCTTCAGCCGCCCGGCGATGGCACGCGCAATCATGGCCGGCGTCAGGTCGGCATTGGCGCGCAGCAGCTGGTGGCCGGACGGATTGGCCTGGGACCATTCGCCGCCCGCGCTGTCGCCCTCGTCGAACTTGCCCAGGATGTTGGGCCGCACGTCGTCGCGCCAGTTGTAGAGCTCTTCCTTGAGCTGGTACTCGATGATCTGGCGCTTTTCCTCGACCACCAGGATCTCCTGCAGGCCGGTGGCGAAGTCGCGCGCCGTCTGCGCTTCCAAGGGCCAGACCACGGCCACCTTGTGCAGGCGGATGCCGAGCTGGCGGCAGGTCGCGTCATCCAGCCCCAGGTCGAGCAGGGCCTGGCGCGTGTCGTTGTAGGCCTTGCCGCTGGCGATCAGGCCGAATCTGTCGTTCGGCCCTTCGATGACGTTGTGGTTCAGGCGGTTGGCGCGGATGTAGGCCAGCGCGGCGTACCACTTGTGGTGGAAGAGGCGCGCCTCCTGCTCCAGCGCGTGGTCGGGCCAGCGGATGTGCAGGCCGCCGGGTGGCATTTCGAAATCGGTGGGCAGCTGGATCTGCACGCGGTCGGGGTCGATGATGGCGCTGGCGCTGGACTCGACGATCTCCTGGATGGTCTTCATGCCCGCCCAGACACCGGCGTAACGACTCATGGCGAAGGCGTGGATGCCCAGGTCCAGGATCTCCTGCACGGAAGCGGGGAAGAACACTGGCAGGCCGCAGGCCTTGAAGATGTGGTCGCTCTGGTGCGCGGCGGTGGAGCTCTTGGCGACATGGTCGTCGCCGGCCACGGCGATCACGCCGCCCCAGGGCGTAGTGCCCGCATTGTTGGCGTGCTTGAAAACGTCGGAGGTCCGGTCCACGCCCGGGCCCTTGCCATACCAGATGCCGAACACGCCATCGAACTTGTTGGTGCCGGGCGGCGCGAAGCCCAGCTGCTGCGTGCCCCACAGCGCGGTGGCGGCCAGCTCCTCGTTCACGCCCGGCTGGAACACGATATTCTGCGCCTGCAGGTACTTCTTGGCGTTCCACAACGCCTGGTCGTAGCTGCCCAGCGGTGAGCCGCGATAGCCGCTGATGAAGCCGGCCGTGTTCTTGCCCGCCCGCTGGTCGCGCAGGCGTTGCAGCATGGGCAGCTTGACCAGGGCTTGCACGCCGCTCATGAAGGCGCGGCCATGGTCCAGGCTGTACTTGTCGTCGAGGGTGACGGTTTCCAGCGCCTTGCGGATGGAATCGGGCAGGGGAGCGTTCATGCGGGTCTTGTCTCCGGAAAGCGAAACTTGTTGTTGAAAGACGCCGGGACAGTGTATGCCGGCAACCCTGATAGGTCTTTGCTTTCTTTGCCTGAATTACGCTGGTTTTTGAAAGAATATTGCTGGAAAATCCGACTCATGGAAACACTGGACAAGTTCGACCTGGCCATCCTGGCCGAATTGCAGGCCGATGCACGCCTGACCAATGCCGAGCTGGCCGCCCGCGTCGGCCTGTCACCGGCCCCGTGCTGGCGCCGCGTGCGGACGCTGGAGCAGCAGGGTTTCATCAAGGGCTACCACGCCGAAATCGACCGTCACAAGATCGGCCTGGGCGTGCTGGCCTTCGTGCGCCTGGACGCGGAACGCAACACCGGCGACGCCACCCGCGTGCTGGAAGAGGCCGTGCGTGCCTTGCCCGAAGTCATCGCCTGCCACTACATCAGCGGCACGGGCACCTTTGAGCTGCAGGTGGTAGCGCAGGATCTGGACAGTTTCTCGCGCTTTGCCCTGCAGCGCCTGATCAACCTGCCCAATGTGAAAGACCTGCACACCAGCTTCTCGCTGGGCGAGGTCAAGGCCAGCCGTACACTGCCGCTGGGCCACCTGCAGGCACCGGCGCCCGAACCCGCGCCATCCGCCCCCAAGGCCCGCCGGAGAAGCCGATGATGTACCGCCGCCTGTTCCCGCTCGCCCTGCTCGGTCTGGCCGGCAGCCTGCGCGCCCAGCCCAATATGATCATGGAGCCGCCGCCCCTGCCGCTGCGCAACGTGTTGATCGAGGTGCGGCAGGACGATGGGCAGAGCGGCGAAAGCGAGCGCCTCGGCGCCGGCGTCAACGCACGTCTCCAGCCGGGCCGATCCGAAGCCGACATCACGATCGAGGCCCAGAACCGGCGCTTCGACCGCAGCGGCAGTGCCCTGCAGCAGGTACTGGTGCTCAACGGCCGCCCGGCCGCCATCGTGCTGGGCAACAGCGTGCCGCTGCGCCTGCGCCAGATCATCACCACCCGTAGCGTGCAGCGCCTCGTTGCGGGGACCGTGTGGCTGCAGGCCGGCACCGGCTTCACGGCCACGCCCGTCTGGGACGGTGGCGACAGGATCTACCTGCAACTGGCCGCCACCCAGGGCCGCCAGGTCGGCGGCACCACGGCCAGCACCAGCACGACGCTGATGCTGCCACTGGACGAGTGGACCACCGTGGCCGAGAGCGACGAGGCTCTCGATGACCAGCAAGGCGCCCAAGGCCTGGCAAGCGCTGGCCGCGAGCGCCGCAGTGGCAACGCACGCCTGCGCATTCAGGTGCGCCTCAGCGTGCGCTAAGAACGCCGTCAGCGCGCCGCGTCCCGCGACCACAGCACCCACAGCCGCAGCGGCTGCTTCAGCCGCCCCGCCATTTCGGAAGCCTGCGGGCCGGTGCCGACGAAATAGTCCGCGCGCACGGCGCCGGTGATGGCGCTGCCCGTGTCCTGCGCCAGCACCAGGCGCTGCAGCTGCAGTTGCGGCCCGCTGGAGGCGAGCCAGACCGGTGTGCCATAGGGAATGCTGCCGGGGTCGACGGCGATGGAGCGGCCCGCCGTCAGCGGCACGCCCTGCGCGCCGCGCGGACCGATGTGGGCCTCGCTCTCGGGCAGCGGCTGCTCGCGGAAAAAAGTCACGCGCGGGTTGCTCCACAGCAGCTCCTGCACGCGGCCCGGATTCTGCGCCACCCAGTTGCGGATGGAAGGCCAGGACGCGTCGCGCACCTCGCGCCGCTCCAGCAGCCAGCCACCCACGCTGCGGTAGGGCTGGTCGTTGGTGCCCGCATAGCCCAGACGCACCATGCGCTGGCTGCCATCGGGCTCGGTCACCAGCACACGGCCCGAGCCCTGGATCTGGATGTTGAGCGCAGCCACCGGATCGGCCAACCAGGCAATCTCGCGGCCCTTGAGCGCAGCCTGCGCCTGCGGCAGGGTATCGATCTCCTGGCGGGTGTACCAGGGCTTGCGGCGCGCCAGGTCGGCCGGCGGCTGGTACAGCGGCACCTTGAAGCGCTCATTGGGCAGGCGCGAGGCTTCCACCATCGGCTCGTAATAGCCGGTCAGCAGTCCCACGGGCGCATTCTGGAGCGACTCGACACGGTAGGGCTGCAGGCGGCTGAGCATCCAGGCGCGCCGCTCCTCGTCGCTGCCCTGGCTCAGACGTCGCACGTCGCCGCACAGCGCCGCCAGCGCTGTCGCGGGCCGCTCGCAGCTGCGGATCCAGGCACTCCAGGCTTCGCCCAGGGGATCGTCGCCCAGGCCCGGCAGCTCAGCCCAGCTCACCGGCGTCCAGCGGCTGCGCGCCTGCTGCAGCGCGACCGCGTTGGGGGACAGCGGCGGGTAGGACAGGGCCGGCGGCGGCGCCGCCTGCTCCACCGCGATAGAGACCGAGGCCGGCGACTGCGCTTCCGACGGAGCCGCCACCGGCAGGTCGCCGCACCCGCCCAGCGTTCCTACAATGACGGCACCGAGTACCGAGACAAGAAGTTGCTGGAGTCGATTCATGCTGTTACTGCTGCTGGAAGCGCTGGGCGCCCTGTTGGTGTTTATTCTGATCATCTGGTGGACCATGTTTTCGGGGCGCAAGAGAGGCGAACTGCCCGGCGCCCATGGGACTGATGCGGTCGCAGAGCCGTCGCCGGACGAAGCCGCGAAGAAGGCGCGCTAGACATCACGCAGGAGGTTGGCCAGCTCGACGGCTGATTTCACTTCCATCTTGTCGAACACGCGCGCACGGTGCACTTCCACCGTGCGCACGCTGATGTCGAGCTGGTCGGCAATGCGCTTGTTCGGCAGGCCTTCCACCACCAGGTCCATCACGGCGCGCTCCCGTTCGGTCAGTTCGCCCAGGCGCTGGCGCAATTGCTCGCGCGAGCGCTGCCCCTGCACCACCACCGTCGAGCGCGCCAGCGCCTGCTCGACCCGGTCGACCAGGGCGTTGTCGGAAAAAGGCTTCTCGCAGAAATCGAAGGCACCGCGCTTGACGGCACTCACCGCCGTGGGCACGTCGGCATGTCCGGTCAGGAAGATCACCGGCATGGCCTGGTGCAGTTCGCGCTCGACCAGCCGTTCAAACAAGGCCAGCCCGCTCATGCCGGGCATGCGTACGTCCAGCAAGAGGCAGGCCGGGCGCGGCGGCAGCTGTGCGCGCTCCACCATCTGCAGAAAGGCTTCGGCGCTGTCGAAGGCCTGGCTGCTCAGGCGGCGCGAGCGCAACAGCCAGGCGAGCGCTTCGCGCACGCTGGCGTCGTCATCGACGATATAGACAGAGGCATCAATCGCGGGTTGCATGGTGGCATCTTACGGCAGGGCCGTCCCCTCGCCCGCCGGCAAGGAGAAGCTGAACACCGTGCCGCGCGGGCGGTTGGCCTCGAAGACCAGGGAGCCGCCGTGCTGCTCGATGACGGTGCGGCACAGGCTCAGGCCCAGGCCCATGCCTTCGGCCTTGGTGGTGAAAAAGGGCGTGAACAGCTGCTCCGCCACCTCCGGTGCGATACCCGGCCCGACATCGGCGACCGCAAATTGCAGATAGCGGGCATCATCGACCGCGCGTCGCACGCTGAGGGTCAGAGTACGCACTTGCAGATCCGGCTGGTCCATGGCCTGCATGCCGTTGCGTGCCAGGTTGAGCAGCACCTGCTCGACCATGGTTCGATCACACAGCACCGGGGGCAGGTCCGGCGCCAGCTGCACCTGCACCTGCACGCCGAGCTTGCGCGCCTGCAGGTTCATCAGCGGCAGGATGGCGTCGATCAGCAGGCGCGGCTCGGTCAGCTCGCGCGCCTGGTCGCGTCGGCGCACGATGTCGTGCACGCTCTTGATGACCCGCCCCGCGCGCTCGGCCTGCTCGGCAATGCGGCGCATGGCCAGCTCGATATCCGCCGATGTATGCGCGCCATGCTGCAGCAGATTCAGCGTGCCGGTGGCGTAGCTGGAGATGGCCGCCAGCGGCTGGTTGAGCTCATGACTGAGCAAGGAGGCCATCTCGCCCACCATGGCCAGGCGCGCCGTGGCCTGCAGGCGCTCCTGGCTGGCGCGCGAAAGCTCCTCGACGCGACGCTGCTCGCGGATGTCGAGGAAGGCGCTCATCCAGCCGGTCTGCACGCCCTGCGCGTTGATGAGCGGCGCCTCGATGATGAGGACTGGAAAGCGGGTGCCGTCCTTGTGCATGAACACGGACTCGTAGCCTTCGCGCGGCGGCACGTTACCGGCCAGGCGGATGGCCTGGCGCTTCTTGTACTCGTCGGCCAGCTCCGGCGGCCAGTAGGGAAAGCTGCCGCTCTGCCCCAGCAGCTCCTCGGCCGAGAAGCCCACCATCTGGCAGAAAGCCGGATTCACATAGGTGATGCGGCCCTGCAGGTCGCGCGCGCGCAGGCCCGTGACCAGCGAGTCCTCCATGGCCTTGCGAAAGGCGAGCGCATCGGCCAGATCGTTCTCGGCCTTGAGGCGACGCCGCATGTCCTTGCCCAGCAGCACGAGGATGGAGACCAGGGCGATCGACATCGCCGTCACCAGCGCGGTCAGCACATTGGGGAACAGGTCGGGCGCGCCACGCCAGCTGTCGATGCGCAGCACCAGCGTCGCACCCGGCAGGTCCAGCAGGTGCTGGGCCGAGAACACGCGGCTGGTCCGGTTGGCGGATCCGCGCATGGCCAGGCGCGTGCCGTCCCCTTCGGTGAACGACACCTCCTGGCTGCGGGTGAGCTGGCGCGCCAGATCGTCCAGCAGGTCCTGCAGCGAGTAGGTGGCCACGAGGTAGCCCATGGTGACACCGGCCGTGGCCAGCGGCAGGCACAGCTCCATGACCTCGATACCCAGGCCGTCGGTCATGGGCACGAAGTAGCTGGTGGAATAGGCGGGTGCGCTGATGCGACGCGCTGCATTGCAGGCCTGATTGATCTCGGACTGCACACTCTCGCGGCCCAGGCGCTCGAACACCGGCGGGCGGTAGGGCGTGCCCGCCTGGGCCAGGACGCGGTACTGGCTGTCGCGCCATTCGACGCGCAGCAGCTCGCGCCGCTCGCGCAGCAGCGCGTTGGCGCCGCGTACCCAGGCGTCGGGCCGGGGATCGCCGAACTGCAGGGCCTGCAGGCTTTGCAGGTTGCGTGACATCCGGGCGCGGATGTCATTCACCGCGTCGGCCGCGTCGCGCTCCAACCGGCTCTGCACCTGGCTGGCCTCGTAACGCCCGGCCAGCCAGACCAGCGTCGCCAGCAGAGCCACCACCAGCCCCGCCAGCGCCGACCACAGCGCACGCCGGCGCCAGTTCAGGCGCCAGCGCTCGACCCAGGACATGACGCGTCGGCGGCTCACAGGACGCGGTGCCCCAGCGCCGGCAGCTGCTGGCGGCATTGCGCCAGCCGGGCCGCGTCCAGCTCGACGAGCAGCACAGCCTCCTGCTCCGGCCGCACCGCCAGGATCTGCCCCCATGGATCGACCAGCATCGAGTGCCCCCAAGTGCGCCGGCCGTTCTCGTGCACGCCTCCCTGCCCGGCAGCGGCGACGAACGCGAGGTTTTCGATGGCACGGGAGCGCAGCAGCAGCTCCCAATGCGCCTGGCCGGTGGTGTAGGTGAAGGCGCTGGGCACCAGCAGCAGGTCGACGCCGGCCCGGGCGTAATGACGGTAGAGCTCGGGGAAACGCAGGTCGTAGCACACGCTCAGGCCCAGGCGCCAGCGATGGCCGTCCTGCGACGGCAGTTCGGCCGTCACCGGCTGCGTACCGGGGCGCAGCGTGCGCGCCTCGTCGTAACGCTCGCGGCCGTTGTCGAAGCGGAAGAGGTGGATCTTGTCGTAGCGCGCCACGCAAACCCCCTGCGGGGAGTACAGCAGGGCACTGTTGTAAGCGCGCGCCCCGCTCTCGTCCTCACCGGCATCCAGCGGCAGGGTGCCGCCGGCAATCCAGAGGCCGAGTTCGCGCGCGGCTTGCGCCAGGCAATCCTGGATCGGCCCCTGACCGGGTGTCTCGCGTATGGCCAGCTTGTCATGGTCCTGATGGCCCAGCAGGGCGAAATGTTCCGGCAGGAGGGCAAGCTCGGCCCCCTGGCGCGCCGCCTGTTCCAGCAAGCTGCGGGCGCGCAGCAGATTGGCGTCGCGCCCGGCGCCCGAGACCATCTGCACGACAGCGACTTTCATGGCGAGCTCTCCTGGCGGCCGGCTTCGGCCGCGGCCTTTTCCACCTTGCTGATCTGCGGATCCGCCCAGCTGCCGCTGATGCGGAACTCCTGCGTGGTCGCCGCAATCATCGGCCCGCGCAGCAGGAGCTGCGCCAGGAAGGAGCCCAGGCCCACGGCCGGGTTGATCCAGCCGGCGATCAGCGACGCGGTGCCCGCATTGATCTCGGGTACCACGACCACGCGCAGCTCCTGCGTCTCACGCGCCAGGTCCGCGTGGCCTTCCATCAGCACCGCGGCATTGACCCCCTTCATCTGCAGGTTGTTGGTCATGACGATGCCTTGCTCCAGCTGGGCATCGCCGCGCACGTAGTCAAAGGCAAAGCCCTCGCTGAAGACGTCGCGGAAATCCAGCGTCAGGCGGCGCGGCAGCGATTGCAGGCTGAGCACGCCCAGCAGTTTGGCCAGGCCCGGGTCGGCCTTGAGGAACTGGCCGCTTTCCACGTTGATGTTGAGCTTGCCGCCCAGCGTCGGATAGTCCGGCGCCATCGGCGAGCCGATCCAGGTCACATCGCCTTCCATGCGCCCCTTGCCTGCGCGCACGACACCGGGCATGCCCAGGCGGGCCAGCAGGGCGCCGGCATCGGCGATATCAAGCCGGAAATTCATGGCCGTGCGCCGCCGCTCGGCGCGTAGGCCGCCCGCGCGTGGCGGCGTCGTCCGCGCAGCCGGCTCGCTGAGCTCCTGGTACACGGCCCAGCTGCCGCTGGCATTGAACTCGGCCTCGGGCATGCTGAGTTTCAGCTTGGTCAGGCGCCACTCGCGTGCGCCCGCATCGCGCCGCGCCAGGCCGCGGTTGACCGCCTCGATCTCGGCCCGGCCCAAGTTCTTGCCGCGCAGTTCCAGACGGTCGACCACCACGTCCAGGGCCGGAATGCTCACCGGCTGCTCGTCGAGAAAAGTCTCCACCCCGCGCGCGTTATCCTGCGCCAGCACCAGGCGCGCCAGCCGAGCATAGACACTGCCGGCACGGAGGTTCGAGGGCATGCGGTATTCCACATAGCCGCTGAGTTCGCGCGCATCCAGGTTGGCGCGCCAGGTCTGGCCCTCGCGCGTGCCACCGGCCACCAGCTGGTTGATCTTCTGCCCGGACACGACCAGCACGCCACCGCGCACCATGAGACTGGTGGGCAGGTAGTCCTGCAACGCGGCCAGCAGCGTCGTGCCACTGGCTGCGGCCGAACCCTTCGGCGCGCCCAACGCCTGGTTCCATGCCTCCAGGTCCAGTTCGTCGAAGGCCACGCTGGCCACCACGCCCGCGTCCGGCAGCGGCACCGTTTCGCCGGCCGGCAGGCCGATACCGATGCTGCCACGCAACACCCGCGCGGGCCCCTGGCCGACCTCGCGCACATAGCGCACGGATACCAGACGGCCCAGATCGAAACGCAGCAGATCCTGCAGCGGCGCAGCGGACGGCTTGTCCGGCGTGGCGCTCATCAGAGCCGAGTACAGGCGCAGCGGCAGGGCGGCCTCGGCCGGCTTGGACAGCGGCGCCGGCAGGTTCAGGGCCAGCCCCTGCAGACTGGAGGAGAACTGGAACTCGGGCACGCCCTGGGGCAGGCTGAGATCGGCTGTGTAGGTGGTGCTGCCGCTCATCTGCTGCGCCATGCGCGCCAGCGCGCCCAGCTGCGTCTCCTGCCGCAGGCCGGCGGCAGTCAGGGTGCCTTGCACATGCAGGCGCTGCGGCGTGCCCGATCCGCCGGGGACGGCGATCGTTCCCCCGTCGCCCCGCACATCGCCCCCCAACAGGCGCGCCTGCACGCCGCTCAAGGCGAAGCCGTGCTCGTTGAAGTGCACGGTGCCGCGCAGGCGCGTCAGACGTGGCAGCTGGGGCGCGAACTGCAACTCGTTGCCGGCGAGCCGGACCTGTCCCTGCACGGCGGTCTGGCCCAGGCGCTTGAGCGGCAGCTGCAGCCGCAGCTGGGCATCGGCATTGCCGCTGGCACGCGCCTGCGCCAACACCCCGCCGAGCATGGCGTTCACTGGTGTGCCGCTGACGGCGCCGCGCAGGAGGTCGTCCAGCGGACCACTGAGCGGCAGATTGACCAGCACCTCGGTGTCACGGCCCATCGCCGGTATGCGTCCCTCGGCCTGGCTGATGCGCACCTGCGGCGCGCCCTCCAGCCTCGCGTACACATTGCGCAGCTGCAGACTGGCATGGTCAATCAGCAGGTCGCCATAAAAATCGGTGAGCGCCGGCCAGGGCAGCTCACCGGCGGGCTGCAGACTGGCGGGCGCGTAGACAAAGCGCGCGTCCTGCACACTGGCCGTGATGCGAAACTCGCCCTGGCCGGGCCGGTTGAACGGGAAGTCGTGCAGGTCGCCCTTGACTCGGAAGCGCACGCCACCGCCGCGCCCCTGCGCCAGAGCCTGTCGCAGGTAGTCGCGCACCTGCTGATTCACGGCCAGCGGGAGATAGCGATGCACCGCAGGCAACTCGGCCCGGCTCAGGCTGCCCTGCAGGTCCAATGTGCCCGGCAGGTGCGCCCCTGCGCTGTCGACCGTGGTCTGCCATTTGAGCTGGAATTCGCCCTGCGCATCGGCATTGGCCAGGCGCGCATTGCTGACCTGCACACTGAACTGCCCGCCCTGATGACGCCACTGGACATCGGCCGCCAGCTGGTCCAGTGCAATACGCGGCTGCTCGAACAGGCCCGGCAACTCCAGGTGCCCTTGCTGCACCCGCACACCCGCGCGCCCACCGTCCTGCGTCAGATTGAATTCGACATCGAGGCCGCGCACGCCCGGCGTTCCCAAGTCCAGCGCGTGGTGCTCCTGTTGCGGCGCCGCAGGGACCGCCGGTACGCCGGCGACGAGCTCGATGTTGCGCAGGATGCCCTGGGCCTCGTACTGGGTGGGCGCCTGCCAGGGGCCGCTCCAGCGCCCCAGCAACTGTTCCACGCGCCCCTGCGGCGCATAGCGCGCCAGCGCCTCGTGCACCCGGTTCTGCAGCGGCAGACGCTGGGCCAGTTGTGCCAGCGTGGCCAGGTCGATGCCGGTGGCGCGGACTTCACCACGGGCCAGGGCCGGCTGTTCGCCGGCGCGGTAGCTGAAGCGCACATCACCGCCGGGCCAATGCAGGCCGTCTCGGGTGTCGAACTGCAGTCGTTGCGTCGACAGCTCGAAACCGCCCTCCAGCCGCCGCGCCGCGAGCCGCCCGCTCAAGCGCGTGAGATCCAATGCCGGCAGCGTCGGGGCCAGCTGCAGGCCGACCTGCGCCAGGACCACGTCCGCCGTGACGCCCGCAATGCGGCCGCGATCCACATCCACCCAGGCGCGCAGGGTGCCGCTGCCGCCGGTCGCCTCCAGTTGCAGCGGCACATGCCGGCGCAACTGCGCCACGTCGACGCGCTGGAATATGGCGTAGAGCTGGCCCTGCCACTGCTGCCACAGTCCCGCCGTCGTGCTCAACAGGGGCTGGTGGAAGCGCCCGCGTACGCTGAAACGGCTGCCCAGCTCCGGCGGCGGGGTGGCATCCAGGCGCAACTCGTGCAAACGCACACCGTTGTGCAGGCGCAGATCCACCTGCTGCAGCTGCAAGGGCGGTTCGCCACGCATCTCGTCCTGCCACTGGACTTTGCCACCGGTGACCAGCCACTCGGTCTGGGAGAACACCCAGTCAGCCGCGCGGCCGTCACCCTCCTGCGTCTGCGGAATCTCGATGCCGGCGACAAAGAGGCGGCCGTCCGCCGCGCGTCGCACATCCAGTTCGGGCTGCTCGATGGCCAGCTGCTCAAACCCCAGGTTCAGCAGTGAACGCGGCGACAGTGTGGCGTGTACCCGCGCCAATTGGAGGGCCACCCGCCCCTCGCGGTCGAGCAATCGCACATCGCTCAATTCGAACGACGGGAAGAGGCTGTCGGTGTGCGCCACGATGGCGCCGATGCGCACCGGCAGCCCCAGGGCCCGGCTCGCCCGGATTTCCAGTTCCGGGCGCAGCTCGCCGATCCGCGGCACAATGATCAGGTGCAGCGCCACCCAGGCCGCCCCGAAGGCGCACCAGGCGAGCACGATCAGCCACAGCAAGGCGCGCGTCGAAATCGTCAGGGCTTTGAGCGGCAGGTTCGGGCGGCGCGGCAGGGCATCCATTTTGCAGATCGGAAACGCGACAGGAATTATGACCCGCAACGACGCCCCTGGCGTGCCGAAGAGCGCGGCCCCGCCGGTCCCTGGCGGCGCCCCCGCCGACCATTCCCGTTTTGTCCAGCGCGTGCGGCGCCGCTACGAGTCGCTGCTGGACCTGCTGCCCCCCGGTCGACCCGGCCCGCAGCAGATGCAGGCCTTGTATGCAACCTTGCGTGCCGGCGGGCACGACTGCGGGGCGGCGCTGCGTGTCCTGCGCCAGCTGGTGATCGAGCGCCTGGTGGTGCTGGACTGCGAGCAGGGCGCACCGCTGCAGGATGTCACGGCGAGCATGACCGAACTGGCCGAGTTGGCCCTCGACACGGCGTGCACCGAGGTCATGCAGTCGCTCGACGACAGCTACGGCATGCCGCTGGCGCCGGGCGGCCAGCGGGCGCTGTTCTGGATCCTGGGCATGGGCAAGCTGGGGGCGCGCGAACTCAACGTCTCCAGCGATATCGACCTGATCTACATCTACGACCAGGACGGCGAAACCGCCGGCAACGCGGAGGGGCGCAACCGCATCTCCAACCACGAGTATTTCGCCAAGGCGGTGCGCGCCATATCCAACCTGCTGGGCGACACCACGGAGCACGGCTTCGTGTTCCGTGTCGACCTGGCCCTGCGCCCCAACGGCAACTCCGGCCCGCCAGCCGTCTCGCTGGGCGCGCTGGAAGAGTACTTCCAGGTGCAGGGGCGCGAGTGGGAACGCTTCGCCTGGCTCAAGAGCCGTACCGTCGCCCCCCGGCGCCAACTGCAGGATGGCTCGATCATGCTGCTGCGCAACCTGGTCATCCCCTTCGTATTCCGCCGTTACCTGGACTACAGCGTCTTTGACTCGCTGCGTGTGCTGCACCGCCAGATCCGCGACCATGCCAGCAAGCGCAGTGCCGGCCGCCCCGAGCGCAGCAACGACGTCAAGCTCTCGCGCGGCGGCATCCGCGAGATCGAGTTCACGGTCCAGCTGCTGCAGGTCGTGCGCGGCGGCCAGTTCCCCGAGTTGCGCACCCGGCCCACGCTGGACGCCCTGCAGCGCGTGGTGCGGGCCGCCCTCATGCCGGCGGCGACCGCCGATGCGCTCGCGCAGGCCTATGAGTTCCTGCGCCGGGTGGAGCATCGCATCCAGTATCTGGACGACCAGCAGACCCATGTACTGCCGACGCGCGACGATGATCTGGACTGGATCGCGCGCAGCATGGGCCACCCGGACACCTGCAGCTTCCTGAGCCAGCTTGACGCCCATCGCGAGGTGGTGGCGCAGGAGTTCGACATCCTGCTCGGTGGCCAGAAGGAGTGCAAGGGCTGCAACAACGGCAATGGCAAGAACGGCGGCGCCGCGCCGGACTTTGACACGCTCATCGAACAGTTGCCGCCGCTGTTTCGCGAGCGCGTCAGCGCCTGGCGCACCCACCCGCGGGTGCTGGCGCTGCGCGAGGAGTCCCGCGCGCGCCTGGTGCGCCTGCTGGCCCGCACAGCCGAATGGCTGCGCGAGGGCCGCGCCAGCGACGAGGCGGCCAGCCGCCTGGTCGACTGGATGGAACCGCTGCTGCGGCGCGAGAGCTACCTGGCCATGCTGCTGGAGCGCCCCGCCGTGCATGAGCGCCTGTTGCGCCTGCTGGGTGCGGCGCGCTGGCCAGCGCGCTATCTGCTGCAGCACCCCGGCGTGATCGACGAGCTGGCCAGCCGCACGATGATGGACGAGCGCTTCGACCCCGCCACCTTCGAGGCGGAACTGGATACGCGCTGCAAGGCCCTGCATGCCGCCGGCGACGATGACGAGGAATCGCTGCTCAACCTGCTGCGTCGTGCCCACCATGCCGAGGTGTTCCGCACGCTGGCGCGCGACGTCGAGGGCGTGCTCACCGTGGAGCAGGTGGCCGACGACCTGTCCGCGCTGGCCGATGCCGTGCTGCGCATCACCACCCGCTGGTGCTGGGCGCGCCTGAAGAAGAGACACCGTGACGAACCGCAGTTCGCCATCATCGGCTACGGCAAGCTCGGCGGCAAGGAACTGGGCTACGGCAGCGACCTGGACATCGTTTTCGTCTACGAGGACGAGCACGAGGACGCACCGGAGGTCTACGCCCTGCTGGTGCGCAAGCTCATCAACTGGCTGACGGTGAAGACCGGCGAGGGTGACCTGTACGAGATCGACACTGCCCTGCGCCCCAACGGCAACTCGGGCCTGCTGATCACCACCTTCGAGGCCTACGCCAACTACCAGCAGCAGCGCGGCAGCAACACCGCCTGGACCTGGGAGCACCAGGCCATGACGCGGGCGCGCTTCGTGCTGGGCAGCGAAGAACTGCGCCAGCGCTTTGACGCCGTGCGTCAGGCCGTGATCTGCGCCCCGCGCGACCCGGCCGCCTTGCGCAAGGAAATCGTGGCCATGCGCGACAAGGTGCGCCAGGCGCACCCGGAACATGGCGAGCACTTCGACGTCAAGCACAGCACCGGGGGCATGGTCGACGTCGAATTCGCGGTGCAATACCTGGTACTGTCCCAGTCGGCGCGGCATCCGGAACTGGTCGCCAATGCAGGCAATATCGCCTTGCTGCGCGCCGCCGAGGTCGTGGGCCTGCTGCCGGCGGGCGTCGGCGCCTCGGCGGCCGATGCCTACCGCGAGCTACGGCGCATCCAGCACCGGGCGCGGCTGGACGAGGCGCCAACCCAGGTCGACCCCCACAGCGTAGCCACCGAGCAGGCGGCCGTGCTGGCCCTGTGGTCGGCCGTCTTCGGTACCGCCTGAACCTGGCTCAGGCCGTGCTTCGGATCTTGCGTACCAGCGCCGTGGTGGAGTAGCCCTCGACAAAGGGCAGGGCCAGGGCACGGCCGCCCCAGGATTCGACCAGGGCGGTCTCCGGCAGCTTGCGCATGTCGTAGTCACCGCCCTTGACGAGGATGTCGGGGCAGACTTCGGCAATCAGCGCCTGCGGCGTGTCCTCGTCGAACCAGGTCACCAGGTCCACCGCGCCCAGTGCGGCCACCATGGCGGCGCGGTCCTGCTCGTTGTTCAGCGGACGGTCCGGGCCCTTGCCCAGGCGGCGCGCGGACGCGTCCGTATTGAGCGCCACGATCAGGCTGGCCCCCAGCTCGCGCGCCTGGGCGAGGTAGATGGCATGGCCGCGGTGCATGACGTCAAACACCCCGTTGGTGAACACCAGCGGGCGCGGCAGAGCGGCCAGCCGCGCCGGCAATTGCTCACGCGCGCAGAGCTTGTCGAGAAAGGCCGGCAGCGGGATGGCCGGCGTCCCGGGCGCCGGGGACGGAGATCGATGCGTCATGGCGAGCATCCTAGCAGCCAGCTGCCAGGGCGCCCCGCGATCACCGGAAACAGCCGTGCTTTACCCCCCAATCCCGCGCCCACCGCCAAGGCGCCCAAGGGCATAATCGTTTCGAGCCATGATGCCCAAACTTGTCGCCGTCAGCATCGACTCGATCCGGGTCGGTGAGCCCCTGCCGTTCGCGCTGATGGACGCGGAGGGCACGCTGCTGGCCGGCAAGGGTTATGTGATCGCCACCCGGAGCGAGCTTCAGGGCCTCGTGGGTCGCGGCGTTTCGCTCTATATCGATGTCGCCGACTCCGAAGCCCACCATCGCGCCTACGTGGGTCGCCTGCACGAGATGGTGCTCAAGGACACGACACTGGGCGAGATCGCCGGAACGCAGATCACCGGCACCGAGCTGGCCAGTGCCCGCGGCGACGCCGATGTGGAGGACGAGATTCCCGACTGGCTGGACTACCAGGTCCAGGCCAACAGCCTGTTGCGCGACAGCGGGGCGCCGCAGTTCCTGCAGCGCCTCATCCGGCTGCAACGGCGCCTGCGCCACCAGTCACTGCGCAACGCCGACGGCGCGCTGTTCGCCCTGTTCCATCTCTCGGCCAGCGAGATCCGGATGTACAGCGCCACGCACGCCATGCTGGTCAGCGTCATGTGCGGCCTGGCCGCGCGCGAGGTGCTGAACTGGCCGGCGGAAGAGGAGCAGGTGCTGTGCCTGGCCGCGCTGACCATGAACCTGGGCATGACCGACCTGCAGGACAAGCTGGCGCAACAGCTGACACCGCCCACGCCGGAGCAGCGCAAGCTCATCGACGTGCATGCGGAGCGCTCGATCGCCATGCTGCAAAAGATCGGCGTCTCCGATACCGCCTGGCTGGAGGCGATCCGCTTCCATCACAACGTGCCCGCCGGCCCCCTGGGCGCCAAGAGCGAGGGCCAGCGCATGGCACGCCTGATCCAGCGCGCCGACATGTTCGCCGCCCGCCTGGCGCCACGCGCTTCTCGCGTTCCAACCTCCCCGGCCGCAGCCATGCAGGCCAGCTATTTCGACGAGAACCGGCAGGTGGACGAGGCCGGTGCGGCGCTGATCAAGGCCGTGGGCATCTATTCGCCCGGCTCCTTCGTACGCCTCAACACCAATGAGATCGCGGTCGTGATCCGCCGCGGCGCCAACACCACCACGCCACGCGTGGCCGTGCTGGTCAACCGCGAAGGCCTGCCGGTGGTGGATCCCATCATCCGCGACACCAGCGTGCGCGAGTACCGTGTGGTCGCCAGTGTGCCGCACCGCGACGTGCGCATCCAGCTCCATCTGCAGCGCATGCTGGCGCTGACGGCCCTGCCGGCAACCTAGCCAGCGGCGGCGACGCCGCAAGTCAGGCCGCCAGTACGGCGAGCGCCTTATTGCGGCACGGTATCGGCAAAACTGGGGCGCTGCATGAGCCTCTCCTGCAGGCGCACCAGATTGGGGTGCGCCTCGCGCCAGCCGACCTGGGGAAAGCGAAAATCCAGGTAGCCCAGCGCACAGCCCGCGGCGATATCGGCCAGGCTCATGTGCGTGCCGGTGCAGAAGGGCTTGTCGGCCAGGCCGCGGCTCATGGCCTCCAGGCTGGCGTTGATCTTGCCCAGCTGGCGATCGATCCAGGCCTGGCAGCGCTGCTCCTCGCTGCGCTTGGGCCACACGGCTTCCATGCGAGCCAGCAGGGCGGCGTCCATCACGCCGTCGGCCAGTGCCTCCCAGGTCTTGACCTCCGCGCGCTCGCGGCCCACGGGCGGAATCAGCTTGCCCACGGGCGACAGGGTGTCCAGATACTCCACAATGACGCGCGAATCGAACAGGGCCTCGCCCCCTTCCATGATCAGGCAGGGAATCTTGCCCAAAGGATTGGCGTCGGCGATGCGGGTCTGATCGGACCACACATCTTCCAGCACGAAGGTGTAGTCCAGTTTTTTTTCCGCCATCACGATGCGCACCTTGCGCACGTAGGGGCTGGTGTGGGAGCCGATCAGTTTCATGGGTCGATTTGTAGTCCAGGGGGCGGATTTTAGCGATTCAGGGTAAACCACGACGTTTCACCCCCCCATCCATAACGCTCCAACTACAATTCGGGGATGACTTTCTCCACCATTTCGGCCCTGTCCCCGCTGGACGGGCGCTATGCCGCCAAGCTCGCCGCGCTGCGCCCGCTGATGAGCGAACAAGGCTATATGCACCGGCGCGTCCAGGTCGAGGTGGCCTGGTTCATCGCGCTCAGCGACGCGGGCTTCCAGGAATTCCCGCCGCTGTCGCCCGGCGCGCGCACCTACCTGCTCAATCTGGTGAAGAATTTCTCCGAGGCCGATGGCAAGGCCATCAAGGAGATCGAGAAGACCACCAACCACGACGTCAAGGCCGTCGAGTACTGGATCAAGTCCAAGTTCGAGGCCCGGCCCGAGCTGCAGAAGTCCAGCGAATTCGTGCACTTCGCCTGCACCAGCGAGGACATCAACAACACCAGCCATGCCCTGCAGCTGCGCAGCGCGCGCGACACCGTGGTGCTGCCGGCGCTGGACAAGCTGCTGGTCAAGCTGCGTGACATGGCCCAGGCCTATGCCGCCGTGCCCATGCTCAGCCGCACCCACGGCCAGACCGCCAGCCCCACCACCGTGGGCAAGGAGATCGCCAATGTCGTGGTGCGCCTGCAGACGGCCTGTGACCGCATCGCCGCGGTCAAGATCCTGGGCAAGATGAACGGCGCCGTGGGCAACTACAACGCGCACCTGGCCGCCTGGCCCGAGTTCGACTGGGAAGCCTTCGCGCGCAAGGTCGTGGAGACGCCGGAGCCGCTGGGTCTGGGTCTGACCTTCCAGCCCTACAGCATCCAGATCGAGCCGCACGATTACATGGCCGAAGTGTTCGATGCCATCGCCCGCGCCAACACCATCCTGATCGACTTCTCGCGCGACGTCTGGGGTTATGTGTCCCTGGGCTACTTCAAGCAGAAGCTCAAGGCCGGCGAGATCGGCTCCTCGACCATGCCGCACAAGGTCAATCCGATCGACTTCGAGAACGCCGAAGGCAACCTGGGCCTGGCCAACGCCCTGCTGCGCCACCTCAGCGAGAAGCTGCCGATTTCCCGCTGGCAGCGTGACCTGACCGACTCCACCGTGTTGCGCAATATGGGTGTGGCGCTGGGCTACGCCGTGCTGGCCTACCAGTCGCTGGCCACCGGCCTGGGCAAGCTGGAGCTCAACGGCGAAAAGCTGGCCGCCGACCTGGATGCTTCCTGGGAAGTGCTGGCCGAGCCGATCCAGACCGTGATGCGCCGCTACGGCGTGGCCGGTGCCTACGAGAAGCTCAAGGAAGTCACCCGCGGCCAGACCGTCACCGCCGACGATCTGCACCAGCTGATCCGCAGCCTGGAGATTCCGGACGCCGACAAGCAGCGCCTGCTGGCCATGACGCCCGCCAGCTATACCGGCAAGGCCACCGAACTCGCGAAGCGGGTTTAAGCCCCTGAGCGGCTACCGCCGCTTCCCCCAAGGGGGACAACGCCAGCGGCCCGGCGGAGCCGGCTCAGCGGCGGTTCGCGACAATCCCCTTCACGCACCCTCTTCTTCATGGCGCTCAAATCCACGGTCTTCAAGGCCAACCTGCAGATCGCGGACATCGACCACGGCTACTACGCCGACCATGCGCTGACGCTGGCACGGCATCCGAGCGAGACCGACGAACGCATGATGATCCGGCTGGTGGCCCTGGCGCTGCAGGCCCATCGTCTGCAGACCGAACTCGGCGGCGACGGCACGCTCGCTTTTGGCGCCGGCCTGTCCAACCCCGACGAGCCGGACGTCTGGCTACGCGACTACACTGGCCATACCCGCTTGTGGGTGGAAGTGGGCCAGCCCGAGGACAAGCCGCTGGCCAAGGCCTGCAACAAGTCCGATGCCGTGGTGGTCTACGCCTTCGCCCACGCGGCCGAGGTCTGGTGGCGCGGTATCGAAAGCAAGCTCACGCGGCTGGACAGGCTGCAGGTCTGGCGGGTACCGACGGAGCCGGCACAAGCCTTGGCCGCCATGGCCACACGCAGCATGCAGCTGCAGGCGACGATCCAGGAAGGCGTGTTGATGCT